>JACQVX010000180.1 GCA_016209495.1 Planctomycetota bacterium
CATCAGAGCCCCTCCCCCCCGCCGAGGGGGGGACATCGGGGGGGAACTGTCTTCGGTTCCCCCCCGAGCTAGTAGACCTCGACCTCGAGCCCCGTACGTTCCCGTGCCCGGCGGGCGATGGCCTCCAGGGCCTCGCGCGGGACCTGCTCCAGCCTCGGGGCGGGGGGAATCCGGTCCAGCGAGTAGATCTGGGTGAGCCGGGGATGGATCCGGGCCAGGCGGTCGATCCAGGCCTCCACCTCGGCCTCGCCGGTATTGTCCACCGCCCCCCGGAGGAACATGGCCTGAACGATGATGCCGCGCGTCGCGGCTGCCCAATCCGTGAGACGGTCCAGGTCAAAGTCGCGCTCCACCGGCAGGTCCACCCTGGCCTGGCCGCGCCGCGTCCCGGCGTCCAGCTTGACGATCACGCGGTCCAGGCGCCGCAGGGCCCTGGAGACCTCCGCGTCCGCTAGCCGGGTCCCGTTGGTCAGCACCTCCACCGGGATGTCGCGCAAGTGGCGGTCCCTGGCCCCGAGGACGGCCTCCACCGCCTCCGGGAACGCCGGGTAGAGCGTGGGTTCGCCGTTGCCGCTCAGCACGATGGTGTCGGGACGGTCCCCCGACGCGGCCAGCTCGGCGAAGCGCCGGTCCACTTCCTCGCGGACCGCCGAGGGCTCGGGGTAGGGGTGGCCCTCGGTCTGTCCCTCCACCGTCGGGGCGGGGTTCCAGCCTAGCTGACAGTAGACGCAGTTGAAGTTGCAGACCTTCCAGCGGGCGGGGAGGAGGTTGATCCCCAGGGAGCGGCCCTTCCGGCGGGTGGCGATGGGCCCATAGACCACAGAGGGCTTGAGGGCGAAGGGCTTCAGGGTCGGGTAGGCCAGGCTGGCCCCGGGGAAGGCTGTCACTACAGCTTGGCCCTCCCGCCCTGGCGCCAGAAGGCCACCGGGTTGTCCCAGACCACCTTCTGGACCTCTTCGCGGGCATAGCCCCTCCGCCGCATCTCGCGGGCGACCTGACAGACGGCCAGCGGGTCGCTGGGTCCCCAGTCGGCGGACGAGTTCACCATGAGCCGGTCCGTCCCATGGCCCTGCATGATGTTGACCGCCCTCTCCGGCGTGAGCTTCGTGACCGGGTAGACCGTGTGGCCAGCCCATGCGCCGTAGGCGCGGACCAGGTCGATGGTCTCCTCGGTGTTGTGGTCGATGAGGACCCGGTCCGGGTCGGCGCCCATCTCCCGTAGTACGGCGATGCTCCGCTCGGTGCCACGGCGCTTGTCGCGGTGGGGGGTGTGCACCAGGACGTTCAGGTCCTTCCGGCGCGCCACCTCGACCTGGGCGCGCAGGGCCTCCTCCTCCGCCGCCGTGATGTCGTCGAAGCCGACTTCGCCCACCCCCACCACGCCCGGCCTGTCCAGGTAGTCGGGCAGGCGCTCCAGGACCTCCGCCGAGACCTTGCGGTCGTTGGCCTCTCGAGGGTTCAGGGACAGGGCGACGAGGTGGCGGATGCCATGGCGCGCCGCCCGCTCGGTCTCGAAACCCAGAAGGTAGTCGAAGTAGTCCAGGAAGGTGCCGAGGTGGGTCCGCGGGTGCCCGAGCCAGAAGGCCGGCTCCACGACCGCCTCGATCCCGGCCGTGGCCATGTGCTCGTAGTCGTCGGTGGTCCGGGAATACATGTGGATGTGAGGGTCGAAGATCCGCATGGGGTGGGACTCCGCGGTGTGGGCGGGTATTCTAGGCGGGGGGGGTGGGGCCGTCAATCGAACGCGTCGGGAGGGGTATCCATGAAGGACCGGATCCTCATCGTGGCCAGGGGCATGGGCGGGGTGTTCCAGCAGCTCTCCACGCGCCACGTCCTGCCCATCGAGGTGGAGGGGTTGCCGCAGGCGCGGCGGGCCCTGGCCGCCGGGGGTTACTCCCTGGCCCTGCTGGATACGGACGTGGTGGAGCTTTCCCCGGCGGACCTCCTGCGGGAGATGCGGGGGAACTTTCGCGACACGGACCTCGTGATCCTCACCGCCGACCAGGACCCGGTGCAGGCGGTGGCCACCATGAGGGCGGGCGCCGCCGACTACGTCTTCAAGCCGTGCAAGCCGGCGGAGGTGGCCTCGCGCCTCGCGGAGTCCCTGGCGCGCCGCCGCGTGCGCGTGGAGGCCCGCTCCCGGCTGGCCGCCGTGACCCGTGAACTGGACGAGGCTCGCCGCGCGTTCCACGGCGAGGAGGAACGCAACCGGCGGCAATTCCTCGCCACATGCGAGTCCCTGGACCAGGCCCTGCAGGCCAAGAACGCCTACACCGAAGGCCATTCCGTCCGGGTCGCGGCGCGCTCCATCGAGATGGCCCGCCACATGGGGATGGTCGAGAAGGCGCTGGAGGTCGTGGAGATCGCCGGGCTCTTCCACGATATCGGGAAGATCGGGATCCGGGATGAGGTCCTGAACAAGCCGAGTCGACTGACGGAGGAGGAGTACACCCACATCAAGACCCATCCCCTGGTCGCGGAGCGCATCCTGACCCCGGTCGAGGAATTCCAGGAGATCCTGCCTTCGGTCAAGCACGAGCACGAACGCTGGGACGGACGGGGTTACCCGGACGGTCTCCGGGAACTGGAGATCCCCGTGGGGGCGAGGCTCATCGCCGTGGCCGACGCCTACGACGCCATGACCTTCGACCGGGTCTACCGGAGGGCCTGCTCCCACGACGAGGCCA
This sequence comes from Planctomycetota bacterium, assembly GCA_016209495.1. Lineage (GTDB taxonomy): Bacteria > Planctomycetota > JACQVX01 > JACQVX01 > JACQVX01 > JACQVX01. Next base: position 2,688 of record JACQVX010000180.1, read on the forward strand.
TGGGGGAGATCCGGCGCTGCGCCGGGACCCAGTTCGACCCCGAGATCTGCCAGACCTTCGATCGGGTGATGAACGAGAAGGGGGGCGTCTACCGATACGAGGGCTGAACCCCGACCCCGCGGTGTCGGGTCACACGTGGATGGTCTCTAGGAATTCCTCGTTCGTCTTGAACTTCTGGATCTGCTCGATGAGCTTCTGCATGGCGTCCAGGGGCTTCATCCCCGCCATCACCCGCCGTAGCATGTGGACCTTGGGAATCCAGCGCGGGTCGTAGAGCATCTCCTCCCGGCGCGTACCCGACTGGGTCACGTCGATGGCCGGGAAGATCCGGCGGTCGGACAGGGTTCGGTCCAGGACCAGCTCCGTATTCCCGGTCCCCTTGAACTCCTGGAAGATCACCTCGTCCATCCGGCTCCCGGTGTCCACCAGGGCGGTGCCGACGACCGTGAGGCTACCGCCCTCCTCGATCTTGCGCGCCCCGCCGAAGAAGCGCCGGGGACTCTCCATGGCCCTGGCGTCCAGCCCCCCGGTGAGGGTCTTCCCGCGGCCGGTGGTCTCGCGGTTGTAGGCCCGCGCCAGGCGCGTGATGGAGTCCAGGAGGACCACGACGTCCTTGCCGCTCTCCACCAGTCGCTTGGCCCGTTCGAGGACCACCTCCGCGACACGCACGTGCCGGGTGGCCATCTCGTCCGCGTTGGACGCCACGACCTCGCTGCGCACGTTCCGGCGGAAGTCGGTCACCTCCTCGGGGCGTTCGTCCACCAGGAGCACGATGAGGATGATCTCCGGGTAGTTGGTGGTGACTGCGTCGGCGATGTCGTGGAGTATGGTGGTCTTGCCGGTCTTGGGCGGCGCCACGATGAGGCAGCGCTGGCCTCGGCCTATGGGCGTGAGGAGGTCGATGACCCGGGTCGTCAGCCTGTCGGGGGTGGTCTCCAGGACGATTTGCTGGTGGGGGCTGATGGGGGTCAGGTCCTGGAAATGGACCCGCTCGCGAAAGCGTACCGGGTCGTCGCCGTTCACCCGGGAGACGCCGATCAGCGTTGCGGGTCCGCCGGTCCGGGGGACCGCCTCGCCGAGCACCTCGCAGCCGTTGGCCAGGCCCACCTCCCGGATGAGGCGCCGGTCCACAAAGGTGTCCTCGCGCCGCGGGAGGTAGTTGGCCTGGGGGACCCGCAGGTGCCCGTGGCCGTCGTCGTGGACCTCCAGCACCCCGCTCACCAGGACCGGGGGACCGGAGGGGAGGGGCTGGGCCTGGGGGGACGGGCCCCCCGCCCATGCGTCACGCTCGTCCCGGGGGTGGGGCGGGGGAGCGTGCCATGCTTGCAGCCCGGGCCCCTGCTGGGCGTCCATGGGGCCCCGGCGGCCCCGACCATGGGAACGGCGGCCCCTGCGTGGGCCTCGCCTGGGTCTCTGGGAGCGTTCGTCCATTCGGTCTGGTCTTCCGTGGGTCCAGTGAACCGGCCCCGGCCACCGTCGCCCGATCGCCGCCGGGAGGACCCCCCCCCGCGAGGCGCCTGCATGTTCTCCCTCGCTACGCTCGGTCGAACAGCAAGCGCGGCTATCTACTCGCTCACTCCACCGGCAGGCTCTTCGAGCGCTGGGTCCGGCCGCGGGCACGGATGACGGACGCGTGCGCAACCGGAGAGGGGTCGGGCGAGACGCCCGGTTCACTCGCGCGGCATTGTAGCGGGACCGACCTGGGGCGCAACACGGATTTCCTGCTTCCTGCGCGGGACGGTGGGTCTTGAATTGCCCCCGTGGGCATGGCTAGGATACGACCCCGTCCCCACGCGGGACCGTCATCCCGGAGGAGGAGACCGTGACCTACGTCATCGCGGAGCCGTGCATCGGCGTCAAGGATCGGGCGTGCGTGGAGGTTTGCCCGGTCGACTGCATCTACGAGTTCTCGTCTCCGGACGACCAGCTCTACATCCACCCGGAGGAGTGCATCGACTGCGGGGCCTGCGAGCCGGTCTGCCCCCCCACCGCCATCTTCGCCGAGGCGGACCTACCCGAGGAATGGACCTCCTACACCGCAAAGAACGCGGAGATCTTCGAGGCCACGGACTGGGAGGAGAAGAAGATCTACCCGTAGACCGAGCGGGGCGCCACGCGGGGGCGGGACAACGGGGGGGACCGTCGAGGCCGCACCCCCGAGCCACTAGCCGGTGCGGGCCGTCTGGCGTCCATGGGGTACGATGAGGGAGGGGGTGAGCCCTGGAGGCAGAGGGATCGGGGCACCGGCGATGCGCCGCCAGGCGCGGGCCGCCACGGAGTAGATGGCCAGCAGGCCCAGCCAGCAGGCCGCCCACATGAGCGGGTGGTCGTCCCACGCGCTCCAGAACCCCTCGACGTGGGGTCCCAGGGGGAAGAAGGGGGCCGTGGCCCACTCCCCGTGGTGGGTGAGCACGTCCGCAACGATGTGCGAGGCGTAGGCCGCGATGCAGGTGCGCGGGAGACCAAAGTGGATCACCAGGGGCACTACCGCCAGCAGGACGAACCAGAGGCTGTGGGGCACCTCCCAGAGCCAGGAGGCGTAGGGGTGGATCTCGCGGAACCCGCGCCAGTCCTCGTTCCACGGCAGCCACCAGGGGCGCTCATGGACCCCGCCCACCACCAGGTAGAGCGGGACTTGCAGGGAGTCCGGCAGGGCCCCGAAGATGGCCACGAGCCAGAGCTGGGCCCGGGTCCAGCCGCGGTCGTCGAGGACCAGCAACCGCCCCAGGAGGGCATGGCTCACCACGTCCATGGCCCAAAGGATAGGGTGCGTGTCCGCCAGGTCAACAGGGAAACGAGTCTTCCCGGCGACATAGCCCCTTGACGGTCCCCAGGGACGACCTATGATTCGCTTCGCCTCCCGGCGGCGTCCCCAGAGGCCTCCGGCGGGCACCCGGGGCAGTAGCTCAGTTGGGAGAGCGCCACGTTCGCAACGTGGAGGTCGGGGGTTCGACTCCCCTCTGCTCCACCAAACTTGCCGGCCCCCTCCGTATCCACGGCCGCCGCCGGGGACACCGAGGGGCCTTCCCTCGAGCCGGACGGACGCTATACTTGCGGCCCATGAAGCCTACCCTCCCCTGGGCCCTGGTGGCCCTGCTCCTCGCCGTGGGGCTCGCGGCCGTGGCCGGCTGTACGGCCCCGGACGAGTCGGTGGGAACCGTGGCGTCCAACCCGGACCGCCAGACGCGCTACTGTCCCGAATGCCGCGCCGAGGTGGGCGCGAAGCACCACACCCATGGGTCATCCCGGTGGTGCCCCTCGTGCAAGGTGGAGGCGGCGGACGAGGGACACCGGCACGGGGTCTCCGGGTGGTGCCCTACCTGCAAGGTGGAGTTCGAGCGGACCCAGAAGCGACATGACCTGGACCGGGACTCGGGCCACGCCACCACGCGCCTCTGCCCGGTGTGTGGCTACGACGTGGGCTACGACCCGGCGACCGGGGAACTGGTCCCGGCCCACCTGCACATGCGGACGGTCTGGTGCGACACCTGCAACCAGGAGGTGAAGGCGACCGTCGAACCGGGCCCGGGGGGCAAGGACGCGATCCTGGTGGCCAGGGTCTCCGACGAGCACGTCCATGGCGAGACAGAGTATTGCCCTGACTGCCGCGCCGAAGTGGCCCTCGGGCAGCCTGGCCACGTGCACGGCCTGACACGCTACTGCGGGGAGTGCCGAGTGGAGGCGGCCGTGGGGATGGGACACCGCCACGACGCGGACCCCAAGGGCCCGACGCGCTTCTTCCCCCAGTTCATGGCCGAGTTGCCGGTGGACCCGGGCGAGGTGCAGACCGAGCGGGCCAAGATCAACGCCCTGAGGCAGGAGATACAGCGCGCCGACGACGAGGAGACGCGCGCCATCTGGTCCGACTTCCGCCTCCAGTACCCCAAGGGCCGGAACGTCCATCGCATCAACGCCGAGGAGCTGATGCGGCGGCTGGACGCGTGGAAGGCCTGGTTCGAGAATCCCGCGGCCAAGGCCGAGGAGCGGCCCGCCCTGGACGTGGACTCCCTCATCGACCGGAGCCAGGGCGAGAGCGAGGACGACCGGGCACAGGCCGCCCTCGACGAGCACCGGCGCGCCCTGGGCGGGAACTGATCGCACGGGGGGACCTCGAAGGTCCCCCCCATGTCCCCCCCCACGCAGACTCGCCCCCCTTCCCCGTCGATTTGTCGTTGTCGCCTCCACCGGGCGGTGGTACGCTCCGCCCCCCGCGGCGGCCCTCATGGAATGAGACCCCCCGCCGCGCCTTCCAGGAGCCACGCCCATGGCCGAAGACCCGACACCTCCCGCCCGCCCGCGCCGACTCTGGCTGCGCCGGCTGTTCCTCTTCTCCTTCCTCTTCGTGGGGCTGCTCATGGCCGCCGTCTTCTTCGCCCCCTCCCTCCTGGGGGGGGTGATCCGCGACCAGGCGGTACAGGCGGCCAACGCCTCGCTGAACGGGACCGCGGCCATAGGACAGGTCTCCGTGAGCACGGCCTCCGGGGTCGAGGTGCGAGACGTGGCCGTGAAGGACGCGGGGGGCGAGGAGGTCGTCTCCCTGGGCGGCCTCACGGTGCGCTGGTCCCTGGCCCCAGCCCTGGGCGGGACGGCCGTGGTGGACGAGGTGCTCCTGGAGCGGCCGGCCATCCTGGTGCGCCGCCGGGCCGACGGGAGCCTGAACCTGGCGGGGCTGGTCAGGCCCTCCGCCGAGGCGCCGGCCCCGAAGGCTTTGGAGCCGTCGGGTCCGGTGGAGCTGCCCCTGGACGTGCAGGTGAAGGGGGTCCGCATCCAGGGGGCCTCGCTGCGCATCGTGGACGAGGCCTCGGGGCTGGACGCCTCGGTGCAGGGGCTGGACCTGGTGCTTGGGCCGGTGAACCTCGGCCGCAGGCTCGTCCTCTCGGAGCTTCTGGCCCTGGCGGTGAAGGGGACGCTGGCCGGGGCGGCCGCCGGGAGCTTCTCCGTGGACGTGAAGGTGGACCCGGGAGCGGACCTGAACGCCCCGGACAAGTTGCCGTACCACGCCACCGTCAAGCTCCAGGGCGTGGACCTCTCGGTGGCGCGCCCCTTCGCCCAGGGGCTCTCGGAGCTGGCGGGGACCCTGGGCCTCGAGGTCCAGGTGGACGGCGTCGCGGGGGAGGCCAGCAAGGCCCACGTGACGCTGAGCCTCCAGGGGCTCCGCGCCGCCGGCGAGGCGGTGGGGCCGGCCCCGGCGGCCCTGGAGTCCCTGGCCGTGGACCTGGTGGCCCGGGCCGACCTGAAGACGTCTCGCATCGACCTGGACTCCCTGAAGGTCGCCACGCCCTTCGAGACCCTGTCCCTGTCGGGGTCCGTGGCCGGTTTCGACGGGGAGGCGCCCCAGGTGGCGCTGGACCTGAAGTCCGTCACGGACCTGGCGCGGCTGCGCTCGGACCTGGGCGCGGTCCTCGGCCTGGCGGAAGACCTGCGGGTCGGGGGGACCCTGGACACCGCATGGACCGTCTCGGGCTCCGCGAAGGGGCCCTTGGAGGTGAAGGGCGAGCTGGGCCTCGCAGGCTTCTCGGCCTCCGGGGCCGGCATCCAGGAGCCCGTGGCGGCGGGGCTCGACCTGCGGGCGGACGTGGGTCTGGACCCGACGGCTCACCGGGTGGAGGTCCGGACCCTGGAGCTCGCCACCCTCCGCGAGGGGGCGACCTCCGCCTTCGCCACCGTGAGCGCCCACGGGACCGTCTCCGACTATGCGCGCACGCCGGTTCCCCCCATGGCGCTGGACACCAAGGTCGACCTGGACCTGGCGGAGCTGACCCGGGTGGCCGGGGCCCTGCTCCCCGACGGGCTTCGCCTGGGCGGGTCGGTCCACGTGGGCGTAGAGGCGAGGCCGGGCGAGACGGAGACCGCGGTGGCCGTGAAGACCACCGTGAACGTCCAGTCCCTGGCGGCCTCCGGCGGGCCCTTCGCCGACACGCCCCTGGAGGGCGAGGACCTGGAGCTGGCCTGCGAGGTCTCCGCGGACGTCCAGGAGCGGGGCCAGACGATCCGGGTCCCCTCCCTCACGGCCCGGGGCTCCTTCGTCACCGCCATCGTGCGCGACGTCTCGGTGGTCGTCGAGGAGGGGCGCTCCATACCCCGCGTGCGTGCCACCGGCGAGGTGGTGGCGGACGTGGACCGGCTGGGGCGCCTGGGGCGGGCCCTGCTCCCGGAGGGGATGACGGTGGCGGGCCGGGTCCCGGTGAGCTTCCACGCGGAGGAGGCCGAGGACGGCCGCACCCGCGTCCTCTTCGACGTGGGGGCCACGGGCCTCGCGGCCTCGGGCGGCCCCGTGGGCGAGAGGCCCTTCGAGCTGGAGCGGCTGGACGTCCACGCCGACGCCCTGGTGGACATGGAGAAGCAGTCGGTCAGCCTGGCCGAGCTGACCCTGCGCACGAGCCCGCTCTCCGTGACCGCCCGCGGCACCTTCGACGGGGAGGGGCGCGCCGTGGACCTGGAGGCCAGCGTGGACGCGGACCTCGCCGATGGGGCCCGGAGGGGCGCGGCCTTCCTCCCGGAGGGCCTTGCCGTGGCGGGCGGCCGCCTCCAGACGAACCTCCGGGCCTCGGGGCCCCTGGAGGGGGACCTGGACTACGCGGTGGACGTGACCCTGCGCGGCCTGGACGCGAGCGGGGGCCCCCTGGGGGAGGCCCGGGTCCAGGAGGAGTCCATCGCCCTCTCGGCCAGGGGACAGGCCAACACCTCGACGAGCCAGGCCACCTCCCAGGTGGTCCTGGCGGTGGGCTCGCCCGCCGGTCCGGCGGAGCCCGCGGTCCACCGGGTGGACGCGACGGCGCTCGTGGCCTGGGCCGAGGGCGCGGACCGGCTGGAGGCAAGGCTGCGGGTCGCGAGCGACCTGGCGGAGGCGGCGCGCCGCTACGCGGCCCTGCTGGCGCTCCCCGAGGGGCTTGCCATCGACGGGGCCCGCCTGGCGCTGGAGGCCGAGGCGGCGGGCAGCTTCCAGCGGGTCCGGGCCCAGGCGGTGAAGGTGGCCCTGGAGGGGGTCAACGTCCGGGGCGGGCCCCTGGGCGACGCCCCACTGGTCCTGGAGAGGGCCCTCGTGGAGCTGCCCGAGGCCGAGGTGGACCTCACCGACGGGGCCTCCTCCGCCGCGGTCCCCCTGGTGCGAGTGACCGTGGACCGGCTCCTGGAGCTGAACGCCCGGGCCAGCGTGGCCGATCTCACCGGGGGCTCGCCCCGACTGGACGCCTCGGTCACGGGGGGCGTGGACCTCTCGGACCTGGCCGCGAGGCGGCTGGCCATGTTGCCGCCGGAGCTGGGAACGGGGGGCCGGGCCCGGTTCGAGGCCCGCTCGGAGGGGGTTCCGGAGGACCTCAGCTTCCACGCGGTCCTGGACGCCGGGGACTCGGCGGTCTCCTGGTCGCCCACGACGCCGGACGCGACCACCGGGGAGCCGGTCACGAGCACCCTGTTCTCCAAGCCCGAGGGGGCGCCCACCCGGGTGACCGTGCAGGGCGCCATGAGCAAGGCCGAAGGCCTCTCCGCGGACGGCATGGTGGAACTGGGGCGCTCGGTCATCGTCTACGAGGCCAGGCTGGACGGCCAGTTCAAGCGGGCCGAGGCCTCCCTCTCCACGACGTCCCCCCTGGACCTGGAGGAGCTCTGCGCCTGGCTCCCGGGGCAAGCGGAGAAGGCCATCTCGGGCACGGTGGCCCTGGACGGCATCTCGGTGGTGCTGCCCCTGGACGCCGAGGACGTGGTGACCGCCATGGAGGCTCGCGGGGCCGTGCAGCTCACCGAGGTGCGCATGGAGGAGAACGTGGTCGAGTCCCTGACCGTCCCGGTGGAACTGGCCGGGGGGGTCTTCCGCACCGACGTGGCGGGGCGGGTCAACGACGGGGACCTCGCCGCCAGGGCCGAGAGCGACCTGGGGGCGGAGGCGGTCTCCTGGGACGCGGCGCTGACCCTGAGCGGGGTCAAGGTCTCCCGGGAGATCCTGAGCCTCCTGAAGTACGTCAACCCCATGCTCGCCTTCGTGCCCGACACGGCGGGCTTCTCCAGCCGGTTCAGCCTGGAGGCCCGCCTGGCGCAGCGCGGCGCGGCAACCTCGGTGGTGGAGGGCCGCAGCGTCACCGTGCCCAACATCTCCACCGTGGGGGACGCGCCGGCCCGGCTCTCCGTCACCGACGTGGGGGTGGGCTCCTCGGTCCTGCTCGAACTCATCGCCTGCTCGAAGGGCGAGACCCTGAGCGAGTTCCAGATGGACTCCTACGAGCAGACCTTCCAGATCCAGGACGGCTGGATCCTCAACGAGGGGCTCCAGGGCAACGGCCAGGGCGTGGACATGAAGGTGCGCGGCCGGACCAGCCTGGGCGGGGACCTGGACCAGCGCGTGGAGGCCGGGCCCATCGCCCAGGACCGGCAGGTCCGGGAGTTCCTGGAGAAGTACCCGGACATCGACACCTCCGTGGCCCTTACCGGCACGGTCACGAGCCCGCGCCTCGGCCTGCGGGAGACCCTGCAGCGGGTGGCCCTGGAGGTGGCCAAGCGCAAGGCGGCGGAGGAGGCGGGCCGGCTCATCGACAAGGGGCTCGAGGGCGGCCTGGACGGCCTCCTGGGCGGCAAGAAGAAGAAGAAATAGGGACCGGCCCCCGTGGGCATGAAGACCGACCCGTCCGTCCTCTGGGGGCGTCGTCTCGCGGTCATCGGGCTGGGGAAGATGGGCGAGGCCCTGGTCTCGGGCCTCCTGGCCCGGGAGGCGGTGCGCCGCGAGGACCTGGCCGCCACCGTGCGCCACGCCGAGCGGAGGGAGGCCCTGGCGTCGCGCCTGGGCGTTGCCGTGGGGACGGACAACGCCGAGGCCGCGCGGGATCGGGACCTAGTCGTCATCGCCGTCAAGCCCCAGGGGGTGGCGGCGGTCCTGGACTCGCTCCGGGGTGCCCTGCGCCCGGGCCAGCTCGTGGTGAGCATCGCGGCCAGCGTCAGCACCTGGACCCTGGAGGGCGGGCTCCCGGAGGGGGTGCCGGTGGTCCGGGTCATGCCCAACACCCCCTGCCTCCTGGGCGTCGGGATGAGCGCCCTGTGCGCCGGCCGCCACGCGACGGAGGTGGACCTCCAGATGGCGCAGGCCCTCTTCTCCGCCGTGGGGCGCACGGTGGTCATCGACGACGAGAGGCTCATGGACGGCGTGACGGCCCTCTCGGGCAGCGGGCCCGCCTACTTCTATGTGGTGGTGGAGAGCCTGGCGGAGGCCGGGGTGAAGGTGGGTCTCCCCCGCGACGTCTCCACACTCCTGGCGGCCCAGACCATGCTCGGCGCGGCCCGCATGGTCCTGGACCTGGGGGCCCACCCGGCCCTCCTGAAGGACGTGGTCACCACCCCGGCCGGATGCACCATCGACGGCCTCCTGAAGCTGGAGGAGGGGGGGCTGCGGGTGACCCTCATCAAGGCCGTGGTGGAGGCCACCCGCCGGGCCGGCGAACTGGCGGAGGAGTGATCCGGGTCCGCCGGGCGCTGGCCCTCGCGGGCCTGTGGGCCGTTGCGGCCCTGACGGCGGGCTGCCCCGGGCCGGACGCGGCCCTGTCGGGCGCGTCCCCGCCCCAGCCCGGCGCTCGCGTCGTCAGCCTGGCCCCGAACCTCACCGAGATGGTCTACGCCCTGGGGGCGGGCGGGCGGCTCGTGGGTGCCACGACCTGGTGCGACTTCCCCCAGGAGGCCCGCTCGGTCCCGCGGGTGGGGAGCTACAACGCGCCGGACCTGGAGCGAGTCGTGGCGGCCCGGCCGGACCTGGTCCTCATCCCCGCCGAGGGGGAGTTCGGCCGCGCCTTCCATGACCGGCTACGTGGACTGGGGCTCAGGGTGGAGGTGGTGCGGGTCGGGGACCTGGACGGGATGCTGCGTGCGCTCACCGAGGTGGGCCGCCTCCTCGGGGTCCAGGACGATGGGGAGGGGCTGGCCGGCCGGTTGCGCGTCGAGGTGGACGCGGTGGCCAGGCGACTGGAGGGGGCCGAGCCCGTCGGGGCCCTCCTCGCCTACGACCGGGACCCTCTGGTCTGCGCGGGGCCCGGTACCTTCGGCGACGACATCCTGTGCCGGGCGGGCGGGCGCAACCTGGCCGGGGACGCCCCGGTGAGCTACCCGCGCTATGGTTGGGAGGAGGTCCTCCGCCGCGCGCCGGCCGTGGTGGTGGACGCCACCCAGGGCTCCGAGCGGGATATGGAGTGGTGGTCGAGGTGGGACGCCCTGCCGGCGGTGGCGGCGGGGCGCGTCCACGCGGTGGACCCGGACCTGGTCTCCCGCGCCGGGCCTCGGCTGGTGGCGGGGTTGCGCCAGGTGGCCGCCTGGCTGCACCCGGAGCGATTCGCGCCGTGAGGGGCGCCGTGACGGGCGCGCGCTGGCTGGCGGTGGTGGGTGTCCTGGCGGTGCTCCTGGGCCTCGTCGCCGTCCTCTGCCTGGGGGTGGGGAGCGAGCCCATCGGGCCCTGGCGCGCCTTGCGGGTGGCCCTCGACCCCTCGGCGGGGACGCCGGGAGAGGCCACCATCGTCCGGCAGGTGCGCCTCCCGCGGGTGGCCCTGGCCGCGGCCGTGGGCGCGGCCTTCAGCCTGGCGGGGGTGGCCTTCCAGGCCCTCCTCCGGAATCCCCTGGCGGACCCCTACGTCCTGGGAGTTTCGAGCGGGGCCGCCCTGGGGGCGGTGGGGGCCATTGCCCTGGGCCTGGGAGGGGCGCAGGCGGCCTTCCTGGGCGTGGACGCCGTGGGCCTGGCCGCCTTCCTGGGGAGTCTGGGGGCCATCGGCTTCCTGGCGGCAGTGGCGGGGGCCTGGCGGGGGATCCAGGTCCACACCCTGCTCCTCGCGGGGGTGATGCTCAACTTCTTCATCTCCGCCCTCATCATGCTCCTCACCAGCGTGGTCTCGCTGGAGCGCCTCCCGGCGGCCCACCTCTGGCTCATGGGCTCCCTGGCCCGCGCCTCGGGCTACCGCGACCCCGCGGTGGTGGGAACGGCAGTCGTCCTGGCGGCCCTGGCCCTCCTCGCCCACGCCCGTCCCCTGGACGTCCTGGCCCTGGGCGAGGAGACGGCGGAGCAGTCCGGGGCCTCCCCGGGGCGGCTGAAGTGGGTGGTCTTCCTCTCGGGCTCGCTACTCTGCGGCACCGCCGTGGCCTCGGCGGGGAGCCTGGGCTTCGTGGGGCTCATCGTCCCCCACGCCGCGCGGATGCTCCTGGGGCCGGACCACCGCCTCCTGGTCCCGGCGGCGTCGCTCCTGGGGGCCGCCTTCGTCGTGGGGGCCGACGCGGTGACGCGGGCCCTGGGCGCCGTGACCGAGGTGCCCGCCGGGGTGGTCACCGCCCTCTGCGGCGGGCCCTTCTTCGTGGCGCTGCTCCACACCCGCGGCCGGCGGGCCTGGCTCTGATCGCCTGCGAGGGGCTCCGCTTCCGCTACGGCGCGCGGGAGGTCCTGGCGGGCTGCGACCTCTCGGTGGCGCGGGGGGAGCTCATGGCCATCGTGGGGGCCAACGGGGCGGGGAAGTCCACCCTCCTGCGCTGTCTCGTGCGCCTCCTCCGGCCCGCCGCCGGCCGCGTCCTCCTGGACGGCCTGGACCTGGCGGGCCTTCCCTCCCGGGCCCTGGCGCGCCGCATGGCCTACGTCCCCCAGGAGACCCACCTGGCCTTCCCCTACACCGCCCTCCAGGTCGTCCTCATGGGGCGGCTCCCCCACCTCCCGCGTTTCGGATTCGAGGGGCCGGAGGACCTGCATACGGTCCGCACGGCCATGGAGCTGACGGAGACCCTGGACCTGGCGGGACGCGCGGTGGGCGAGCTTTCCACCGGGGAGAGGCAGCGCGTCCTCCTGGCCCGGGCCCTCGCCCAGGGACCGGAGGTCCTCTGTCTGGACGAGCCCACGGCCCACCTGGACCTGCGGCGTCGGGTCGCCATCTACGAGCTCCTCGACCGCCTCCGGTGGGAGGGCGGCATGACGGTGGTGGAGGTCTCCCACGACCTGAACCTGGCGGCCCAGCGGGCGGACCGGATGGCGGTCCTCCACCGGGGGCGCGTGGCGACCTCGGGCCGGCCCGCCGAGGTCGTCACGGCGGCCATGCTGCGCGAGGTCTTCGGGGTGGAGGCCCTGGTGACCCGGCCCGAGGGGGGGGCGGGCCCCGTGGTGGTGCCGCTCCAGGTGACGCCGGGACTCGAGGAAACGTCCGGGCCGGCGTGCAGGTGAGCGTGTGGGCGCAGGTGCAGGTGGACGTGACGTCCACGCCCACGTCCACGCCCACCTGGAATCGGTAGACCCTTTCCGTGAGGAGGCCTGGGCGGTGGTCCCGCCGTCGTGTAGAATCCCGCCCCCCCGCGAGAGGGGGCAATGAAGGAGGGCGAGGGTGTATAGGGCCAGAGTCGGCGTGGTGCTCGGGGTGGCGTTCCTCCTGACGGCCCTGGCGCGGGCCCAGGGCGGGGGCGAGGGCCCTGGCGAGGCCCCGGCCCCGCCCCCGGAGCCGGCGCCGGTGCGCCACAGGGCCCAGGTCCTGGACGTGCAGGAGGTGACCCACAACCTGGAGGGGCTCCTCTGCCACTACGGGTCGGCGGGGCTCTTCGGCGACGCGGGGGAGGCGGTGCCCGAGTTCCGCGTGCGCCACGGGGCGGCGGACCTCACGGTGCCCTTCGAGCGCGTCCGCAACGTGGAGCTGCAGGCGCAGGGCGAGGGCAAGGACCGGAGGGTGGCGGTGGTGCTGGTCTACCGGGAGGAGGGGCAGGTCCTGGAGGGCACCATGGAGGCCCGGGTCGAGCTGCGCGGCTCCAATGCCTACGGGGGCTACCGCATCGCCCTGAAGGACGTGCGAAGGATCAGCTTCGATTAGGAGTCGTGACAAAATCACTGCGTGAAACACCGAGGCGGAGCGAGGAGGTCGATGGCGAGGAGCCGCGACGACGCGTATCAATGGAAAGATACGCGGAGGAGCGGCGACAAAGCCAGCGACCTCCGCAGCCGGCCGAATGTAGCAGTGATTTTGTCACGGCGACTTAGCCTAACGGACCCGGTAGTAGCGGACGACCTCGCGGCCGTTGCGTTCGATGACCACGATGAACTCGGACTCGTGGCGCAGGGTGTTGTAGAGCTGCATGGCCTGCTCCGGGTTGTCCACCCGGAATCCGTTCACGCTCTTGATGATGTCCTGGGCCTCCAGGTGCAGCTTGCTCCCGATGATGGACTCCTCGTCGATCCCCGTGATCTGCACGTGGAGGTTGCCCTGGGCGTCCTGGACGAAGCGGCTGGAGGCCTCTTGCAGGAGGTCCATGAGGTCCTGGAAGCTGTCCCGGTACTTGGTGGCGATGTCCTCGGAGAGCTCGTAGGGTTCGTCGATGCGCCCCCCCTGGGCCACGTAGCGGTCCACGTAGGCCCCCTCGCCGCGCAGGTCCCGGGGGTCCTCGCTCGGAGGGGCGGGGGCCGCC
>JACQVX010000184.1 GCA_016209495.1 Planctomycetota bacterium
GCACCCGAGGGCGCCGAAGGCGCCTCGGGGGCGGGCGCGGTGCGGTCGCAGGGAGGACGCACGTCCACGGCCACGGCCACGGCCACGGCCACGCCTCACGTCCACGGCCACGGCCACGGCCACGGCCACGCCTCACGCCTCACGTCCATGGCCACGCACACGCACACGCCTACGGCCACGCCTGCCTGCCGGCCGGCAGGCAGGCCCACGTCTACCCGGAATCGGTGGACTCTTGCAGTGAAGCGGTTCAGTGCCCGGGGGCGGAGAGGAGGAGGCGGGTGAGGTCGCTGGCCGCCAGGAAGAGCACCACGAGGAAGATGGTGAAGGAGAGGTACTCCGCCACCGCCAGGGCCGTCACCTCGCGCTCGCCCTCGGGGTCGAGGAGCCCGGCGGCGTCCGGGCGAGGGCGCGGCGCCGGCGGCCGCGCGCCCGGCGAGGCACCGCCCGCGGCGCGGGGATGGGCAGCGGGAGCCTCGGCGGACGCGGCAGGGGCCGCCGGGGGCGCCGGGGCGGAGGTTCGCTCCCCTGGGGCGGCCACGACGGCGATGGTGGTCTCCCCGATGGCGATGCGGTCCCCCACGGTGAGGCTGGCCCGGCGGACGCGCTGGCCGTTGACGTAGGTCCCGTTGGCGGACCCGAGGTCCTCGAGGAGGATGCCGTCCGGCCCGGGGGTGAGGGTCACGTGCCGTCGGGAGGCCCGCTCGTCCGCGAGGGCCAGCTCGCACTGGGGATCCCGGCCAATGGTCACGGCGGTCTTGAGCGGCAGGGCGTGGCCCATCTGGCGACCTGTCTCGATGAAGAGGAGCGGCATCCTTCCCTGCCTCGCGCGAGCCTCGGCGGCGCGGCGTATTATAATACTCCGGCCCCCGGGGTTGGGGAGCGGGAGAGGAAGGGCGCTTGGAGCTACCGGCCATCGAGGTGCGGGGCCTGGTGAAGGTCTACCGGGTCCCCTGGAGACGCCGGCGCGTGGAGGCCCTCCGCGGCCTGGACCTCCAGGTGGGACAGGGCGAGGTGGTGGGGCTCCTGGGGCCCAACGGCAGCGGGAAGACCACGACCATCAAGGCCCTCCTGGGGCTCATCCATCCCACCCGTGGCGAGGTGCGCCTCTTCGGGCTCCCCCCGTCGGACCCGCGCTCGCGGCGCCCCGTGGGGTTCCTGCCGGAGGAGAACGTCCTCTATCCGTTCCTCGACGCCGACGAGGTCATGGACCTGGCCGGGCGGCTGGCCGGCCTCGACGCGCGTACCCGGGGCGAGCGGGCGGATCGTATCCTCCGCCAGGTGGGGCTGGGGGGTGAACGCCGCCGGCCCGTGGGGGAGTTCTCCAAGGGGATGGGACGGCGCATGGGCCTCGCCCAGGCCCTGGTGGGCGAACCCCGGCTCCTCATCCTCGACGAACCCACCGTGGGCCTGGACCCCATCGGACACCGGGAGTTCAAGGGGATGATCCAGGACCTGCGCAGGGCCGGGACCACGGTCCTGCTCTCCTCGCACCTCCTGGCGGAGGTGGAGGACGTGTGCGACCGCATCGTGATCCTGCATCAAGGCCGGAAGGTGCTCGAGGGGGACGTCGAATCCACCCTGGCCCGCGGCGACGAGCTGCAGGTGCGGCTGCGGGGGGCGAGCCCCGGGGCGGAGGCGGACATCCGTTCCGCCCTGTCACCCCTGGGTGTCGAGGTCCTGCGGGTGGAGCGCCCCCGGGAGACCCTGGAGACCCTCTTCCTGCGCGCGGTGGTGCCCGCGGGCGGGGCGGCGTCGTGACCGCGCAGGCCTGGTGGCGGGGGACCTGGGGGGTGGCGCGCCTCTCCGTCCGGGAGGGGCTGGCCCACGGCGCCCTGTGGGCGGTGGCCCTGGGCCTGGGCGCGAGCCTGTGCGCCGCCACGGTCCTCCCGGTGGCGCGCGAGGAAGAGAGGCCGGCCCTGGTGGCCTCCATGGGCCTGTCCCTGACCGGTGTCCTGGTGACGCTGGTGACGTCGTTTCAGGCCGCGGCGAGCTTCGGTGCCCGGGCGGCCTCTCGGGGGGGCCTCGTCTCCCTCGTGGCCACGGGCCTTCCTCGGTCCCTGGTGGCCGTGGGCCGGGTGGCAGGTCATGGACTCCTGGCGGGCCTCCTCGTCGCCGCCTCGGGGCTCGGGGGGCTGGGCCTGGTGGCGGTCGCGGGCGAACCCCCGGCCGCCAGGGTCTCCGTGAACGCCACGTCGTCCGGGGTGGAGCGGCGCTCCCTCTATCGCGACTCCATGAGCTGGGTGGGCCACGGCGGTTCCCTTCGCTGGGAGCTTCCTGCCGGTGTCCGGGCCGTCGCCATCCGCCTCTGCCTTGTGGCGAGGGAGTTCGGGCGGCAGATCGCCACGGCGGAGGTGCGGATGGTGGCCGAAGGGAAGGAGGCCTGCCTCCTGCGCCTGGACCTGATCCACGCCCGGGAGGCGGAGGTCGAGGTGCCCCCGGGACTGCGCGGCGCGGGGCTGCGGGTCTCCGTGACGCCCTTCGAGGACGACGCCCTGTTTGGCGCCGACCCGAGGCTGGACGCCCTGGGGCGTCCCACCTACGGCGTCTGGGGGCTGGCGGGAGACACCCCCTTCGCCCGTGGCTACGCGCGGGCCCTGGCCGTGATCTGGGCCCAGGCCCTGGCCTTCTCCGCCCTGGGGGTCGCCGCCTCCACGCTCTTCTCCACGCCCGTTGCGAGCTTCGTCGCCCTGGCGCTCCTCGTGGCCGGGGCCTCCGCCGAGCCGGTGCGCCAGAACCTGCGGCTCCTGGCGCTGGGCCCCATCCACGCCCACCACGGCCCCGGCGAGGGGGAAGGGCAGGCCGGGGGAGGGCCCGGGGAGGGTGATGCACTCGGGGAGGGCCTCTTCTTCGTCCAGGGCGTGGTGGATGACGCCAGCGCGCTGGTGCCGGACCTGGGCAGGTTCTCGGTCGCCTCCGCGGTGGCGCAGGGAGAGGCTCTGCCCTTCTGGTACGTCCTGGGTGCCCTGGCCTACGCGGGGAAGTGGGTGCTGGGCGCCGGGGTGGTGGCCGCGGCCGTGGCTGCGGCCAGGGAGTACGCGTGAGGGTCCTGGCGTCTCTCGCCCCCTGGTTCGTGGCCCTGGGGGCCCTGGCGGCGAGCGTCCCCGCGCGCCGCGCCACGGAGGGCGCGCAGGGACGCTCCGGTCTGGCGCCGCCCTCGCCGCTGGCCGCCATGCACCCGGGCGAGTTCGCGGGGACGCTCCTCCTGGGGGGCTTCCGTGCCCTGGCCCTGGACGTGCTCTGGACGCGGGCGGAGGGCCTGCGGCGCGACCTGCGCTACTGGGAGCTGCCGGCCCTCTATGACCTCATCTCGGCGATCCAGCCCCACATGGGGGTGATCCGTACGATCCACGCCGACACCATGGCATACGACATCCCCTTCTACGAGACCGACGAGGACCTGCGGTGGTCGTGGGTCCGGCGGGCCCTGTTGCTCCTGGACGAGGGGGTCGTGGCCGACCCCCTCGACCCGGAGGTACAGTGGGCACGCGCCTCGATCCTGTCGGGCCCCGTGGTCGGCCGAGACGCCTATCGCACGCGCTTTGCATCGGACCGCGACCTCAACCCCGAGGGGCGGTCGCCGGAAGACATGACCCTTCGGGCCCTCTACGCCACCGTGCGCCTGGACGGGCATACCTTCCTGGCCGACCGCGAGCTGCTGCTGCTCCTGGGGCGTCTCTCCCGTGACATGGGAGAGGCGCGCGCCGAGTTGCGCCGGCAGGCCCGCGCCCTCCTGGACCACGTGGCGTCCGACCACGGCGTGGAGACCTTGCGCCTGCTGGACGATCCGAGGTACTACGAGGTTCTGAGGGAGGACGGGTGATGCGAGCGATGGGCATGGCGGGACGGGTGGGCCTGGCGCTGGCCCTGGCGGCCCTGGCGGGTTGCAGCACGCCCGGGCGGAGCTACGGCCGGAAGTCGCGCCACCTCATGGGACCCATCTCCGAGGTGGCGCGACTGGAGCAGGAGTTCATGCGATTGGCCCTCGACGAGAATCGCTTCCGGGTGGCGGAGGGAGGGGAGAGGGCGGACATCTGGAGGGGATACGTCCTCCAGAAAGAGGTCTTCATGGGGCAGATCGCGGAGCAGCTCGGCCTCTTCGGCGAGCGCTGGGTCCCCTACCGCGATCGCGTGACGGACGCGGAGCGGCTGGCCACGGAGTCCTTCCGGATGCTGGAGGCCTTTCACACCAGCGGCCAGGGGGTGCTGGAGGAGTGGGAGGTCTGGCACTCGGCCCGCCGGCCCGAGGACCCGCTCGATGCCCTGCTCACGGACGAGGAGTCCTTCCGCCAGGTCAACGACGCCTTCAAGTCGCTCCTCTTCATCGGGAGCACCCCCCTCTCGCAGGTGGAGGCGGTGGTGGCGCAGGACATCCGTGTGCTGGACGGGGAGGAGTGAGGCGACGTGGGCCTCCCCCGGGATGACCTGGAGCACGTGAGGCACTGATGGACCTCCTGGGGCCGGTCGTGGACGTGATGGCCGCCTCCTGGGGCGTGTTCCGCAGCTTCGCCCCCTGGCTCCTGGGGGGCTGTCTCGTGGCGGGGGTGATCCACGTCCTCGTCCCCGCCCACCGAGTCCAGCGGGCCATCGGGGGCCGCGGCCTGGGGGCCACCGTGCGCGCGGCCCTCCTGGGCATCCCGCTGCCGTTGTGCTCCTGCAGCGTCGTCCCCACGGCCCTCGCCCTCCGGCGCCGGGGCGCTGGGAAGGGGGCGACCCTCTCCTTCCTGGTCTCCACCCCGGAGACGGGGGTGGACTCCATCGCCATGACCTGGGCCCTCATGGGGCCGGCCATGGCCGTGGTGCGCCCGGTGGCTGCCTTCCTCACGGCCATCGCGGCGGGGCTCCTGGGGGAATGGACCGATCGGGACGGCGGCGATGCGTCGGCGCCCTCCGGGGGCGGGTGCGCCGTCTGCGAGGACCCGGACCATGAGGCCGGGGAGGTCCACGGGCGTCGTGAGCGCGTGGCGCGGGTATTCAGCTACGCCTACGGGGACCTGCTGGAGGACTTCGCGCCGTGGCTGCTCCTGGGGTGCCTCCTGGCCGGGTTCATCGTCGTGGTCCACGCGGGCGTGGGCTTCGGGCCCCTGGTCGGCCGGCCCTGGTTGGAGATGGTGGCGATGCTGGTGGTCTCCGTCCCGCTCTACGTCTGCGCCACGGCCTCGACCCCCGTCGCGGCGGCCTTCCACGCCGCGGGCTTCTCCCCCGGGGCGGTCCTGGTCCTCCTCCTGGCGGGGCCCGCCACCAACGCCGCGACGGTGGTCATGGTGGCCGGGAACCTGGGGAGGAGGAGCGCGGTCGCCTACCTGGCGAGCATCGTCGGCGTCTCCCTGGCCCTGGGGGCGCTCCTGAACTGGGGGACCGGGCACCTCGAGGCCCTCACGGGCGAACCCCTCATCCAGGTGACGGCCCCTCTGTCGGGTGGGCGCCATGAGGAGTCGGCCTCCTCCCCCGCGACCCTGGCTGCGGTGGTCCTGGCGGCCCTGATGCTGCGGCCTCGCGCGAGGCGCACGGCCGATGGCGGAGGCACGAGGGAGGCCCCGGGGGGCACGGGCGCCTCGCACGGGGTCGCGGAGGGCAGCCCGGTCCGCGAGGGGCCGGGGATGCACGTTCACCCCGGCCGGATGTAGCCGTCATTCCCTCACGGCGGCCCGAGGCCCGCAGGGGGCGAGGGCCCGGCCCTCGCGCGCCAGGCGCAGCGCCAGGCGCAGGGCGTGGACCACCGATGCGACCCAGACCAGCGCCTCCGCCGCGAAGAGCACCCAGACCACGGAGACCGGCGCGGAGAGGTGCCGTGCCGCCATGTGACCCACGGGGATCACGATCAGGTAGAAACCCAGGAGGAGGGCGGCCGGCCGGTAGGCGCGGAGATAGAGGTGCGCCGCCCCTGGCACCAGGGAGAGGGCCAGGGCGAGCCCGGGGTCGGCGTCGCCACGCAGTGAGGTCTCCTGGAGCCGCACCTCCCGGCGCAGGTTGCGGTGGACCACGACCGTTCCCGCGAGGCGATCGTGCAGCCCTCGGTGTTCGCGCCCCAGGGCCACCAGGAGGGCGTTGACGTAGGTGAACGCCAACCCCAGGCCCGCGATGGCCAGCAGGGTCGAGCGGTTCTGCCCCAGGAAGGGGAAGACGCTCACCAGGCCCAGCGTGTCCACGTAGACGAGGCACAGGGCGAGGGGGCCCTGGGAGGCGAGGCAGCGCCCGAGGAGCCGCACGGGGCCCGCGGGGGCCCCGTCGCGGCGGAAGACCTGCAGGCCCACGGCCATCTTCCCCAGGCTGCGGCCGTAGCGCACGTGGGTCCCCACGTGGTAGGCGAGGAAGAGGGGCTTGACCAGGGTCACCAGGACCACGGCAAGCCAGGCGAAGGGGTCTCCCCAGAGGACGGGGACCGCCAGCTCGAGGATGAACAGCGGCAAGAAGACCAGATAGTCCAGGACCGTCGCGATCCCGCGGTGGACGAGCCCGGCGGGCTTCAGGTGCGCCACCGCCTCGGGGAGGCGGAAGCTGGGGCGGTGGATCCACGGGGAGACGTGCTGGCACTCCAGGGGCTGGGCGGCCACGTCCACGACCCGCAGACCGGCCAGGCCCTTCAGGTCCGGTATGAGGGCGTCGTAGTCCTGGTAGCGCGACGCCGGGTCCTTGGCGAGCATGCGTTCGACGACGCGCTCGAAGGGGGGCGGGACCTCGGGCCGGAGGGTCCGGAGTCGCGGGACCGGGTCCGTGACGTGGCGGACCACGATGCCCATGGGGGTATCGGCCTGAAAAGGGGGCTGCCCGGTGAGGAGGTGGAAGAAGGTCGCGCCCAGGCTGTAGATGTCCGAACGGTGGTCCACGGAGTCACCGCGGCCCTGCTCCGGGGACATGTAGTGGGGCGTCCCCAGGACCGTGCCGGCGGCGGTGATGCTGGCGTCTCCCGCCTGGGCCGTCTTGGCCAGGCCGAAGTCGGTGACCTTGACGACGCCCTCCCGGGAGAGCATGAGGTTGGATGGCTTGACGTCGCGGTGGATGACCCCGCGGAGCCGGGCCTCCCGCAGCCCGCGGGCCGCCTGGGCCACCAGGTCCGCGGCCCGCTCGGGGGCCAGGGCGCCCTCGGCGGCCAGGAGTTCGGCGAGGCTGCGGCCCTCGATGAACTCCATGGCGAAGTAGAGCCGCCCTGACTCCTCGCCGATGGCGTAGACGTGGGCGAGGTTCTGGTGGCTGAGCTGGGCCGTGGCGCGCGCCTCGCGGCGGAAGCGGTCCAGGAAGGAGGGGTCGCGGCAAAGCTCTGCGGAGATGACCTTCAGGGCCACGGGGCGGCCCAGCGCCTCGTCCTGTCCGCGGAGCACGGTGCCCATGCCGCCCCGCCCGACCGCGGAGGCGACCCGGTAGGGACCGAGGCGCTCCGGGATCGCCGCCGGGTCGAGGCTGCGCCACATCGGTGGCCCCATGGGCCGCGTGGGCGTCTCCGAGTACGGCTCCCCCGGACTGCCCGCGGTCTCGCCGGGAGTGGCAGGGGTCACTGGACGGCCGGGGCGCCCAGGATGGAGCGGATACGTCCGACGAAGTCGGCCACCTTGAATGGCTTCGTGATATAGCCGTCGCAGCCGGCCTCGTAGGCGTCCCGGATGGCCTTCTCGTCGGACATGGCGCTGAACATGTGGACCGGGATGTGCCGCGTGGCGGGGGCCGTCTTGATGCGGCGGCACACCTCCAGGCCGTTCATGTCCTCCATGGCCAGGTCCAGGAGCACCAGGTCGACGGGCTGGGACTGGACCAGTTCCAGGCACTCGGCGCCGCTGTGGGCGAAGACCGGCTCCAGGTCGGTGCGCTCGAGGATGGTGGAGACCAGGTCGAGGATGTGTTGCTCGTCGTCCACGACGAGTACCCGCGAACGGCGCCCCCCCGCGAGGGAGTCCATGCCCGGACCGGAGGCCCGGGCGACCCGCGTCCGTGGATCCTGGGCCGTGGGGAGCTCCAGGAGGAACGTGGTCCCCGTCGAGACGGTGGTGTCCAGGAGGATGTCGCAACCGTGGGCGTTGAGTACCTCCCGGGCCAGGGCGAGCCCCAACCCCATACCGTTGTACTTGCGGGTGGACGAGCCGTCGATCTGCTGGAACCGTTCGAAGATCATGCGTGCCTTGTCCGGAGGCACCCCGATCCCGTTGTCGCTGAAGCTCACCTGGATCCGGTCCTTGCCCGTCGCGCGGGCCGAGACCCTCACGCGCACCCCCTCGCCGGAGGCGAACTTCTCGGCGTTGGAGAAGAGGTTGGCGAAGACCCGGCGGATCATGTCCCGGTCTCCGAGGATCGCGGGGAGGTCCTCGGGCACCTGCAGTTCCACCTCGGCGGCGACGTCCAGGGCGCAGGCGTGGCAGTCGTTCACGCACTCGCGCAGGAGCTGCACCAGGGAGAAGTGGGTGTGGAGCAGGCGCTCCTGGCGGGAGCGGATCTGCGTGAAGGTGAGGAGGTCGTCGATGATGCCCACCAGCCGGACCAGGTTCCGGTAGGAGATCTCCAGGCAGTGACGCTGCTGCTGGGCGATGGGGCCGAGGCCGTCCCGGAGCATGAGCTCGATGTAGCCCATGCCCGCGACGAGGGGCGTCTTGAGCTCGTGGCTGATGTTCGCCTGGAAGTTGTCCTTCATCTCGTCCAGGGTGAGGAGGGCGGCGTGGGCCGTCTCCAGGGCGGCGGACTTGCCCTCCAGCTCCCGCACCGTCACGCGCAGGGTCTCGTTGGCCTGCTCGAGCTGCCCCAGCTTCGCGGACAGGGTGGCGGAGAGGTCCTGGTTGGCCAGGAGGAGGTCCCGGTACTCGAGCTCCTGCCGCACGGTCGCGCGAAGGACACGAGGGTCGCAGGGCTTCTGGAGGAAGCGGCGGACCTGACCCCGGTTGATGGCATCCAGGGCCACCTGCAGGTCCGCGTGGGCCGTGATGAGGAGCCGCACGATGGCCGGGTCCTGTCCCTTGACGGCCTCCAGGAGCCCGGTCCCGCTCATGCCCGGAAGGCGCTCGTCGGACAGGACGGCGTCCACGGCGTGAGAGCCCAGTAGCTCGAGGGCCTCCTCGGCACTGGAAGCGCACAGGACATGGTGCTCGGGGGCGAAGACCTCGCGCAGGAGCGCGAGGTTGTCCCGGTCGTCCTCGACGACGACCAGCGTATGACGCCGCGTCTCTCCCATGCCCCCTCGCACCCCCGGAGGACCCATGCGAACGTAGCAAATCCGCCGATGCCGTGTCAAGGCGCGCGCGATTGACACCCCTCGTGCGGCCCCGCTACAATTCCCCGCTTCCCCCCGAGGGCGAGCCCCCATGGACGTGGACCTGGAGCGGATCAAGGCGCTCATCGACCTGATGAACGCCAACAACCTCCTGGAGATGGAGCTCGAGGAGGAGGGCCGGAAGGTCAGGCTGAAGAAGGCGGGGGAGGTGGTCTACCGCGAGGACCAGAGGCTCGGGGGGGGCTGGGTGGCCCCCCCTGAAGTCCCCCCCGCCCCGGCCACTGCCGCCTCCGGCTCCGCCGCGCCCGCGGGCGCGCCCCTACCCTCGGGCAACGGGGCGGTGGCGCGCCTGACCATCAAGAGCCCCATGGTCGGCACCTTCTACCGGGCCCCATCGCCGGACGCCGACCCCTTCGTCGCCGAGGGGGACCGGGTCCAGCCCGACACCACCCTGTGCATCATCGAGGCGATGAAGGTCATGAAC
>JACQVX010000183.1 GCA_016209495.1 Planctomycetota bacterium
CCCCTCCGGGATCCCCTCGGCCAGGCGCCGGATGCGCTCCCCGTCCAGCCGCCCGGTGTCCGCGATGCCGAGGACGCGCCCCGGATGGACCAGTCCGGAGCGGCGAACGGCCCGGGCCGCGAGGAGGCCCGCGAGGCGAGTCCCCAGGGAGGCATGCAGTCGTCCCCGCCACCAGGGGTCGCCGGGACCCAGGGGGAGGCGCAGGGCCGCGATCCCGTGCCGCCGGGCCAGGCGCAGCACCGCGCCGAGGACGCCGGGGAGGAGGTGCAGGTGCTGGTGGCCGTCCAGGTGCGTGGGCCGGATGCCCGAGTCGCGCACGCGTCCGACCTGGGCCTCCAGCTCGGCCTCCACCTCGGCCAGGGGTATGCCGCCGGTGAGGAAACGGCGGGCGAACTCGCCGTGACCCCGGGGGAGGCGGCCCTCCCCGTCCGTCAGGTGGGAGAGGCGCGCGTGCGGCAGGAGGGCCCGCTCCCCCACCAGGGTCAGGTGGACGCCGATGCCGAGCTCGGGGTTGCGGCGGGCCAGGGCCAGGGCCCCCTCGGCGGTGGCGCCGCAGGCGACCAGGGAGGCGCTGGTGAGAACCCCCTCGCGGTGGGCCCGCTCCACGGCGCGGTCCACCTCCCCGGCCAGGCCGAGGTCGTCCGCGCTGACGATCAGGAACCGCCTAGCCCGCGCGGGCGCGATAGAGGATGTGGGCGTATGGGTAGCCGTGGCCAATGGGGTGGGCCTCCACCTGGAATCCGTGGCCTTCCAGTCGCTCGACCAGTTCTCGCCGCGAGGGGATCTGGATGACCTCGCCCTCGGTGATGCCCAGGACCCGGACCGCCAGGGTCTCTTGCAGGCAGGTCAGGGCGTGCTTCCAGCGAGGCCGGGTGTCCACCAGCTTGACCGCCAGGGTGCCGCCGGGCGCCAGGAGCCGGCGACACCTCCCCAGGAGCGCGTCCCACACGTCCCGCGGCAGGAGGTAGAGGACGTCGATGAGGGTGATGAGGTCGTAGGGGCCCTGTCCCGCCGCGCCCAGGTCGCCGTGGAGGAAGGCGGGCTCTCCGGGCCGGCCCCGCAGGGTGCGCCGCGCGACGCGGATCTTCTCCTCCGCGATGTCGACCCCCACGAGCCGCGCGGTGCCCCCGGCGCCGGCCTCGATCATGCGCAGGAACAGCCCGTGGCCGCAGCCCACGTCCAGGACCCGCCGGGCCGCCGGGAGCCGCGCCAGGATCCGGGCGAAGGGACACAGCAGCAGCCTCCCCCGGAGGTGCAGCCGCACGCCCAGCGGTTCGCCGCGGTAGTGGGCCAGGGCGGCGCGCTGGAGGCGGTCACGCACCCTCGCGCGCCCCCGCCACCGCGACCAGGGAGACCCCGAAGGGCAGGTTCGAGCGGCGGAGCAGCCAGGACTCCGCGGCCAGGAGGGCGTAGAGGACGGCGTTGACGACCGGCGGGACCCGGGGGAGCTTCCGCCTCGGCACGCGGCGGCCCGGCCGCCGCAGGGCCTCCAGGCGCGCCACGGCCCAGACCGCGGGCAGGATGGCCAGGTTGACGAAGCTGAGCTGCAGGAGCTCGAGGCCGCCCGAACGCAGGACCGCTTCCAGCTCGGACCGGCGGTAGCGGCGCCGGTGGTGGTTCGCCCGGTCATGGTCCGTCCAGAGGCCGGGTCCCGCCGAGGTCACCACCAGGGCCCTCCCGCCCGGGGCGAGGACGCGGGCCAGCTCCGCGGCGAACCCGGCGTCCTCGTCCAGGTGCTCGATGAGGCCGTTGGCCACCACCAGGTCGAAGCACCTCGCCCGGAAGGGGAGCGCCCCGGCGTCGCAGCGCACCAGCTCGCGGTGCCCGCGGAGCCGGCAGTAGCCCAGGGCCAACGGGGAGCGGTCCGCCCCCACGGTCCGTCCGCGGGGAGCGAGCTCGCCCAGGAGGATGCCCGTCCCGCAGCCGACGTCCAGGATGCGGGCCGGCCGACCCTCTGGCGCCCTCGTCCAGCGGGCCGCAAGGGCGTGGAGGATGCGCCGCATCCCGCGGAAGAACCAGTAGTCCCTCTCGAGAGCGTAGTTTCGGTCGTACTCGGCGGCTTCCACGAGGGCTTCCCTCGCCAGGGTGCTGGAAGCTTCGTACCGCGCCGTCACCCCGGCGGCGTGTCGCGACGGGCGCCCGCCAGCCCCGGGACGCTACGTGGACCGCAGCGGAATGCGCGACCCGTGCGGGCGCGACTCCGCCAGGGGAACGGCCCGCCAGCGGTCCGGCGCTTGGTGAGATCTGCGTCGGGAGCCAGGAGCCGGTGCCGGACGATGACCACCATATTGTGGCATCCACTTTTGCCAATCGCAACATATGGGGGTAAGCTTGCACAAGACCCCGGCCAGCCGCCCCCTGGAAGGGCCGACGCATGCCCGTGAGGCAAGGGATGGGATGTCCCGCCTGAACGAATCGGTCGCCCCGGATCCCTCCTCGCCCCACCGGGCCGCCGTGTCCGGCGGCAGCCTGGCCCGAACGACCTTGCTGATCGTCGCCGCGGCCTGCCTGCTCCACTACCCGTTCCGCGCCGCGAAAATGTACCAGGAGGGACGCGGCATGGACTTCGTGCGCGGGGTGTACTTCCATGCGCACGTCTACGCCTCCGGGGCGGACCCCTTTGACCCCGCGGTGCGCGGCGACTGGTCGCGCCGGCTGGTGCTCGAACCCGAGTACCTGCCCAGCTACCCCCCGCCCTTCTACCTGGCCATCGCCCCTCTGGCGCGGTGGCTGCCCGTGCAGGCCGCCTGCGGCGCATGGCTGCTCCTGGAACACCTGTTCCTCGCCGCCGCGCTGCTCCTCTGGTGGCGGGCACGGCCGCCAGGCTTCGGTCGTGTCGAGATGGCCGCGGTGCTCGTCCTGGTGGCCTGCTTCGACGCGCTGACCTACGACGTGCGCGCCGGACAGTCCCACATGCTCATGCTCTTCCTCCTCTCCGCCGTCGCGTGTGCCTGGGGCGCCGAGAGGCCCTGGACCGCCGGCGCCCTGCTCGGGCTCGCCCTGCTGGTGAAGGTGCAGGTGGCGGTGGTCGTGGGGCTCCTGGTCCTTCGCGGCGGGCTGCGCGTGCTGGCCGGGGTCGTGTGCGTGGTAGGGGTCATTGCCGCCGCCAGTCTTGCCCTGGTGCCGGCCTCGGCATGGATGGGCTACCTGGGGTGGTTGGCCGAGGTCCTGGCGGGTCGAGCGACGCCGGACGGCGCCCACCTGGTCCTGACCGGGGTCCAGACCAACGTGGGCCTGTCGGGCTGGCTGCATCGACTGTGGGTCCCGAGCGATTTCAGCTCACCGGTCCTGCCCTGGGCGGCCGCCGCGCCGTGGGTGCGCGCCTCGGCGTCGCTGGCCGTGCTCGCCGTCGCCTGCGTCGTCCTGCGCAAGCCGCCCCTGGACCGGGAGGCGCGACTGGCCGACGTCGGCCTGGCCGTGGTGGCGACGCTCCTGGCCTCGCCCAAGGTGGTCTTCTACGACTTCGTCTGGTTGCTGCTGCCCGTCTACGTCCTCTGCCGCGATGCGGCCTCCGTTCGACCGGCCCTGCCGCGGTGGGTGCTCCCGGCCGGCTACCTGCTGTGCTTCCAGAACAGCGCCTGGTGGCGGGTGGGGTTGGGCCAGTGGCTCGGCCGCCCTGCCTGGCTCTCCTTGCTGCCACCGCCGGAGGTGATCGGTGGCCTGTTGCTGTTCTTCGCGCTGGCGGCCGCTCGTCGGCGCCCCCTCTCGCGCTCGGTGGTCGAGGCCATCGGCGCCCGGTACGGGCGGGGCGAGTGCAGTCCGATCACGGGGAGCTACGTGGCGCGCCGCCGGGAATCGCTGCGCGCCTCGCTCCCGCACGGGGGCCGCGTACTCGACCTGGGCTGCGGCGGGGGGGCCTACCTCGATGGGCTGGGCGATGGCCGCCGAGGTCTGGGCGTGGACCTGTCGCTGGAGGCCTTGCGCGCGGGCCATCGGCATCGCGGCGCCCGACAGCTCATCTGTGCCGACGCCGGCAGGCTGCCGCTGGCCGACGGAAGCATCGATGCCGTGATGGCCATCGGGGTCTTGCACCACGCCCTGGCGGGGATCGAGGCCATACTCTCCGAGGTGCGCCGCGTGCTGCGCCCGGGCGGTCGATTGTTCATCGACGAGCACAACGGCTACAACCCTCTGTGCTGGCTCCTGACCTGGGTGCACCCCATGGACCGGGACGGCGCCCGACCCATCCCCCCGGGACGGCTGGGGCGGTTGCTCCGGTCGCAAAGGTTCGTCGTCGCGTCCCGGCGGTACTGGGGACTGCGCCTGGACCTGCCCCCGCTCGCAAGCCTGCTGGCCTGGCTCGAACCCCGCGTGGAGGCTGGCGTCCTCAGGCGAGCGTGCGTGCGCTACAGCGTCGAGGCCAGAGTTCCGTCCCGGCGGGGGGGGAGCGGCGAGGGCGGCGCGGCCGAGGGGCGCAGGCCAGGCAGATGGGCTCGCGTCGGGTGCCAGGAGAGACCGCGGCCGGAGGACGGATGCTGAGATCGACGCTCGAGGTCCTGCGGTGTCCCGCCTGCGGCCAGACCATGGCCAGCGCTATGGTGAGGGCCCTGGAAGAGGATGCGGAGGGCCGCCTGGAGGAGGCGGTCATCCGCTGCTCGCGCTGCGAGGAGTGGGTTCGCGTCGAGGGGGGCATCGTGGACCTCCTCCCCCCGGCGCTGGCGGACCGGGCGGCCCGCGAGGCCTTCGCCCGTCGCCACGGCCTCCTGGTGGCCGCGCCGGGCGAGGCCTCCGACGCCACCGCCAGCGCCCAGAAGCGCTCGCAGCGGGAGTTCTTCGAGGCCCAGGTCGGCGACTACGAGCGGCGGGTGGTGGGCCACCCCTACTACCGCGCCCTGGATGCCCTCACTGCCTGCCGCTGGGCCCGGGGCCTGGACGCGGGGTCGCTCGTGGTGGACCTCTGCGCCGGGAGCGGGCGCATCACGGGTCCCATGGCCGCGCTCGGCCTCAGGGTCGTGGCGGTGGACATCTCGGAGGCCATGCTCCAGAGGGCGCGCGCTCGCCTGGCCGACGCCGGCCTCCTGGAACGGGTGGACCTGGTGCTGGCGGACGCGGAGGCCTTGCCCCTGGCCGGCGGGTCGGCGGACGCGGTCCTCTGCTACGGGGGCCTGCACCACCTGCACTCGCCGGCCCGTGCCGTGGCGGAGGCGGGCCGGGTCCTCAGGGGCGGGGGCCGGTGGTTCTCCCTGGACCCGAACGCGAGCCCCATGCGATGGGCCTTCGACCTGGCCATGCGCGTGGTCCGGCTCTGGGAGGAGGAGGCGAGCGACCACCCGCTCCAGGACGCCGGCTCCCTGGGGCGCTGGTGCGCCGCGGCCGGCATCGAGGCGCGCGTGGGCTACACGACCTGGCTCCTGCCGCACCTCTTCGGGGGGCTCTCGGTCGAACGGGCGATGCGCCTCCTGGAGGCGAGCGACCGGTGGTTCGGCCGCTGGCGGGCCGTGCGGAGGTGGGCCGGGGCCATCACCGTGGACGGCGTCAAGGGTGGGCGCGCCCACGCTCCACTCCCGAGGGCCGCCGGGGCTGACTCGGCCGCGCCCGGCCGGGGGCCGTAGGGGGCCGTGACGAGCCGGCCCTGCCTGAGGTGGCTCCGATGGGTCGCCGCCGTGGGCGCCGTAGCCGCCCTCGCGGCCACGATCTCGTGGGGGGACCTCGCCGAGATGGTCGCTCGCCTCTCGGTCGGGGGAGCCGCCCTGGCGCTCGTGCCGGCGGCGGGGATGCTTTGGCTGACCTCCCGGGTGCACGGCCGGCTCCTCGCCGGGCTGGGGCTCGCGCTCCCGACGCGGGAGTGGCTGGCCCTGGGCGTGGCCGGTGCCGCCGTCAACCTCCTGACACCGGTTCGCGGGGCCGCGGTCCTGCGGGCGGCCTACCTGGCGCGCCGCCACCGGCTGCCCGTGGCGGACTACCTTGCGCTCCTGGGCGCCTCGGGCGGCGCCGAGGTGGGGGCCATGGCCCTCTGGGGCCTCGCGGCGGCGGCGGCGGCGGCCGACGGGCCCCTGGCGGCCCTCCACGGGACGGCCCTCGCGGTCGTCCTGGGGGCGGCCCTGGCGGCCGGGCGGCTTCGCGCCCCGGGGGCCCTGGGGCGGGTCCTGGCGGCCGGGCGGACCTTGCTCGGCCGCCCTGCCCTGGGGGGAGAGACGGTGCTTCTCCTCGCGATGAATTTCTTGCTGGAGGTCAGCCTCTTCGTCCTCGCCTTCCGGGCCATGGGGGTGGAGGTGGACCCCGCGGCCCTCGTCCTCATGGTGGCGACGGCGAACCTGGCGGCCCTGCTTCCCTGGTCCGCCACGGACCTGGGCGTGAGGGAGGCCATGGTGGGCCTGGCGGGGGGGCTCACGGGCACGGGGGCCGAGGCCTCGGTGGTCGCGGCGGTGGTGATGCGCGCCAGCCTCTCCGCCGTGGCCCTGGTGGCCCTCCCCTGGACGTGGCGGGTCCTCGCGCCGCGGCGTCCTCCGGCCGGCGGCTC
>JACQVX010000186.1 GCA_016209495.1 Planctomycetota bacterium
GGGGCCGGGGCTCCGCCGGGGGGTCGGGGGTGGCCGTCTCGTCTCTGCGGGGGAGGGAGGCCGTGTGGGGTAGGTCCCGGAGGAAGCGGACCCGGACGTAGGCCTCGCGGTCCTCCAGGACCGTGAGCGTGACCGCGGCCAGGAGGGCCAGGAGG
The DNA here is from genome assembly GCA_016209495.1 of Planctomycetota bacterium. Taxonomy (GTDB): domain Bacteria; phylum Planctomycetota; class JACQVX01; order JACQVX01; family JACQVX01; genus JACQVX01. The sequence goes on from JACQVX010000186.1 coordinate 156, forward strand.
CCGGCATGCACGGCCAGGGACAGGGCCAGGGCCCTCACCCGTCGAAGGGCCGCGCCGACCCTCCGGGCCAGGGTGGGCCGGGGCGGCTCCCGGCGGCGCGGGGCCCGGCCGCGGCGCCAGGCGCGGGGCATGGGGCACTCGGGCGCGCCCGCTGGGGCCGGCCCGGGGGGCGGACTCGGCGACGCCGTGGCGGGACGCGCGCGGCCCTCGGAGAGGCGGTCGCGGATCCGGCGGAGGACCTCGCGCTCGGTGCGGAAGAAGCTGCGCCAGCCCTCGCTCGCGGCCAAGCGTCACCTCCACCGGGCGATTCTAGCGGGGTGGGGGGGCGGGGCGAAGCTCCCGCGCTCGCGCCGGCCGTCCTTGTCGCGGGGCGGGCCGAGGCCCTAGAATCGGAGGCCGGAGTGACGTTCCAGGAGATGCTCTCCCGGGTCCGCCGAGGCGCCGCCCCCGTGGCCGTGTGCGCCCACCGGGGAGATTCGGCCCACGCCCCGGAGAACACCGTCGCGGCCTTCGAGCTGGCCATCCGAAACGGGGCCGACGCCATCGAGTTCGACGTCCAGTACACCGCGGACGGCCAGACGGTGGTCTTTCACGACGACGAGCTGGATCGCACCACGAACGGGCGGGGGAAGGTGCGCTCCAGCTCCCTGGAGGCCATTCGTGGCATGGACGCTGGGGGCTGGTTCTCGGCCGACTACGCGGGGGAGCGCGTCCCCACCCTGGACCAGGCCCTGGAGGTCATGAAGGGGCGGGTCGTCCCCGTGGTCGAGGTCAAGGGCCGCCTCCGGCCCGCCTCCGAGCGGGCCAGCGAGCGCGCGCAGCGGAAGGCGGCGCGCTACGAGCGGACGGGCCAGCGCCTGGATAGGGCGGCCGCCGCCCTGGAGGAGCGGGAGCGGTGGGAGGAGTCCGGGGGTGACAGCCTGGAGGAGTCCCTGGCCCACAGGGCCGGGCAGGGCGGGCTGCCCGCGCGGGTGCTCCGGCGCATCGACCGGGCCCTGGAGCGGAGGCTGGGTCGTGGCCTGCCCCACCTGCGGGGGGGGGTGGACGGCCGGCGGCGGAGGCTGGAGGCGCGGCGCGCGCGGCTGGAGCGCGCCCGGGCCAAGCTGGAGGCGGTCCTGGACCGCATGGAGTACAGCAGGGCCTACGTGGAGGCGGTGGTTCGCGCGGTGGAGAGGCACGACCTGGTGGGCCGCGCGATCCTCGTGGTCTACGGATTCCGCGCCGTGGAGATGGTCCGGGAGGTGAACCGCGAGCTGGCGGTCTCGGTCCTCACCTATACCCGGCGCGGGGCACGGGACGCCCTGCGCAGGGAGGACGTGGACGGGGTGGACCCGCGCTGGCAGTCCCTGGACGCGGACCTGGTGCGGCGATTCCACGCGGGGGGAAAGTTCCTCACCCCGTGGACCGTCAACGACCCGGCCACCATGAGGCGGCTGGTGGAGATGGGGTCCGACGCGGTCATCACCGACGACCCGGCCCTGCTCCGGGACGCCATCGATGGCTACCAGGTGGAATGGCTCCTGGACTGCCGGCGACTCATCGACTCGGCCCCGGCGAGGGAAGAGGAGGAGGACGAGGGGTAGTGCCGGCGGGAGGTGCGGGCGCACGCCCGCGCCCACGCCCATGCCCACGACCACGCCCGCGCCCACGCCCACGACCGCGCCCACGACCAGGGCCTCGGCCTCGCGAAGCTCGGCCTGCGGCCCTCGTCGCCTACCGGCGACGGCTGCGGGCTACGCGGCCAGGTCGCCCACCCATGCTCGCTTCGCGAGCATGGGTCCCCGGGCTCCCCACCCGCTCTCGCGGGTCCCCGGGCAGGCCGCTACTCGCTCGGCCGCCTTCGGCGGCCTGCGCTCGTAGCCCACGACCAGGGGCACGCACCGCATCGATTGACTCCTCCGCGGCCCCCGGCCAGAATCCGCCCACGCGATGAGTGAGCAGGCGAAGCGCAGCGAGCGGGTCGATGGAGCCCACGCTTGGGGTTCGACCGGGCGCGGCGAGCGCCGCGCCTACCTGGACCACTGCGCCACGACCCCCCTGCGCCGCGAGGCGGCGGAGGTCTTCCAGGACGTCCTGGTCTCCGTGCCGGGCGACCCGGCGGGCCTCCACCGCTCGGCCCGCGCGGCCCGGGAGGCCTTGCAGGAGGCCCGGCGGTGCCTGGCCCGGGGCCTGGGTGCCCTGGCGCCGGAGGTGGTCTTCACCTCCGGGGCCACGGAGGCGAACCACCTGGCGGTCCTGGGCGGGGCCCGCGCCGCGGCCCGCGCGGGGCGGCCGCGGCGCGTCGTGGTGAGCGCGCTCGAACACTCCACGGTCCTCGGGGCCGCCGCCGTCCTGGAGGATGAGGGCTTCGAGGTCGTCCGCCTGGGGGTAGGCGGTTCGGGCCGGGTGGAGCCGGACTCCCTGGGGCGGGCCCTGGGGCGTGGCGCCGCGCTCGTCTCGGTCATGCTCGTCAACCACGAGGTGGGGGTCGTGCAGCCGGTCGCCGTCCTGGCGGCCCTGGCGCGGGGGCGGGGCGCCCTCTTCCACACCGACGCCGCCCTGGCCCTGGGGCGCCTTCCCCTGGCCTTCGCCGAGATGGGCGCGGACCTCGTGAGCTTCTCCTCCCACAAGGTGGGCGGCCCCCGGGGCGTGGGGGCCCTCCTGGTGCGCGAGGGGGTGCGCCCGGTCCCCCTGTGGCGCGGCGGGGACGAGGAGCGGGGCCTCCGGCCCGGGGCGCGGGACGTGGCGGGGGCCGCCGCCTTCGCCCGGGCCGCCACCCTGGCCGTGGCCGAGGGGGTGGTGGAGGCGGAGCGCCTGGCGCGGCTGCGGGACCGGCTCGAGGCGGGCCTGGTGGAGCGGATCTCCGGCGTACACCTGCACGGGGACCGGCGCCACAGGGCCCCGCACCTGGCCAGCGCCTCCTTCGAGGGGGTAGAGGGGGAGGGCCTGGTGCTCCTCCTGGACGACGCGGGCGTGGAGGTCACTACCGGGTCCGCCTGCGCCAACGCGGACCACCTCCCCTCCCACGTCCTCCTGGCCATGGGGGTCCCGCGTCCCCTGGCGCAGGCCTCCATCCGCTACTCCCTCGGACTGGGCACGACGGGGGGGGACATCGACCGGGCCGTGGAGGGGACCGCCGCCGCGGTGGCCCGCCTCCGGGCCCTGAGCCCCTCGGGAGGCGTGGAATGAAGGATCGGTTCACGGGGGTCCTCCTGGGCCTGGCTTGCGGCGAAGGGGGAGCCCGGGACCAGACCGGTCCCGCGCCGGTCTGGGGCGTCGAGACGGCCATGGCCGTGGAGCTGGCCGAGGCGGTGGGCGAGGTGGGGGCCTACCACCCGGAGGCGGCCCTGGAACGATACCGGGCGTGGGGGGGCGGGCCGCCGGTACAGGCGGCGGAGACGGGGATGCCCGTCCGCTCGGTCGCCCTGGCCCTGGCGGCCATCGCCGACGACGACCGGATCCTGGGCGACACCCTGGTGGACACGCGCCTCACCCACCGGGGCGACGGTCCGGGCTACGCGGCAGTGGCCCTCAACCTCCTGGTGGCCCGGTTCGCCTTCGGCGAGCGGGATCGGGACGCGGCCCTCCGACAGGTAGCGGAGGTGCTTCACGCGGAGGCCCCGGACCTGGCGGCCTTCCTGGTCCGCTCGGCCGAGGCCGGGTTCCCGACCTCGGCTCCCGAGGGCGTCCCCGTGGCCCTGGCGGCGGGACTGGCCGCCTTCCTCCGCGGCGAGACCCTCGAGGCCGCGCTCTCCGGCGAGGGAGGGCCTGGCACGCTCGCCGTGGCCGGAGCCCTGGCGGGCGCCTGGTTCGGCGAGTGGGGCATCCCCGCCGCGCGCCGCGCGCGCCTCCGGGACGCGGACCGGATCGCGGCGGCTGCGGAGGGGCTCTTCCGGGTCGTGCGCCTCGGCTCGCCCTGGACAGAGCGCTAGCCGCCGCGCCCCGGCGCGGGGCGCGGGCCGGTTTGACACCTCGTTCGCGGCCGTGTTAGCATTCGCGCCGCCATGGGCGAGGCCCTCCAGCTCGAGAAGGTCACCATCAAGAACGTCATCGGCCCCACGGCCGGCGGTACCGCAATACTCCTGGGGAACAAGCGAAAGACCTTCGTCATGATCGAGGGGCTCTACGAGGGGGCGGCCATCCTCCGGGAGCTGAACCACGAGGAACCCCCGCGCCCGCTCACCCACGAGCTGGTCCAGTA
>JACQVX010000190.1 GCA_016209495.1 Planctomycetota bacterium
CCTCCCGCCGCCCCGGCCTGGGAGATCCCCTGGCCCGCGGACTCTGCCGACGGGGGGCGCGCCCCCCTGGACCCTCGCCGCGCCGTGGCGGTCCCCCTGACGGGGGGCGAGGTCGCCTTCCTGGACGACGCGCGCGCGTGGGTCTTCGACCGAGCCACGGGTCGGCCCGTCCGCGACTTCGAGCTGCCTGGCGAGGCGGGGGCCCATCGGGGGGCGGTCCTCGGCCCCTTCTACGTCTGCCGCTCGGAACGGGCGGGGACGGCGGACGCACCCGTGGAGGTCCAGCTCTGGGACCTGCGGGACGGGAAGAAGCGCTCGGCCTTCGGGGACGCCTTCACCGCCTGGGAGGTCCTGGGCGATCGACTCGTCATGACCACCGCGGAGACCCTGAAGGTGATCCGCATCGTCTCGCCCGCCACGCACGTCTTCGACATGAGCGACGCCTGGCAGCTCGAGGCCACGGCCCTGGTCCCCAAGGGACCGGCCGGGGGCGGCGGGGCGCTGCCCCTGGAGGGCCTGGCCCTGACCGGCGAGGCCATCTTCCTCGCCTTCCGGGCCGCGGGGCCGACCGAGGTCCCCCTGGCGCGGGCCGCGTGGACGGGCCCGAAGGAGCGGCCCCTGGGGGCGGTGGCAAGGACGTCGGGCCTGGAGGGGGCTGCGTGGCGGCCGGTGGGGTCGGACCTGGTCCTCCTCCACGACCTGGGGCGCGAGGGCGAGGGGCCGCACCACCTCGCGGCCTGGGACCTGCGGCGGGACGCGGCGGCCTGGGCGCGCACGACGGCGGAGCTGGGCGTGGAGGGCCTCGTCGCCTGGGCGGTGAGCGACCCCCAGCACCTCCGCGCCCCCTGGGCCCGCCACGGCCCCTACCTCGCCTTCGTCTCGGCCCCCTCGCCGCGGGGGCCGCGCACGCTGCGGGTCCTGGACCTCCGCGCGGGGAAGGTGGTCCACGAGACGGACGCCCTGGCGGGCGACCCCCACCCCTTGAGGGACGGCTCCCTGGCCTGGCTGGAAGGGGGGAGGGACGGGGGCCTCACGGTGCACGTCCTCGGCGCGGATCGGCGCGAGCGGCGGACCGGAAGACTCGAGACCGGCGAGGGCCCGGCCCCGGACTCTCTTCGCGGGAACGGGGCGGTCCTCTGCGGCGTGAGGGACTCGGGCGACGGGCGTAAGGTGGTCCACCTGGACCCGCGCACGGGACGGTGCCGCCTCCTCCTGGAGCGCCCGGCGACCCTGGAGGTGATCTCGGTCCTCGAGGACGGGACCGCGGTGGTGGCCGAGACAGCCGGGGGCGGCGTCCCGCGCCTCCTGGGGCTCTCGACGACGCGGCGCTGAGGGGTCGACCGTGCGCGGCGACCCCACGGCCCGCCGGCTCTGCCTCGAGCTGGGAACCGCCTGCTTCTCGCGCCGTGGTTCACGTTCTAGTATGGGGAGGTGGCGAACACGTCCCCCCGGACCACCCTTGGCGCCCTCGCTGCCCTTGCGACGGCGACCGTCCTCGCGTTCCCCATGGCCTGCGTGCCCCGGGCGCCCCCGCCCGAGGGGGTGCTCCGCCTGGGGCACTTTCCGAACGTCACCCATGCCCAGGGTCTGATCGCCCACCAGCTCTCGCGACGGGGGGAGGGCTGGTTCGAGGGGCGCCTGGGCGTCCAGGTCCAGTGGTACGTGTTCCACGCCGGGCCGAGCGCCATGGAGGCGCTGCTGGCGGGCTCCCTGGACGCCGTCTACGTGGGGCCCAACCCCGCCCTCAACGCCCACCTGCGCTCCGGGGGCGAGGAGGTGCGCGTGGTGGCGCTCGCCTGCCGGGGCGGGTCGGCCCTGGTCGTGCGCGAGGCCGCGGCCATCGAGAAGCCGTCCGACCTCCGGGGGCGGCGCGTGGCGACCCCGCAGCTCGGGAACACCCAGGACGTGGCCTGCCGGGCGTGGCTGAAGGCGCAGGGCCTCGAGGCGACCCTCACCGGGGGCGAGGTGCAGGTCCTCCCCACGCCCAACCCCGAGCTCCTCGGCCTCTTCCTGGGCGCCCAACTGGACGCGGCCTGGACGGTGGAGCCCTGGGTCTCCGTCCTGGAGCGCGAGGGTGGGGGCCGCGTCCTCCTCGAGGACGACGCGCTCACCACGGTCCTGGCCGCGAGCCGCGCCCTAGTCGAGGGGCGCGCCGACCTGGCCCACCGGCTGGTCGAGGCCCACGCGGGGCTCACCGGCTGGGTCCTGGAGCACCCGGAGGAGGCCCGCGCCCTGGTGGCCGCCGAGCTGGAGTCCATCACCCGGCGGCCTGCCGGTGTCGAGACGCTCGAGGGCGCGTGGCCCCGACTCCACCTGGGCGCCGAGGTGGAGGTGGCGTCCTTCGAGGGCCTCCTGCGGGACGCCCGCGACGTGGGCCTCGTGCCGGACGACCTACCCCCCGACGCCGTGGCCCGGCTGGTGGTCCGGCCATGAGCTCGCTCCAGGGCGAACTCCAGCCCTCGGCCCCCGAGAAGCTCGTGCTCCGCGGTGTGGGGAAGGGCTTCCCGACCCAGGAGGGGACCGTGCGGGCCCTGGACCGTATCGACCTCCAGGTGGCCGAGGGCGAGTTCGTCGTCATCGTGGGGCCGAGCGGCTGCGGGAAGTCCACGCTCCTCTCCCTGGTGGCCGGCCTCGACCGGGCCGACGAGGGCGAGATCCTCGCCGACGGGGTGCCGGTCACGGGCCCGGGGCGGGACCGGATGATCATGTTCCAGGAGGCCGCCCTCTTCCCCTGGAGGGACGCCCTGGGCAACGTGGAGTTCGGGCTCGAGCTCAAGCCGGGCCTGGACCGCCGGGCCCGCGCGGAGGTGGCGGCCTTCTTCCTGCGCCTCGTCGGCCTGGAGCGCTTCCGCCACTCCTGGGTCCACGAGCTCTCCGGCGGGATGAAGCAGCGCGTCGCCCTGGCGCGCAGCCTGGCGGCGAACCCTCGCGTCCTGCTCATGGACGAGCCCTTCGCCGCCCTGGACGCCATGACCCGGGAGCAGCTCTACGGGGACCTGGAGCGGATCTGGTCCGAGCGCCGCAAGACCATCCTCTTCGTCACGCACAACGTGCGCGAGGCGGTGTGCCTCGCGGACCGGGTCCTGCTCATGACGCCGCACCCCGGGCGCGTCCAGGAGGGTTTCCCCATCGACCTGCCCCGGCCGCGCGACATCAACAGCCCGGAGCTGGCGGCCCGGGCGGGGGCCATCACCCGGGCCCTCCGCACGGCCCTCGAGCCCGCGACGCGGGACGGGATGCCTTGAGGCGGCGGGTCCTCGCCCGACTGGTCTTCGTCTCTGCCCTGGTCGCCCTGTGGCAGGCGGCCTGGACGGCCGGCCTGTGGTCCGAGGTCCTCCTCCCCCCGCCGGGCCGCGTGGCCCTCTGGCTCGGGCGTAGCCTCGCCGATGGGACGCTGGCCGGTGCGACCCTCGTCACGCTGCGCAGGCTCGTGCTGGGCTACGCCGCCGGCCTGGCCCTCGGCCTGCCCCTGGGCATGCTCACGACGCGCTTCCGCCCCTTCCACGAGACCGTCGGCCTGCTGCTCCTGGGGGTCCAGTCCCTCCCGAGCGTCTGCTGGGTCCCCCTGGCCATGCTCTGGTTCGGCCAGACGGAGACCGCCATGCTCTTCGTGGTCCTCATGGGCACCGTGGGGTCCATCGCCCTCGCGATGGACCAGGGCATACGCTCGGTCCCCCCCATCTACGTCCGCGCGGCCCGCACCATGGGCTCGAAGGGCCTCCACACCTGGCTCCGGGTCATCGTGCCCGCCTCGCTGCCTCTCGTGCTCTCGGGGATGAAGCAGGGCTGGGCCTTCGCCTGGCGCTCGCTCATGGCGGCCGAGATCTTCGTCACGATCCTCACGGGCCTCGGCCTCGGGCACCTCCTCCATTACGGGCGCGAGCTGCACGCCATGGACCAGGTCATCGGCGTGATCCTGGTCATCGTCCTGGTGGGCGTCTCCTTCGACCGGCTGATCTTCGCCCCCGCCGAGCGGGCCCTGCACCGGCGCTGGGGCACCGGGCGGATCGAGTAGGATGCCGCTCGTACACCTGACCTACCACCTGCAGCGGTTCTTCCCGGGGCTGCGCTCGGTCCAGGTCCCGGCGGCCACCGTCGCGGAGGTGATCGCCGCCCTCGACCGCGGCCGCCCGGGTCTGGCGACCTACATCGTGGACGAGCGCGGGGCCCTCCGGCCCCACGTCCACATCTTCATCGGAGGGCGACGGGTCCGGGACCGCGCCGCCCTCACGGACCCGGTGGGGGCCGAGGACGAGGTCCACGTCGTGCAGGCCCTCTCGGGCGGATAGGAGGCCCCATCATGGCCAGGGCAAGGAAGGGTGCGCCGAGGGGGGCGCTGCTGCTGGGGACGCGCAAGGGCCTCCTGACCCTGGTGCGGGGGCGCGGCCGCTGGCGCGTCGTGGGCCAGGAGTTCCTGGGGATCGCCGTGGCCTACGCCCGGGTGGACGAGCGGGACGGCACCGGGTGGGCCTGCCTGGACCACGGGCACTGGGGTCAGAAGCTCCACCGCCTGCGGGGCGACGCCCGCCGCTGGGAGGAGGTCCCGGCCCCGCGGTACCCCGCCGACACGCGCGGCACGGACGGAAGGCCGGCCACACTGCGCTACCTCTGGACCATCGCCCCGGGCGGCGAGGACCGGCCCGGGCGGCTCTACGCCGGCACCGTCCCCGGGGGCCTCTTCCGGAGCGAGGACGGGGGCGAGAGCTTCGAGCTGGTGCGCGGCCTCTGGGATCACCCCAGCCGGGCGGGCCAGTGGCTGGGGGGAGGGAAGGACTTCGAGCACCCGGGCCTGCACTCGGTGGTGGTGGACCCGCGGGCGAGCGACCACGTGTGGGTAGGCGTCTCCTGCGCCGGGGTCTTCGAGACCACCGACGGCGGCGCGACCTGGGCGCCGCGCAACCGGGGGCTCGTGGCCACCTTCCTCCCTGACCCCCGCGCGGAGGTGGGCCACGACCCGCACTGCCTGGTGCAGAGCCGCGCACGAGCCGACCGGCTCTGGCAGCAGAACCATTGCGGCATCTTCCGCTCCGACGACGGGGGGGGGCGCTGGAGGCGGTGCTCGCGACCCGGCGCCCTGCCGCACTTTGGCTTCGCCATGGCCGTGGACCCCGAGGACGCGGACACTGCATGGGTCGTCCCGGCCCTTGCGGACGACCGGCGCGTGGCGGTGGACGGGGCCCTTTGCGTGTGCCGCACGCGGGACGCGGGACGCACCTGGAAGGCCCTCCGCCGCGGGCTGCCCCAGGCGGACTGCTACGACGTGGTCTTGCGCCACGGCCTGGACCATGACCGGGGGCGGCTCGCCTTCGGGACCACCACCGGCCACTGCTTCGTGTCGGAGGATCGCGGCGACTCGTGGACCTGCGCGGGGCACCACCTCCCGCCGATCCACTCGGTGCGATTCGCCGGATGCTAGGGCCCGCGCCGCCTCCGCTCGCGGACGAGGTGCTCTCGCTGGTGGCGGGGGCCGTCGAGGACCCTGGCTCCCTCCTGGAGCAGGTCCTCGGGTGCCTCTCTCGCCGGCTGGCCGCCCACCGGGGCCTGGTCCTCGTGGGGGAGGCCGGCCCCGACGGGGCCTTCGAGCTGGTCGCCTCGTACGGTGTGGCCGAGGCGGACTTCGACGGCGTGCGTCCGCCGGCCTTCAGCCGCACGGCGGTCCACCGCGCCCTGCGCGCGGGGCCGCTCCTGGTGGCGGACACGGCTTCCGACGCCGGGCTGGCCCGGCAGCCGAGCGTGGTGGAGGGTGCCATCCGCAGCCTCATGGCCGTCCCCATGGCGGCGCCGGGCGAGACGCCCCTGGGTGTCGTCTACCTGGACCGCCGCGGGGCGGCGGAGGTCTACACCGCGGACGCCCTCTCGGAGCTGGTCCGCTCGGCGCTCACGGTGGCGCCCCTCCTGGCGGCGGCGCGCGCCGCCCACTCCCGCCGCCTCGAGGAGCGCAGCCGGTCCTGGACGCCGGAGGCCCCCGCCCGGCTGGTCTACGCGAGCCCGGCCATGGGCCATGCGCTGGATCTGGCGCGGCGCGCCGCCGGCCACGACCTGCCGGTGCTCGTCACCGGCGAGAGCGGGACGGGGAAGGAGGTCCTGGCCAGGGCGGTCCATGACCTGGGCCCCAGGGCCCGCAGACCCTTCGTGCCCGTGTCCTGCGCGGCGGTGGTCCCCGAGCTTCTCGAGAGCGAGCTCTTCGGCCACGAGGCCGGCGCCTTCACCGGCGCCGATGTGCCGCGGGAGGGCCTGTTCGTCCTGGCCGCGGAGGGCACGATCTTCCTGGACGAGGTCGGCGAGATGCCCCTGGACTGCCAGGCCCGGCTCCTGCGCGTCCTGGACCAGGGGGCCGTCCGGCCCGTGGGGGCGAACCGATGGGTGCAGGTCCGCTCGCGGGTCGTGTCCGCCACGAACCGGGACCTGGAGGCCGAGGTGGAGGCCGGGCGTTTCCGCCGGGACCTGTTCCACCGGTTGGATGGCCTGCGCATCCACGTCCCACCCCTGCGCGAGCGGCCGGAGGACATCCTCCCGCTCGCCGAGGCCTTCCTGGAGGACCTGGGCGCCCCGGTCCGGCTGGGGGGCGCCCTGCGCGAGGCCTTCCTGCGCCACCCCTGGCGGGGCAACGTGCGGGAGCTCCAGAACGCCGTCCGACGCCTGGCCGTCCTGGCCCCGGCCCTCGAGGCCGAAGCCGCCCTAGAGGGGGCCATCCTCGGTCCCCCGATCCCGCCGGGGGACGCGGCCCCGGCGCCCCCCTGGCTGGACCTGCCGCTGCGCGATGCCGAAGAGACCTTCCGGGAGGCATACCTGCGCCGATTGCTCCAGCGCGCGGGCGGCCGGCTGGCCCGCGCGGCCGTCCTGGCGGGCCTCTCGCGCGCGGGCCTGTGGAAGGCCCTCCGGAGGAGCCGCACGGAGACCCCCGGGGATGGGGCTCAGGGCGTGTATTCCTCGACCCAGGGTACGGGGCCGTAGCCCAGGTCGTCGCCGCCGAAGACGTAGAGCCGGCCGGCCGCGGCCGCGAGGCCGGGCTGCTGCCGGGGGTGCCGCATGGGGGCCAGGGACTGGAGCCGGCCGGCGGCGACGGAGGCGACGTCGATGGCCTTGAGGTCGGCGAAGATGGTGCTCCAGAGCCGGCCGCCCAGGACGTAGCACCGGGACCCGATGGCCGCGGCGCGGCTCAGGGGCGCGAACTCGTCGCCCGCCAGCGTAGTCCCCATGGGACCCGTGTGGGTCGTGACCGAGTCGAAGGCGCCCCCCAGCGGGCCGAATACGACGCGGCTCGTCTTGTGGATGCCCCCCCCCAGGCCGGTGAACAGGAGGATCTGCCCGCCGGCCACGGCCCCCGAGGGCTCCGAGTCCAGCGCCCGACCCAGGTCCGGCCCCGCGGTCCACTGCCCCGCCGCCGGGTCATAGATGAAGCTGCCGGTGGTCCATGTCCCGTGCGGCGTGCCCGGGATCGTCTCCCAGCCGCCGATGGACCAGACCCGCCCCTGGTAGGCGACGACCGTGGGCATCCCCCGGTCCCTTGGGAGAGACGGGAGGGTGCGCCAGGTGTCGGTCGCCACGTCGTACTCCTCGACCAGGTCGAGCCGCTGGGCCGGGTTCTTCCACCATCCGCCCACGACGTAGACCTTGCCGTTCAGGAAGCAGGCCCCGTGGTGGGCCCGCTCTGTCGGCATGGGGGCGCGGACCCGCCAGGTATCCGTGCGGGGGTCGTACTCTTCGTTCGAGGTCAGGGTGTCGTTCAGGTATATGCCGCCGATGCAGTAGATGCGGCCCGCGTCGGTCGCCACGGCGACGCTGCCCCGGCGCGGCGTGGGCATGGGGGCCCGGTAGCGCCAGGTGTTCGGCGCGGGGGCCGCGGCGCTCGGGCCCGAGGCCGGGTCGACCACGATGTCGATCATCGCGGGCACGCCGAACCACGTCACGCCGTCCTCCACCTGGGCGAAGACCTCCCGGTAGACGGTGCGCCCGCTCACCTGGGGCGCCGTGATGGGGAAGGTGTAGCGGCCCATGGCCCCCGAGGGAGTATCCGCGTCCACGGTGGCCGGGCGGTTCTCGCTGGGCGTGGGCCACTGCATGCTCTCCCATCCGGCGTTCGCGAAGACGCTCTGGCGGTCGTTCGGCAGGGTGGTCCCCAGCCGCGACCACTGGCCGCGCAGCCACGTGGCCCCTCCGGTGTTCAGGAACTCGAACCAGACGGTCACGGTATCCCCCGACCGGAGGAGCAGGCTCTTGTGGGACTGGGCCACCAGGTAGCCGTTGTAGGGGATGGAAGGGATCACCGGCGCGTAGGGTGGGATCGTCGAGGCCGTGGGCGGAACGGCCGTCGCGGGGCCGCTCGGCGCGGGCTGTGGCGTCGGCGTGGGCGCGGGCTGCGGCGTGGGCGCGGGCTGCGGCGTCGGCGCGGGCGCGGGCGTGGGCGCTGGCGTGGGGGCCGGCGCGGGCACGGGCGCGGGCGCGGGCGCGGCCGCGGCCGCGGCTGGGGACGAAGCCACGTATTGCAACTCTCGCCGCACCTCTCGACGGCCGCAGCCTGCCACCGCCAACAGAATGAGCAGGTACGACAGGGCCACCGTCTCTTGGCTTCTCGCTGTCATCGCGATTCTCCCTCCCTGGTCCCACCCGACGCGGGCGACGTGCCGTGGCGGCCCATGGGCCCAAGTGGTATCACGCGCGTGAATTGTCGGGCGCGCCGCCGCCCCCTCGCCGTTTCCTGGAGGAAGCGCCTGCAGGCCTGGCAAGTGGACCCGCGGGATCGCTAGACTGGTCCCCGCCATGGAGACCCGCGCCGACGAGGAGGGGGAACTACCCACCTTCCCGGGATTCGAGGTCCTGGGCTGGGTCGGCCGCGGCGGCATGGGCAGGATCTATCGCGCCCGACAGACGGCCATCGACCGCGTGGTGGCCCTCAAGACCCTGCACCCGGGGCTCGCCGCCAACGCCCGCGTCGCGCGGCGATTCCTGCGGGAGGCCCGCCTGGCGGCGCGCCTCGACCACCCGAACATCGTCGCCCTGTACGACGCGGGCGAGGACCGGGGCCGCTTCTATCTGGTCCTGGAGTTCGTGGAGGGCCCGACCCTGGAGGCCCTCATGGCCCAGGGACGCCCGCTCCCCCTGGGCCTGGTGCTGGACCTGGGCCGCCAGGTGGCCGAGGCCCTGGCCCACGCCGCGGATCGGGGCGTCGTCCACCGGGATGTCAAGCCTGGCAACATCCTGGTCGCCGCGGGCCAACGGGCGAAGCTCGCGGACTTCGGTCTGGCCCGCGCCGCCGACGAGTCGGGGTTCTCTCGGATCACCCGGGACGGGGCCCTGCTCGGCACGCTCCACTACGTGGCCCCGGAGCAAGTCGTCGCCGCGGCCGAGGTGGACGGCCGGGCCGACGTCTACGGCCTCGGGGCGACGCTCTTCCACGCCCTCTCGGGCCGGCCGCCCTTCGCGGGCCGGGCGGGGGCCGACCTGGTCCGGGCCGTCGTGGACCTCCCGCCCGGAGCCATCCGCGAGGCGCGAGCGGAGGTCCCGGAGGCGGCGGCCGCCATCGTCCGGCGCGCCATGGCGAAGGACCCCGAGGCACGCTACCCGCACGCGGGGGCCATGGCAGATGAGCTGCGGGCCGCGGCGGCCCGCCTTGGGTTCCCGGTCAGCCCGCCCCCGCGCGCGTGAGCCCCACCGCCTCCCGTCGCAACCGCTCCCGCGCGGGGCTCCGCAGGTAGTCGTCGCGTAGCTCCGGGGGGAGCCCCTCCCAGATGCGCCGCAGGACCTCCAGGGCCTCTCCGTAGTACAGCGCGGCCTCCTCGACGCTCCCGGAGGCGTGGAGGGCCTGGCCCAGGGCGTGGTAACCACGCCAGCGCCGCTCGGGCATCTCCAGCTCCGAGGCCAGCGCCACGGCCTCCTCCAGGGAGGCCTGGGCCTCTTCGCGCTCCCCCGCGGCGAGATGGACCTGGCCCTCGAGGAGGGCCGCGGCCTGGCGGGCGGCACGGCCGCCCAGGGAGCGCGCCAGCCCCTCGACCCGATGGAGCCCCGCGCGCGCCGACGGGAGGTCCCCGAGCTCCAGGGCCGTCTCGGCCAGGACCCCCTCCATGGCCAGCCGCTCGGCGGCGCTTGCGCGCTCGAGCGGGCCCGCGAGCCCTCCGGCGGCCGAGCGCGCCCCCTGGGGGTCGCCAGCCGCGAGCCGCGCGGCCACCTGGACGCCCGCAGCGTCGGCCGCCAGGTCGGGCCTGAGCAAGCCGCGGCCGGTCTCGGCCACGCCGCGGAGCTCGGCCTCGGCCTCCTCGAATCGACCCAGGGCGACCAGACAGCGGGCGAGGCCCACCCGGGCGTAGGCCGCATCGCTGGCGTAGTCCCGCGCCTGGGCGAGGGCGAGCGCCCGGCGCAGCGACTCCAGGGCCTCCGGGTAGCGGGCCGCAGCGGTCTCCAGCTCGCCCAGGGCGATGAGGGCCACCGACTCCCCGCGCGGGCTCTGCAGCTCGCGGAAGGTCTCCAGGGCCTCCGCCCCGCGGCGGCGTGCGGCAGGGATGTCCCCCAGGACGCGGTCCACCTCGGCGAGCAGGATGTCGAGCTGGGCCTCCAGAAGCTGGTTCTCCATGGCCTCGGCGATGCGCAGGCCGCGCTCCAGGCAGACGAGGGCCGCGGCCAGGTCCCCCTCGACGATGAGGAGGCTGCCCAGGTTCGCGAGGGTCGAGGCCTCCCCGTGCCGGAAGCCCATGGCCTCGCAGTGCCGCAGGGCCATCTCCAGGGCCTCCCGGGCCTCCCCGCGGCGGCCCAGATCCCTGTAGATCCCGCCCAGTTGGTTGTGGCATGCGGCGAGGCCCTGGCGGTCTCCCACCTCCTGAAATAGCCCCAGGGCCGTGCGGACGTAGACCCGGGCGCCCTCCAGGGAGCCCATCCGATAGAGGACGGTGCCGAGGCAGGTACAGGCATTCGCCGCCCCGGCGCGGTCCCCCAGGGCTCGCGCCTGGGCCAGGGCCTCCTCCAAGGGGGCGAGGGCGCCCTCGTAGTCGCCCCACTCGGACCTCATGCGGCCCAGATCGAAGTTGAGGCGGGCCTCGCGCCTTGCGTCCCCCGCCACGCGGCAGCGCCCCCGCGCCTCCTCCAGGAGGGCCAGGGCCGAGTCGTGGCGGGAGCGGCCCGCCTCGTTCAGCGCCCAGGAGTGGAGGGTCGCGGCCTCCCCCGCCACGTCCCCCGCCTCCCGGGCGGCATCCAGGGCCGAGCCGAGCGCCTCGTCCGCAGCCTCCATGTCCCCGAACCGCCGGTGCACCACCGCCGCTACCCTCAGGAGACCGGACCGTGCGGCCCCGCGGCCCGGCCCGGCCAGGGGTAGGAGTCGGCTCACCCATCCCAGGGCCCGGTCGTTGAGGTAGAGCTGGAGCAGGCAGCGCTCGGCGGCCGCGGTGCCGAGGTCCAGGGCCTCGTCGACCCGGAGCCCCCCCAGGGCGTGCAGGGCCATGGCCTCCACCTCCGGGTCCCTGGGTCCCGCCTCCCCGCGACCAGCCCGGTCGGCCCGCAGGGCCTCCAGGGCGGCGCCGTGCAGGGCCCGCCGCCTCGCCTCGCCGAGCGCGGCCACGAGGGCCTCCCGCAGGCTTGGGTGCGCCAACCCCAGGGAGTCGTCCTCGCCCAGGCGGGCGAGCCCGCGCCCCAGGACCTCCCTGAGCGCTCCGGCGGTCTCGGCCGGCGCCAGGCCGGCGACGGCGGCGGCCTGGGCCGGCGGCACGGCCCGCTCCAGGATGGCCAGGGCCTCCAGGAGCCGCAGGGCGGCCGGGCCCAGGGAGCCGACCAGGCGCGCCACGGGGGCCTCGCACGGGGCCCCGGTCGGGGAGAGCCCCGACAGGCGAGCGGCGTCCAGGGTCCAGCGGCCCTCCCGGTAGACCAGCGCTCCGGCCTCTCCGGCGGCCCTCACCAGCCTCTCCACGGACAGGGGATTTCCCCCGGACTCGTCCACGGCCAGTTCCTCCAGGGGCGCGGTCCCTCCGGCCACCGGCAGCATGGAGCGGACGAGCCTCCGCACCGAATCCGGGGCGAGGGGGGCGAGGGGCAACCGCACCAGGCCGTCCACGTCCCGGAGGCGCCCGGGCCCCCCTGGACGCGCGGTGGCGACCAGGAGCGCCCGGCAGGGCGGCCCCTCCGAGGGCGCCGCGAGGCCGTCCGCCAGCCCCTCCGCGAAGGCCCTGAGACCCTCTTCCGCCTCGTGCAGGTCCTCCAGCACCACCACCAGGGGCCGGACGCGGGCCGTCTCCAGGACGAGGCCCGCGGCGGCATCCGCCAGTCGATCCCGCGGCGAGCCTCCCTCCCCCGTCGGAAGCGGGGCGATCCCATGGCTCCGCTCCAGCTCGGGCGCCAGGCGCACCACCAGGCCGCCGTGGCGCACGAGGGGCGGCGAGCCCGGCTCCAGCAGGGCGGCCACCTGGCGCACCAGGCGGGACAGGCCGCCGTAGGCCCCGGACCACCCGGCCGGGGCCTCGCACCACTCCATCCCCGCGAGCTGGGCGCGGTGGCGCAGCTCGCGCACGAGGCGGCTCTTGCCCACCCCCGCCTCTCCCTCGAGGAGGACCGCCGCGGGCCGCCTCGCCGCGGCCGCCAGGGCGGCCTCCAGGGCCGCCAGGACCTCCTCCCTCCCTGTCAGGCGGCCAGCGCGGATCCAGCCTTCCCGGGTGGCGGAGGTCTCGATGGGGTGGTCGGTCCCCAGGGCCTCGTTGATGGCGATGATGACGTCGTTGGCCGCGGCGTAGCGCTCGTCGGGCTCCTTGGCCAGGAGCCGGAGGACCACCGCCTCCAGGGCCTCGGGGATCCGCACCCCCACCGCCCTGGGCGGGGGCGGGGCCTCGTCCAGGTGGGCGCGAATCAGCGCCACCGTGGACCGCGCCGCGAAGGGGTGCCGGCCCGCCAGGCAGAGGTAGAGCACCACGCCCAGGGAGTAGAGGTCGGCCCTCCCGTCGGCGACGAGGCCCCGGATGCGCTCCGGGGACATGAACTGCGGCGTCCCCCGGAGCCCCCCGGCGCCCTGCGCCGCCGCCGGGCCCGTCCTCGGCAGGGACAGCCCGAAGTCCGCAATGCAGAGCCGGCCCTCGGCGTCCACCAGCAGGTTCTCGGGCTTGACGTCGTGGTGCACCAGGCCGCGGCCGTGGATGTACTCCAGCCCGCGGCATACCTGCACCGCCAGGCCCGCCACGACGGGGGGGTCCCCGCTCCCGGCCGCGTCGATGAAGTCCCGGCCCTGGACGTAGTCCATGGTGAAGTAGCACGCGCCCGCGTCGTCCAGGCGACCGAAGTCGTGGACCGCCACCACGTGGGGGTGGCAGAGGCCATGAAGCAGGGCGAACTCCTGTCGCAGGAACTCCTCGTAGAGCAGGCCCTCCGGGCCCGGGTGCACGGTCTTCAGGGCGAGGAGGCGCCCCCCCTCCAGGGTGTCCTCGACGAGCCGGACGGCCCCCATCCCGCCCCGTCCCAGGGTGCGGAGCACCCGGTAGCGGCCCAGGATCAGGTCCCCGGGCCCCGGCGCGGCCTCGCGCGGCTTGCTCAGCGCGGCCGCACCACCAGGGTATGGAGGCCTCGCGAGGGGTCCGACCAGATGCGCACCACGGCGCGTGCCAGGTCGTGCTCCCAGCGCCAGGCGCCGGGCGGGTCGCTGGACTCCACCACCAGACCGCCGCGATAGCGAAGGGTAGAGACGGCGATCTCCGTGGCGCCGGGCACCGCTGGCCGCAGTTCCTCGAAGCGGAGCTCCAGCCGCTCGGTCCGCGGCTCGTAGCGGTAGGCCAGGAGCCTCCCGGCGGTGCGGCGCGGGTAGGGGCGCGCCAGGCGGTCCAGGGCCGGCTTGGGCACGCCCCCGACGTCCACCGGGCTCATGGCATGGGGCTCGGCGGCGTCCCAGTCCCAGAGGAGCGCACCCATGAGCCGCTCCTCCACGAGCGAGAGCTGGTCCTCCAGGTAGTCGTCCGCCCGCGAGCTGCCCAGGTCGATGCCCCACTCGCCCAGGACCAGCGGGGCGTCCAGGCGCCGGGCCTGCCACCGGGCGAGGTCGAAGGCCGCGGCGGCGCGCCAGCGCCCCCCGTCGTAGCCCGAGCTATGGATGTTCGTGGCCGTGCCCAGGGTGAAGATGTTGAAGGCGGTGGTGGGGTCGTAATAGTGGGGCGCGTAGACCAGGTGGGGGTCCCGGGGCCGCCGGAGCAGCGTGGGGAGGCCGCCGCCCACGGCGATGCCGGGCTCGATGAAGATGGGCCTCTCCGGGTCGTGGCGCCGGACCTCCGCGATGACCCGGTCGTAGAACTCCGGCAGCTCCCGCGTCTCGAAGAGGGGCACCAGGCCGGGGAAGGGCTCGTTGAAGAGGTCGTAGCCCACCACCGCCGGGTGGGAGCGAAAGCGGCGCACCACCTCCCCCCAGGCCCGCACCAGCGGGGCCTGCCGCGCCGGGTCCCGCCAGAACCGGGTGAAGTTCCCGACGACGTCGGGGTTGAGGTAGTTGAGGGGGAAGCCCACCGGGGCGTTGGGGACCAGGGCGTGGTCGTCCGTGGCCCAGCGCGGGGCGCCGTCCCCGCCGAAATCCCTGGACCACATGTCCTGGTGCATGTCCAGGAGGACGTGGACGCCGTGGGCGTGGGCCCAGTCCAGGGCCCGGCCCACCTCGTCCAGGTAGGCCGCGTCGTAGCTCCCGGCCACCGGCTCGATGGCCTCCCAGGTGAGGAGGAACCGCACCGCGTCGAAGCCGGCCTCCCGCATCCCGAGGAAGTCCTCCGGCCGCATCCACCCGACGAAGGGGGGGCGCTTGCTGCGCTCGGAGTAGTTGGCCCCGCGGAGGATCACCGTCCCCCCCCAGGGGTCCACGAGCCGGTCGCCCTCGGCCCGGAGGGGTGCGAGCGGGGGCGCCGCGGGGGAGGCGGCCGCAGTGGCCGCCGCGAAGGCGGCCGCGAGGCCGGCGCCGGCGCCGCCAGCGCGTCCGCCGTGGGTGAGGCGGTGGACGGGGGCGCAGGCGGCCAGCGCCAGGGCGAGGCTCGCCAGGGCGCCTTGGAGGCGCGCTCGTGTCATGGGTCCGACTCCCTCGCAGGCGACGAGCGCAGGCGGCCGCAGGCCGCCGAGCGAGTAGCGGCCCGCCAGGTCGGCCACCCGCTTCGCGGGTTCCCGGCCTCCCCACCCGCTACGCGGGTTCCCGGGCCGCGTCGCCTGGCAGCCCTGGCCGGTAGGCCCTGGAGGGCCGCAGGCCGGCGCGTAGCGACGGCCGAGGCCCTCGGGGGCGCCATGATAGCCGGGAGGTTCGCGCCTGCAAGGACAGCCGCTGGAGGGGGCCACCGCTCTGGTTGACAGTCCTACCCGTGGGGTGGGATAGTCTCCGCGCGCGCCTGGCGGGTGCGGGGGAGGGGTGCGGGTATGAGGGTCGAACTCGCGAAGTGGACTGACGCGGATGGCTGGGAGTTGGAGCGGGGTACCCTGGAGGGGGCCACGGGCCAGGACTTGGTCGTGGTCTTCGGCGACGCGGCGCTGATCTCGCGACCCGAGACCTACGGGCGCGTGCTGGAGCGCTACCCCGGGGCGGAGGTCATCGGCTGTTCCACCTCCGGGAACATCCTGGACGACCGGGTGGAGGACGACTGCATCGTCGCCCACGCCCTCCGCTTCGAGAGGTCCCGGGTGCGCTGCGTGGCCATGGAGGTCCGGGACCCGAAGGGGTCGCGGGCGGTGGGAGAGACCCTGGCCCGGAAGCTGGCCGGGGCAGGGCTCCGGCACGTCTTCATCCTCTCGGATGGCCTGCACGTGAACGGCAGCGAGCTCGCGGCGGGCTTCAACCACGCCTGCCCGGAAGGGGTTCGCATGACCGGGGGCCTGGCCGGGGACGGCACGGCGTTCAAGGAGACGTGGGTCGTGGCCAACGGACCGGCGCGCCCTCGCCAGGTCGTCGCCGCGGGCCTCTACGGCGAGGACCTGGTGGTGGGATACGGCTGCCTGCACGGGTGGGAGAATTTCGGTGTCCAGCGGCACGTGACACGGTCCGAGGGAAACGTGGTCTTCGAGATCGACGGCGAGCCCGCGCTGGACCTCTATCGACGCTACCTCGGGGACGAGATGGCCCGGGGGCTGCCGGCGACCGGCTTGCGCTTCCCTCTCGTGGTGGAACTCGCGGAGGGCGAGGAGCCCGTAGTCAGGACCCTGCTCGCCATCGACGAGGAGGCGAAGAGCCTCACCTTCGCTGGCGACGTGCCCGCGAGGCGTGTGGTCATGCTGATGAAGACGAACCTGGACGGGCTCATCGCCGCGGCGAAGGCGGCCGCGGAAGTGGCCCGGGTAGAGGCCTCGGGAGACGGCGCCGCCCTGGCGGTAAGCTGCGTGGGGAGGAGGCTGGTGCTCTCCAGGCAGGTGGAGGAGGAGGTGGAGGCGGTGAAGGAAGGCATCGGCGAGGCCTTCACCCTCTCCGGATACTACTCCTACGGGGAGCTGGCCCCCACCGGCGAGCATGTCCATTGCCAGCTCCACAACCAGACCATGACCCTCACCACCCTCTCCGAGCGCTGATCTGGCCGCGGGGCCATGCACCGGCTGCTCCAGCGACAGCTCAAGAAGTTCCTGGGGATCCCCAAGGAGGAAGACGTCCCTGAGGAGCTGAGGCGCTTCGTCTCGGACGTGAGCGGGACCTACGAGGAGAACGACCGGGAGCGCCGGCTCCTCGAGAGGGTGAACGAGACCAACGCCGCCGAGATCAACCGCTACAAGGAGCAGGAGAAGGAGCTGGAGCTGGCGAAGGAGCAGCTCTCCATGATGGAGTCCTTCCGGCGCTTCGTGCCCCGGCAGTTCCTGGAGTTCCTGGGGAAGGACGACATCCGCGAGGTGGCGCTCGGCGACTCCACCCGCAGTCACCTCACCGTCCTGTTCACCGACATCCGCGGATTCACGACCCTCTCCGAACGCATGACCGTCGAGGAGAACTTCCGCTTCCTGAACGCCTACCTCCGGCGCATGGAGCCCGCCATCCAGGGCTGCTCGGGGTTCATAGACAAGTTCGTGGGTGACGCCATCATGGCCCTCTTCCCGCCTCCAGGGCACGCCGACCACGGGGTGCAGGCGGCCGTGGCCATGCGCCAGGCCCTGGACGGCTACAACGTCGGCCGCGCCCGCGAGGGCTTCCCCCCGATCCACATGGGCATCGGCCTCAATTCGGGTGCGGTGATGCTCGGGACCGTCGGCTCACCGGCCCGCATGGACACGACGGTCATCGGGGACCCCGTCAACCTGGCCTCGCGCCTGGAATCGCTCACCAAGGGCTTCGGGGCGGGCATCCTGATCTCCCAGGACACCTTCGCGGCCCTGGAGGACCCGCGGCGCTACCACCTCCGGGACGTGGGCACCGTCAAGGTCGTGGGGAAGGACACGCCCGTGCGGATCTGCGAGGTCTATGACCCCGATCCCGAGGAGGTCGTGGCCGCCAAGGACCGCACGGCGGAGACCTTCGCCGGCGGCCTGGCCGCCTACCGTGCCGGCCGATTCGTGGAGGCCGGGGAGCGCTTCGGCGCTTGCGTGGAGGGATGTGCCGAGGACGACGTGGCCCGGAAGTACATCGAGCGCTGCGAGTTTCTGGACCAGCAACCGCCGGATCCGGACTGGCAAGGCGTGACGGAGATGCGGCACAAGTAGACGTCCCGCCCCCCCCCGACGGGGCGGCTCTGGAGGGGGGCCCTGGGCCGTGCTAGTATCCCGCGCCGATGACGGCCCCGCGGCATTTCTACACCACGGCCGACCTCCCGCGCGAGGCCCTCGATGCCATCCTCGACCGGGCCCGGCGGCTCAAGTCGGACGAGGAGGACCCGGGCCACCCCCTGGCCGGCCGCTCCCTGGCCATGGTCTTCTTCAATAGTTCGTTGCGCACCCGGGTCTCCTTCGAGCTGGCCATGGTCCAGCTCGGCGGCCACGCGGTGGACTTGACGGTGGGGGCGGGCGTATGGGACCTGGAGGTGCGGGACGGGGCCGTCATGGACGGCGACAAGGCGGAGCACGCCCGGGACGCGGTCCGGGTCCTCTCCCGCTACGCGGACGCCCTGGGCGTGCGCAGCTTCCCCCGGATGCGGGACGCGGCGGAGGACGCCGCCGACCCGGTCCTCGCGGCCTTCCTCCGCCACGCCACGGTCCCGGTCATCAACCTGGAGTCCTGCCTCTGGCACCCTTGCCAGGCCCTGGCCGACGCCCTCACGATCCGCGAGCGCCTGGGCGAAGCGCGCGGGCGGCGCCTCGTGGTGGCCTGGGCCTGGCACCCCAAGGCCCTCCCGCGGGCCGTGCCCCAGAGCGCCGCCCTGGTGGCGGCCCAGCTCGGTATGGAGGTGGTGGTCCACTGCCCCCCCGGCTACGAGCTGGACCCGGCGGTCTTCCCCCCGGGCCTGGCGCCGCTCCACGAGCCGGACCCGGGGCGGGCCTTCCGCCGCGCCTCGGTGGTCTACGCCAAGTCCTGGGGGCCCGCCTCGCCCTACGGCTCGCCGCCCGACCCGGGGCTGCGCCCCTGGATCGTGGACCAGGGGCGCATGGACCGGACCGCGGGCGCCATCCTCATGCACTGCCTTCCGGTCAGGCGAAACGTGGTCGCCACCGACGGCGTGCTGGATGGGCCCGCGTCGGTCATCTACGACCAGGCCGAGAACCGGCTCCACGCCCAGAAGGCCCTGCTCCTGGAGGTCCTGGGGACTTCGTGAGCGTGGCCAACGTCGAGGTCCTGCGCCAGGCGGTCCCCTACATCCGCCGCTACAAGGGGACGGTCTTCGTCCTCAAGGTCGGGGGGAACGTGGCCCAGCGACCCGAGGTCCTGGAGGGCTTCGCCCGGGACGTGACGGTGCTCCACCAGCTCGGTATCTCGGTCTGCGTGGTCCACGGGGGTGGCCCCCAGGCCACGGAGCTCTCCCAGCGCCTGGGGCACGAGGTCAAGATCGTGGCCGGCCGGCGCATCACCGACGAGGACACCCTGGAGGTCGCCAAGATGGTCTTCGGGGGGAAGATCAACCTGGAGGTCCTCTCCGCCCTGCGCTGGGCCGGGACCCGGGCGGTGGGGGTGAGCGGCGTGGACGGCCAGATCATCCGCGCCCGGCGGCGGCCGGCCCGCGAGGTGAGGGACGAGGCCACCGGCGAGGCGGTGGTGGTGGACTTCGGCCACGTCGGGGACATCGAGGGCGTGGACGTGCACCTCCTGCGCACCCTCATGGACGCGGCCTATGTCCCCGTGGTGGCCTCCCTGGGCGCCGACGAGGAGGGCCGAATCTACAACATCAACGCGGACACGGTGGCGAGCGCCATCGCCGTGGCCCTGGCGGCCCGCAAACTCATCGTCCTCTCCGACGTCCCTGGCGTGCTCACCGACCCGGCGCGCGAGTCGTCCCGGATCTCGCACCTGCGGACCCAGAGGGCACGGGAGCTGGTGGCCGACGGCACCATCTCCAAGGGCATGGAACCCAAGGTCGCCGCCTGCATCGCCGCGGTGGAGGGGGGGGTGCGGAGGGCCCACCTCATCGACGGCCTGGCCCCGGACTCCCTGCTCCAGGAGGTCTTCACCCGCGAGGGCGGCGGGACCCTCATCGCCAGCGACGCGGTCATCGCGAGCTACGAGGCGGAGCTGGCGACGGACGAGAGCTAGCCGTGCGGGACCCGGTGGAGCTCCTGGCCGACTGGGTGGCCATCCGCAGCGTCTCCGGGGAGGAGGCGGCCCTGCGGGACCAGGTGGCCGGGGTCCTCGCGGCGGGGGGGGCCCGTCCCGTGATCCGCGGCCGGAACGTCTACGCGACGAGGGGGGACGGGCGGCCGACGCTCCTCCTCAACACCCACCTGGACACGGTCCCGGCCTCCGGCGACTGGACGCGGGACCCCTGGGCGGCCACGCGCGAGGGGGAGCGGCTCCACGGCCTGGGGGCCAACGACGCCAAGGCCTCCCTGGCCGCCATGGTGACCGCCTTCCTGACCTGGGACGGCCGAGGGGGGACGGTGGTGGCGGCCTTCACGTGCGACGAGGAGACCGGGGGCGAGGGCCTGGAGCAGCTCGCGCGCGAGCTCGTCCCCCTGGACGCGGCGGTCATCGGCGAGCCCACGGGGCTGTGCCCCGCCCTGGGCCAGCGGGGGCTCCTGCGCCTCGACGTGGTGGTCCGGGGTCGCCGGGGCCACGCCTCTCGCCCCGAGGAGGGGGTGAACGCGGTCCACGGGGCCGCCCGCGACATCGCGGGCCTGGCCGCCATGGAGTTTCCCGGCGTGCATCCGCGCCTCGGACGGACCACGCTCCAGGTGACGCGGGTGGAGGGCGGCGTCGCCGTGAACGTCATCCCGCCCGAGTGCCGCTTCACGGTGGATTGCCGCACCACCCCGGACCACCCCAACGAGGCGGTCCTGGATCGGGTGCGCGCCCTGGTGGGGGGAGAGGTCCGGGTGCGCTCCACCCGTTTCCAGCCGGTCGAGACCCCGCCGGAGAGCCCCATCGCCCGCGCGGCCCTGGAGGTCGCGGGGGGACGGGCCTACGACTTCCGCGGGGTGAGCGACCTCATCTGGGCGGCGAGGGCCGGGGCGGCCGGGGTGATCCTGGGGCCTGGGGCCAGCGCCCAGTCCCACGCGGCCGACGAATGGGTGGCCCTGGACGAGGTGCGCAGGGCCACGGGGGTCTACGGCCGCCTGGTGGAGGCCTACCTGCGCGAGGCCGGCGGGTCGTGAGGCTCTGGGACGGGCGCTTCGACCGGCCCACCCACGAGGCCCTGGAGGCCATCAACCGCTCGCTCCCCTTCGACCGGAGGCTGGCGGCCGAGGAAGTCCGGCTGAGCATCGCCCACGCCCGGATGCTGGGTCGGCAGGGGATCATCCCGGAGCGCGATGCGGCGCGCATCGTGCGGGGCCTGGAGGCCCTGGCCCGGGAGGTCGCCGCGGGCGCGCTGAGCGCCGACCTCCCCGACGAGGACGTCCATACCCTGGTGGAGCGGCTCCTCACGGAGCGTATCGGGCCCGCCGGGGGCCGGCTGCACACGGCCCGCTCCCGGAACGACCAGGTGGTGGCGGACCTCCGGCTCCACCTCCTGGGGCTCACCCGGGGACTGCGCGCCCTCGTGGCCGATCACGCCCGAGCCCTCCTGGAGGTGGCGGAGGCGCACCCGGGGGCGGTCCTCCCGGCCTACACCCACATGCAGCCCGCGCAGCCGGTGCTCCTCGCCCACCACCTACTGGCCTACGTGGAGATGGCGGCCCGGGACGATGGCCGCCTGGCCGACTGCGCCCGGCGCATGGACGAGTCTCCCCTGGGCAGCGGGGCCTGCGCCGGGGTCTCGTTCCCCGTGGACCGCCGCGCGGTGGCCCGGGAGGCGGGCTTCTCGCGCCTCTCGGCCAACTCCATGGACGCGGTGGCCTCCCGGGACTTCGCCTGCGAGTTCGTCTCGGCCTGCGCCATCGCGGCCGCGCACCTGAGCCGGCTGGCGGAGGACCTGGTCCTCTGGTCCACCCCCGCCTTCGGCTTCGTGGGGCTCTCGGACGCGGTCTCCACCGGCTCCAGCATCATGCCGCAGAAGAAGAACCCGGATGGGCCCGAACTGGTGCGGGCCAAGGCGGCCCGGCTGGCCGGCCGACTGGCCGGCCTGCTGGGGGTCCTGAAGGGGCTGCCCCTCAGCTACAACAAGGACCTGCAGGAGGACAAGGAGGCCGTCTTCGACGCCGGGGATTCCCTGGGCGCCTCCCTGCGGGTCATGGCGGCGACCCTGCGGGGTCTGGAGGTGCGCGAGGCCCGGATGCGAGCGGCCTGCGAGGCCGGCTACCTGGAGGCCACCGACGCCGCCGACTGGCTGGCGCGGCGCGGGGTGCCCTTCCGGGAGGCCCACCGGGCCGTGGGCCGCCTGGTGCGCCGCGCCGAGGCCGAGGGCCTGCCGCTGGCCCGGATGCCGCTCGAGGCCTTCCGCGAGGCCCACCCCCTCTTCGACCGCGGGGTCTACAGGGCCCTGGGCCTGGAGGCCTGCCTGCGGTCCAAGGACGTCCCCGGCGGGACCGCCCCGCGGCGTGTGCGCGCCGCCCTGCGGGTCGCGCGGCGGCGGTGGGGAACGGGGACCTGATTGTCAGGGAGAGTCCAGGGCCGCATCGAGGGCGCCCACGATGCCCGGGCCGGGCCGCCGCGCGTTCCCCCGCGGCGCCGTCGGCGGTGGCTGGGCCGGTGGGACGGGTCCGCCCGGCGGTTCGGTAGCCCGCCGCGAGGGCGTCCGCGCGATGGCCGCCGCGGTGCCCAGGGCCGCCGCCCCGCCCGTGGCCACCGCCGCCCCCACCGGATGGCGCTGGACGGCCCCCAGGACGGCCTGTCCGCCGCGGGTCACGGCCGCGGCGGCCATCGGGGCGACCCCCTTGCCCAGCGCACCGAAGGTGCCGCCTGTGGCGGCCCGCAGGGCCGCGGTGCGAGGCACGTCCGTCCCCGGGGGGCGGCCGTACAGGACGTTGTCCGTCGATTGCTCCACGACGCCCGCGATGCCGCCGGCGCCCGCCAGGCCGGCCACCTGGCCCCAGGTGGCCGCGGTGGCGAAGAAGCTACCCACGGCGGCGGTCCCGAGGACGCCGAAGACCAGGCCGCCGGCGGTGGCAGAGGCGAGACCCCTCCACTCGATGGGCTGACCCCGCGCCCGGCGGTGAAGGGAATACAACCCGGCGCCCAGGAGGGCACCGCCCGCGGCCCCTACCACCAGGTGGAGCATGGCCGGAATGGACCAAGAGCCGCGCCCGGCCTCGAACCGTAGCCCTACCGGGCTTGGGGTGCCCGGGAGGACGCGCGCCGTTCGACGACGGCACGCACGCCACCCCGGGTGTGGTGAAAGGCCACGCCGGGGGAGCTCGAGGGGAGGGTTGGACAGCCCCCCGGGCGACTAGAAGTAGAAGTCCCAGCGGCTGCGCTCGGCCGAGATGCCGAGGAAGGCCGCCAGCAGGACCGCCAGCGCGCCCCCGCCGCAGAGGCCGTAGATGAGGCCGGCGGGGGGCTCCCAGCCCGCGCCGGAGGTGGAGGAGGCCGAGGCGATGCCCGCCAGGATGCAGCCGAAGCCCACGACCGCCAGGAGAGCCGAGATGCGGGACTTGCCCACCTCCCTCCGGCGCAGGACGGTCATGCGGGCGATGGCCTCGTCGTCGGGCCACCCGGCGACGTGGCCGCAGCCGGGACACTCGACCTGTTCGCCCCCCACTGTCGGGTAGAAGGCGAAGTCCTCGTAGCACTCGGAACAGATGACCTCGTAGTAGGAGAGGAGCCCGGCCGCGGAGGCGGAGGCCCGCTTCGCCTTGGGCTTCTCGGCCGCGGATTCCTTGGCGGCCCTCGTGGTGGGGGCCTTCGCGGCCTTGGCGCTCTTGGCGCTCGGGGCCTTCGCGGGGGCCTCGGGCTTCGTGGCGGGGGCCTTCGCGGCCTTGGCGCTCCTCGCCTTGGTGGCCTTCGCCGGGGCCCCGGGCGCCGCCCTGGCGGCCTTCTCGCTCTTGGCCATGCATGACCCTCCGCGACGGGGGGTCGATTATAGCGGTGGGGCCGCAGCGGACAAGGAGGCTCAGGCGCCCCCGGTCTTGGTCGACTTGTCCCCCCGCATCATGGTCCTCACCAGCCGGGCGATGCGCGCGGGGTCGGCCTGCTGCAGGGCGTCCCGGCGGGCGTCGGCCATGTGGGCCGCGTCCGTGTCCGCCTGGTGGCTCGTTCGCACCTCGTGCTCCAGCTTCTCGCCCCACTCGGCCAGGACCTCGGCGGCGCGGTCCTTGTCGGCCAGCTCCGCGATCTGACGCCTCCGGTCCGGGTCCAGGGAGGTCATGGACTCGCCGGGTTCCAGCATCCCCAGCTCGCGGAGCTGTTGCTCGGCCCGCTCGCGCATCATCACGTCCTGGGCGTACCGGTCCGCCTGGATCTGGATGAAGAGCCGCATGCTGCGCATGTTGAAGCTGGCCCAGTAGCGCTCCAGGGCCAGGAGCCCCAGGAAGGCCACCAGGCCCGCGGCCGGGAACAGGACGAAGCTGACGTAGAGCGCCCATGCGAAGATGTCGATCATGGTCCCGGGGCCCCCACCCTGACCCTGCTATCGGACGGGTCGGGTGCCGCCTTTAACCGCCCACGCGGGGCGCGTAGCGCGCCAGGACGGCCTCGGCCGTGCGCAGACCGTCCACGGCCGCGGTGACGATGCCGCCGCCGTAGCCGGCCCCCTCCCCGGCGGGGTAGAGCCCCTCCACCCCCTCCGCCTCCAGCGTGCTCGGGTGGCGCAGGACCCGGACCGGAGCCGAGCCGCGTGTCTCGGGCCCCAGGAGCAGCGCGGCCGGACCCGCGAAGCCCTCGATGCGCCTCTGGAACTCGGTCAGGGCGCGGCCAATGGCCCCCGCGACCCGCGGGGGGACCAGGGCCGCCAGGTCCGCCGGCCGGAGTCCCAGCTTGTAGGAGCTGGGGGGCAATCCACGCGAACGGCGGCCCTCCAGGAAGTCCTGGGCGAGCTGGGCCGGGGCGCTGAAGTCCCCCCCCCGGCCAGGAAACCGGCCCGCTCCCAGTGCCGCTGGAATGCCACCCCCGCCAGGGGGGAGTCGGACCCGAAGTCCTCGGGACCCACGGTGGCCACGAGGGCGCTGTTTCCGTAGCGGGTGTTCCGGGTGGAGGCCGACATCCCGTTGGTCACGAGCCCGCCGGGCTCGGAGGGCGTGGGGAGGATCACCCCACCCGGACACATGCAGAAGGTGTAGACGTCGGGGCCCCCGCGCGACCCCCGGGCGACCAGGCGGTAGGAGGCCGCCCCCAGGGCGGGGTGGCCCGCCCTGCGGCCATACTGGCAGCGGTCCAGCATCGTCTGGGGGTGCTCGATCCGGAGCCCCATCTGGAAGGGCCGGGGGACGAGCCTGGCCCCCGCCGCCCGCAGGGCCTCGTAGGTGTCCCGCCCGCTGTGGCCCGTCGCCACGATGGCCACCCGGCATTCCACGCGGCCCCCGGAGGTGCGCAGGGCCGACAGGCGCCCCCGGTCGGTCTCGAAGGAATCCACCCTGCAGCCGAAACGCAACTCCCCCCCGGCCGTCTCGATGCCCGAGCGCAGGGCCTTCACCACCCTCTTCAGCCGGTCGGTGCCGATGTGGGGACGGGCGTCGTAGAGGATCCGCTCCGGGGCGCCGTGCTCCACCAGGATCCGGTAGACCAGCGCGACCCGCGGGTCCCTGGAACCGGTGTTCACCTTGCCGTCGCTGTAGGTCCCCGCCCCCCCCTCGCCGAAAAGGAGGTTGCTCTCCGGGTCCAGCTCCCGGCGGCTGAAGAAGCGGCCCAGGGAACGTGAGCGCCGCTCCACCGGGAGGCCGCGCTCCAGGAGGAGGGGTCGATAGCCCTCCCGGGCCAGGAGCCAGGCCGCCAGCATCCCCGCGGGTCCCGCCCCCACCACCACGGGGGGCGCCCCCATGGGCTCGTGGCCGTGCGGTGGAAGGCGGAGGCCCTCGTCCACCGCCGCGCCGCCGGGCTCCCCCAGGCCCTCTGCCCGGACCCCCTCCACCTCCACCTCCAGGGCGTAGAGGAGCCGCACGCGGGCGCGTCGCGCGTCCACGGAGCGCCGCAGGATCCGGTAGGAGCGGAGAGCGGAGCCGGGTAGCCCCAGGCGCTCGCAGGCCCGCTCTCCCAGGCTCGACCCGTCCTCGTCCGGGTCGAGGACGAGGTCATGGACTCGCAGGAGCATCGGGTCCCTGGCGGACGGCCCGGCGGCGGAGCCTCCGGGAACGGCGATCGAGCACCCGACGCTCCCGGGCGCTCAGGGCCGCCATGCCAGCCTGGTGGATCCGGGCCAGGACCCGGTCCACCTCCGCCTCCTCGGCCACCTCTCGCTCCACCGCCCGGACGGCCGAGCGCCGGGCACGCGCCGCGAGCGCCGCGCCCAGCCAGGGGAGCCCCCGCACCAGGCCCCAGCCGCCCGCCATGCCGCCGAGCATGGGGAGACCCGCCGTGCGCCCCGCGTCGGCGGTGATGGCGGCGGCCACCAGGAGGAGGAAGGCTAGGAGGCCGACCTGCCGCGCCGGCACGACGCGCAGGAGCGGGCGACCGGTGCCGGCCAGGCGATAAGCGGCCCAGAGTCCGAAGAGGGCCCCCGCGGCCCCCGGGGCGGTGGCCTCCGGCCGTGTCCACTCGGCGGCCGCGTGGCAAGACCCCGCCACCACGGCCGACGCCAAGAAGCAGGCCACGACCCACCGCCCTCCGCGGGCATGTTCCAGGTCCGCCCCGAACAGCCAGAGCAGCCCCAGGTGCAGGGCGAAGCGCGCCATCTCCCACGGGGCGTACGCGAAGGGGTAGCTGAGGAGCCTCCAGGGCTCGCCCTGGAGGCTCCCGGGCCGGAGGCCGATCTCGGCGACCACGTCCACACGCCCCTGGAGGAGCGCGGAGCCCACGTAGGACAGGCAGAAGGCGGCCACCAGCAGCCGGACGGGCGAGAAGCGGAACGAGGCTCGCCTCGGCGGGCCGGGCCGGCTTCCCTCATCGGCGCCCCCGGCCCGGTCTCCCTCGGGGACTCGCTGGGGGTCGTCGGGCCTGCTCACGGCTCGCCTAGGTCGCCGTAAAACAATCACTGCTACATTCGGCCGGCTGCGGCGGCGCGATGCGTCGTCGCTCGTCGTCGGAATGGCGCTCCGTTGCTATTGCTCCTCCTCGCTCCTCGCCTCGCGCCGCCTCGCTCGGCCTCGGTGTTTCACGCATCTATTGTTTTACGACTCCTAACGAATATGCTACTTCTTCCCCTTGGCCTGGGCCGAACCGGCAGGGGCCGCCGGCGCGGCGGCCGCCGCCGAGCCTCCGGCCTTGGCCGCGGCGCCTCCGGCCTTGGCCGCGGCGCCTCCGGCC
>JACQVX010000191.1 GCA_016209495.1 Planctomycetota bacterium
GACAGGGCCCCGTCCGCCGCGGCGGCGGCCATGCCCCGGTCCTCGCTCACCGGGATGAAGGCCCCGGAGAGGCCCCCCACGTAGGAGGAGGCCATGGCCCCGCCCTTCTTCACCGCGTCGGTGAGCAGGGCCAGGGCGGCCGTGGTCCCCGGGGCCCCGCAGCGGCCCACCCCCATGAGCTCGATGATGTCCGCCACGCTGTCCCCCACCGCCGGGGTGGGGGCGAGCGACAGGTCCAGGATCCCGAAGGGGACCCCGAGGCGGCGGGCCACCTCCCGGCCCACCAGCTCCCCCGCCCGGGTGATCTTGAAGACCGTGCGCTTGATGGTCTCGGCCACCTCGCCCAGGTCCGCGTCGGCCCCCAGCTTGGCCAGGGCCGAGCGCACGACCCCGGGCCCGCTCACCCCCACGTTGAGCACCGTCTCCGGCTCGCCCACCCCCATGCTGGCGCCGGCCATGAAGGGGTTGTCCTCGGGGGCGTTGGCGAAGACGACCAGCTTGGCGGCCCCGAAACCGTCCCGGTCCGCCGTACGGCGGGCCGTCTCGCAGACGATACGCCCCATCTTGGCCACGGCGTCCATGTGGATCCCGGCGGCGGTGGTGGCCACGTTCACCGAGGCGCAGACCCGTGTCGTGGCCGCCAGGGCCGAGGGAATGGAGTTCACCAGGGCCAGGTCCGAGGCGGTGAAGCCCTTCTGGACCATGGCGCTGAAGCCCCCCAGGTAGTCCACGCCCACCGCACAGGCCGCCTCCTCCAGGGCCAGGGCCAGGGGGGTGAGGTCCGTGGCCCCCGAGGGCGCCGCCACCAGCGAGGCGGGGGTGACGGCGATGCGGCGGTTGACGATGGGGATGCCGTAGGCCTCCTCCACCTCCGCCACCACGCCCAGCAGGTCCGCGGCCACGGCGCGGATCTTCCGCTGCACCTCCCGGCAGGTGTCCTCCAGGCTGGGCCGGGCGCAGTCCAGGACGTGGATCCCCAGCGTGACCGTGCGGATGTCCAGGCTCTCCATGCGCACCATGCGCACGGTCTCCAGGACCTCCAGGTCCGTGAGGTTCGGGGCATCGAGGGGGGAGGCGTTCACGGGGGGAGTCACACCCGGTGCATCGTGCGGAAGATCTTCTCGTGCTGGACCGTCACCTGGTAGTCGTTCTCCTTGCTCAGGGCCTCGAGGGCGCGCCTGAAGTCGCCGAAGCTGCCCTGCACGCCGCGGATGTCCACCACCATGACCATCGAGAAGTAGCCGGCGATGAGCCGCTGGGTGATGTCCACGATGTCCCCGCCCAGCTCCGCCACCCTCCCGGTCAGCTCCGCCAGGACGTGGGTGCGGTTCTTCCCCACGACGCTCACCACGACGCTGGTCTTGGTCTCCGAGGGGCGGCCCGAGCGCCTCGGGGCGCCCACGAGGCGCCGGTCCGCCTCGTCCGCCATGGGCCCCTGGGCCCGCGGCGCGGGGCCGGCCTGGGGCTCGCCCAGGGGCGGCCGGCGGGGCGGCGGGCCGGCGATGCGCGAGGACTCGCCTGGCGCCGCACCGGAGCGGATCACCGAGAGCCCGCGCTCCTGGGCCAGGTCCAGGGCGGCCGGCGTGATGACCGCGTCGGGTCCCACGCGCAGGGGCTGCCCCTGGGGGGCTCCGGCCACGTCGCCGCGGGTGATGAGGTTCCTCGCCATCGCGCCTCCTCTCGGGCTAGCGGCCCACGAGGACCAGCGGCCAGGTCCCGGGGTCGGGCTTCGGGATCAGGACCTCGCGCACCAGGAGGTCCCTGGCGCGGGCCTCGGCGGCCGCCTCCCGCAGGGCCGCCTCCACGTCGCTCACCTCCCCGGTGATGGCGAACCACCCCTTGCCGCCGATGCCCGGGGCCAGGTGCAGCTCCAGGAGCTGCACCGCGGCGCGCTTGGCCGCGCGGTCCGCCGCCAGGACCGCCGCCGTGGAGGCGGCGGTCTCGAGCACCCCCAGGGCGTCCAGGTGGCGGGGCCGCACCTCGCCCCGGAGGGCGGGGACGAGGTCCGGGGCGGCCTGGGGTATGAGGACCTGGTCGATGAGCGTGTCCGCGGCCGCGGCGACCCCCGAGCGCAGGGCGCTGCGGACCTCCTCCACCTCCCCGGTCACGAGGCTGAGCCAGCGCCCCGTGGAGACGGGACCCGCGAAGACCACCGCCACCGGGGCCTCCTTGAGCATCCGGTCCACAGCCTCGATCCCGGCGGCTATGCTGGCCGTCTCCACCATCCCCACGCAGGGGCGCGCGGGGAGCCAGCGCTCCGGGTGGCCCACGGGTCTCGCGCCGGACATCACGCGCTCGCAACCTCGCAGGCGACGAGCGCAGGCCGCCCGCAGGGCGGCCGAGCGAGTAGCGGCCTGCCCGGGGACCCGCGAGAGCGGGTGGGGAGCCCGGGGACCCATACTCGCGAAGCGAGCATGGGTGGGCGACCTGGCCGCATCGCCTGCAGCCCTGGCCGGTAGGCCAGGGAGTGCCGCAGCCCGAGCTTCGCGAGGCCGAGGCGCTCCGGTCGCTCGCCCCTCACCTGCCCACCCCTCGGATCGGCACTTCCACGCGCTCCTCGCCCGCCACGTCCGTGTGGACGACGAGGGTCGCGGCCAGGGGGCCGCCCGGGTCGCCCGTCGTGACGGGGGTCCGGGAGAGCTCGACGACGAATCCCCCGGCCTCCGGGGCGACGGCGGCCGAGAGGACGGGCGGCGCGACCTCGGCCCCGGTGACCTGGAAGCGGACGAGGGTGGGGGCGGCGACGCGCACCCTCCAGGGCCCCGTGGTCCCGGCGCTCAGGTATAGGGCAGGCGGGGAGACCTCCACCCGGGGGGCGATGAGGGCGAAGTAGGGGATGCGGACGAGCGGCGTCTCCTCGTCCGCCAGGAGCAGCGTGACCCAGCCGCCCAGGACCCCTGGCGGGGCGTCGGCCGCCAGGGCGAGCTGGTACTCGGCCCGGTCCGGCGGCGAGGCGGGGTCCGGCTGGAGGATCACCACCGGGGGCTCCACCCGCGCCTCCAGGACGCGCAGCGCACCGCCCCGGGCCTGGGTCACGGAGAGCCTCACCGGGTAGGCGAGGTCGCCGCCCGCCACGCCGCGCAGGTGCAGCTCCTTGGGGTAGAACTCCACGGCGCCGCGCACCGCGCCGTAGACGGGGATCTCCAGGACCGGCTGGGCCTCCAGCCCCGTGCGGACGCGCACCGTGGCGTTCAGCGGCCCGTAGGCGCTGGGGGGGACCACGCGGACCCGCAGGGTGATGCCCTCGCGCCCCTCGTGCGCCAGGGGCTCCACCTCGCAGCGCAGGCCCGGGTGGGAGACCTCGACGGCCTCCGGGGCGAAGGCCGACCCGTCGGTGCGCAGGACCGAGAGGGTGCGCACCGGGGCGTCCTCGCGGAAGAAGGCGGCGAAGTTGAAGAAGGCCGGCTGGATCTCGAAGAGGTTGATGACCTCCGCGCGGATCACCAGCTCCACCATCCCGGGTCCGCGGCCCCGGTCCGCGGGGTCGTTGGTCCGGAGCCAGATGCCCTTGATCTGGAGCCCGGGCCGGCGGCGCGAGTCGAAGCTCACCTCCAGCCTCCCCTCGGCGCCAGGGGCGATCCGGCGCTCCGAGAGGACGACGGCGGTGCAGCCGCAGGTGGGCCGGACCTCCAGGACCTCCAGGGGGGCGCCGCCCTCGTTGCGGAAGCGGAAGACGTGGGTGGGCTGCGCCCCGTCGGCGATCCGCCCGAAGTCGTGCTCGGTGGCGTCGAGGCCCAGGCGCGGCCCCGCCCCCTGGGGCGTGGCCTGCGAGGCGGCCAGGAGGACCGCCAGGAGGGTCGCCAGGCCCGCCGCCGCCCTCCGGGTGGAATGCCCCCCCTCGCGTCGCCTGCAGCCCGAGCCGGTAGGCTCGGGAGGGCCGCAGGCCGAGCCTCGCGAGGCCGAGGCCCTCACAGCCCGTGCGCGATCCGCCGCCAGGCGGCGTCGTGGTCGAAGAGGGGGTCGTTCTCCGGGTCGTGGCAGCCCCGGCAGAGGGCCTCGCCGGCGGTGCGGCCGTAGCCGCGGCGCAGGGGCTCCGCCGCGTGCCGCGAACCGACCCCATGGCAGCTCTCGCAGCCCACCCCCGACAGGTGGCCCGTGATGGCCTCGTCCCGGTAGCCGGTGAGGGTCCCGAAGCCGGTCACGTGGCAGCGCACGCATCCGGGGTCTCCGTGGCGCCCACCCCGATAGCGCCGGAGGTCCTCCAAGGCGTCGCGGTGGCGGCTCCGCCCCCACGCCTCGTGGGCTGCGCCGTGGCAGCCGCGGCAGGCCTCGCTCCCCAGGTAGTGGCCCCCGCCCACCACCTCCACCCGGGGGCTCGTGTCCAGGACGCCCTCCGCCAGGAGCCGCCGCTGGTGGTCCTCCAGGAGGCGCAGGATCCGGGGGGAGTCGTCCACGAAGGCGTCCAGGGGGTCGAATCGCACCCGGGCCGCGCCGGGCCCGCCGAGCGGCAGGTCCGCCACCCCCAGGTAGCGGCCCTTCACCGGGGGGACCGCCAGGGCCGGTCGCACCAGGGCCTGCTCGCGGCCGTGGCCCGCCACCACCAGGTCCAGCCAGGGGTGGGCGGCCGCGAGCCGCTCGGCCTCGGCGGCCTCGCCGTGGTAGAGGAGGACCGCGGCCGAGGCGCCCTCCAGCCCCGGGGCGAGGCGCGCCAGGGTCTCGCCCGGCGGCTCCAGCACCAGGCCGACCCCGCGGGCTACCAGGTCGAAGTCGGCGCCCAGGAGCCCGACGATGGCGACCTCGACCTCCCTCCCCGCGAGGCGGACCTGGAGGCGGACCGCGTCCCCCACGGTCGTGCCGTCCTCGCGGCGCAGGTTGCAGGCGACCAGGACCGGGGCCCCCGCGGGCCGAGCCGGGTCCAGTGCCTCCGGGCCCA
The DNA here is from genome assembly GCA_016209495.1 of Planctomycetota bacterium. GTDB lineage: Bacteria > Planctomycetota > JACQVX01 > JACQVX01 > JACQVX01 > JACQVX01. The sequence continues at coordinate 4,874 of JACQVX010000191.1, forward strand.
GCTCCAGGTCCCGCTCCCCCAGGTTCACCACGTCGTAGCCCATGAGGGCCATGGCCCGCATCGTCGTGGCCCGCTTCAGCTCGCTCAGCCTCCCCCCCTCCCGCACCGGGTCCCCCGCCAGGTCCCCGTTGTCCACGAGGAGGAGAGGCCGGCCCTCCCTCCGGAGCCGCCAGACCCAGGAGTCCCGCCGGGCCAGCCCCCCGAGCTGGCCCTCGTTGCAGCCGCAGGGCTCCAGGAAGCCGTCCGTCTCCCCGGTGAAGACCACCCGCAGGGCCGGGCCGCCGCCCGGGTCCCGGGCCGAGAGCCGGGCCAGGACGGAGAGCCCCACGGTGAGGGCCGCCAGGCCGAGGGCGGTGCCGTAGGGGCCCCGGCGGGCGGTCACTTGATGGTCCCCCCGCCGGGGAGGGCAGCTCCGCGCACCTCCACCTCCAGTCGGGCCTGGCCGGGGACGTCGGTGGTCACCACGACCCGTGCGCGGACCGGCGTGCCGGCGGGGCCCTCCCGGCGTACCCGGACCCGACGAACGCCGTCCAGGGCGGCGCGGACGCCCTCCCCCTCCACCGACACCCCCAGGACCGCGAAGGGCGCCCCCTCGCGGCGCGCCAGGGCGAACAGGGCCTCCTGCCCCTCGAGGTAGACGGCGGGCGGCTCCGCGGCGACCTCGCTCAGGACCTCCCCCACCACCCGCAGCTCCACCTGGGGCTCGTCCGCGTCGTCCACCAGGACGCGCACCCGCTCGGCGAAGGGGCCGGCCGCGGCGTCGTCACGCACGCGGAGCCAGAGCTCGTAGCGCCGGGCGGCCTGGATGGGGACGACCTCCACCTCGAAGACCCGCGAGGGATTCAGGACCTCCAGGACCCGCAGCCCCTCGGCCCGCCGGGTGGCCAGGACCACCGGCTGGGGGAAGGGGGCCTCGCGGCCCTGGGCCCCGAAGTAGACCTCCGTGGGGGAGACCAGGAGGTCCCCCAGGACGACCGCGGCCACGGGGAGCCGCAGCTGCGGCTGGCGCTCCACGTCCGTGCGGACCACCACCTCGCCCCGGAGAGGACCCAGGGGCGCCGTGGCCAGGACCCGGACCTCCACCTCCCAGGCAGGCCCCGCCGGCCGGGCCTCGGCCTGGACGTGGCTCGAGAAGGACTCCACCCCGAGGACGCGGAACCGGGGAGGGTCCAGGCCCTCGCCGGCCGTCAGGCGCACGAGCCGGACCGCCTCCCTCCCCAGGTCGTGGTCGGGGAAGTAGGCGGCGGGGGGCATGGCCCGGACGAGCTGGACCACCTCGCCCTTGTAGACCAGCCTCGTGACGTAGGGCTCGCCGTCGGTCACCTCCCCCGGGTCGTCGGAGAACACCAGGACCGATTGTTCCTGGTAGTCGGTCCGTCCGCCGGAGTCGAAGGTCACGACCAGCTCGCCGGACTCCCCCGGCGCGTAGGTGCGCCTCTCCAGCGGGGCGGCGGTACAGTCGCAGGAGGTCTGGACCCGGCCGATGGCGAGCGGCGAGGCGCCCCGGTTGGAGAAGCGGAAGGCGAAGGAGACCCGCTCGCCCTGGACCACCGAGCCCCATTCGGCGACGGTGCGCTCGAAGACCAGGTCCGGGCCGGTCACGATCCCCTCCTGCAGCCCACCGGCCTGGGCGAGGAGGAGCGCGCCGACCGCCAGCAGGGGACGCACGGTTACATGGTCTGACCGCCGCTGCGGCCGGTGACCGACTCCATGGCGTGGACCACCGCGGCGGCCGCCTCCTGGATGTGGGCCTCGGTGCCGGCCAGGTAGAGGCGGCCGAAGGCGCCGTAGGGGCGCAGGTCCACCAGGCTGATGGGGGAGGCCTTCTCGGCCTCGTTGGCCGCCAGGGCGGCGTAGCCCGCGGGGAGGACCTCCAGGATGTAGAGGGTCTGGCCCGCCAGGATCATGTTCCCCGATCGGTTGCGGTTGATGAGCATGGCCTGGTAGGGGTCCAGGTTCGTGATGACCTGGGTGGTCTTGATGGAGGGCTTGAGGCGGTCCTCCTCCTTGAGCCCCAGGCCGGCCAGGATGTGCTCCCCCGCGGCGCGCACCTCGCCCTGGTCGAACTCGTGGACCTCCAGGAGGCCGTAGGCCCGCTCCACCACCTGCAGGGCCGGACGGACCCGGGTGCTCTTGAGGGCCACGTCGGTGATGCGGTTGATCTCCATCCCCGGCGCGACCTCCACGTAGAGGGCCGCCTGCTCCGCGACCGGGAGGTAGCCCCGCGCCGTGGAGGCGGTGAAGGAGGCGAACTGGGGCTGCATGATGTCGATGAAGGTGTAGGTACGCAGCTCGACGGCCATTCTCTTCGGGCCTCCGCTCGACGGGGGGGGGGCGGCTACTTCGCCTCGGCCGGCAGCGAGGGCTGCGGGAGAATCTGCTCGACGTCGCCGTGGGGCCGCGGGATCACGTGGACGCTCACCAGCTCCCCGACGCGCTTGGCCGCCGTGGCGCCCGCGTCCACCGCGGCCTTCACCGCGCCCACCTCCCCGCGGACCATGACGGTGACGTAGCCGCCGCCGATGATCTTCTCGCCGATCAGGGTCACACGCGCGGCCTTCACCATGGCGTCCGCCGCCTCCACGGCCCCGACGAAACCGCGGGTCTCGATCAGTCCCAGTGCTATCTGGCTCATCGCCTTCTCCTGTCAAAAAATCAGCGCGAGGCCGGCAGGGCCTGCTGGATGATCCTCTGGATGTCCTCCGCCGTGAGGACGCTCCCCCCTCGAGCTAGGGCGTCCGCCTCCACCGGGGGCCCGGCGTAGGCCGGTCCCTTGGGCTCCATGGGCCGCATGGGCGGCGGGCTGTAGTGCACCTCGGGGGCCGGGGCGCGGGGCGCCTCGAAGCTCGCGTGGGTGGGCCGCTCCCAGGGCTTCATGTCGGGCCGGTGATACGCGGGCCCATCCAGGGGATAGTCCTCCCGGAGGTAGGCGATCTTCTTGATGTTGATCAGGTGCCGGGGGGTGATGTTGGCGCTCACGATATTCCGGCCAGGGGTCCCGCAGCCCAGGGTCATGGAGGGCTCCAGCCAGGTGGCGATGCCCACCGAGCCCTGGGAGGCGGGGGCGTTCACCATGATGCGCGAGGCCTCCTTCTTGAGGCCGAACTCGGTGATCACCCGCTGGTCCCGGGCGTGGACGACGAGGGAGTGGCCGTCGCCGCCGAAGGCCAAGAGCTCCATGCAGCGCCTGCACCCCTCCTGGGCGTCCTTCACCACGTAGTAGGCGAGGATGGGGGAGAGCTTCTCGATGGAGAGGGGGTGATCCCAGCCCACCCCCTGCTGGGGGCAGATGAGGATGGTCGTGGTCTCGGGGACCGAGAAGCCGGCCATCTGGGCGATGCGCACGGGAGCCAGGCCCACGATGGCGGGGTTGACCCGCTTCGCGTGGGGGTCCACCACCAGGGCCGAGAGCCTGGCCATCTCGGCCGGGTTGCAGATGTAGGCCCCCTGGCGCTGCAGTTCCTCCAGGACCTTCGGGGCCACGGGCTCGTCGGCGACGATGGACTGTTCGCTGGAGCAGATGGTGGCCCAGTCGAAGGTCTGGGAGTCCACCAGGCAGCGCACCGCGTGGCGGACGTCGGCGGAGCGGTCGATGTATGCGGGGCAGTTCCCCGGGCCCACGCCGATGGCGGGCTTCCCGCTGGAGTAGGCCGTCTTCACCAGGTCCGGGCCTCCGGTCGCCAGGATCACGTCCGTGAGGCTGTGGCGCATGAGCTCGCCCGTGGACTGCAGGGTGGGGTTGCGCAGGCATTCCACCAGCCCCTCGGGCGCCCCCTCCCGGCGGGCGGCCTCGTAGAGGATCTCGCAGGAGCGGGCGATGCAGCGGACCCCGCGGGGGTGGGGGCTCACCACGATGGCGTTGCGGGCCTTCACCGCGATCTCCGCCTTGTACATCGCCGTGGAGGTGGGGTTGGTGATGGGGATGATGGCCGCCACGACGCCCATGGGGTGGGCCACGTCGTAGACCCTGTGCTCCTCGTCCCTGGCGATGATCCCCGCGGTGGGGATGTCCTTGATGAAGTTCCACATGTCTTCCGTGCAGAACTTGTTCTTCAGGAACTTGTGCTCGACCCGGCCGAAGCCGCTGTCCTCCACCGCCATGCGGGCCAGCTCCTCGCAGTGGCGCCGGCCGGCCTCGCACATGGCCCGCACCACCCGATCCGTCTGCTGCTGGTCCCACTCGGCGACCACCTTGGAGGCGGCGTGGGCCCGCTTCAGGCAGTCGCGCACCTCCTGGATCGCGGCCAGGTCGCTGTCCAACTAGCTTGTCCCTTCGCCCCGCGAGCGGCGGATCTCGCGCAGGAGGACCTCCCGGTTGGCCATGGAGATCTCCCTCCCCTGGATGGCAAGCCCGGGGAGCGTCCGGGCATGGCGGCGCAGCTCCACCACCCCCATGTCCTCGATGGACGCACCGCCCGCGCGCGGATCCGGGCCGCCCCGGTAGGCCTCCGGCCCCCGGTCCAGCCCAGGGATCAGGCGCCGGAGCTGATCGTCAGGCCTGGGGATCACGTGCACGCCGAGCAGTTCTCCTACCCTGTGGGCGGCGGCGGCCCCGGCGTCCGTGGCCGCCTTGACCGCCCCCACCGCCCCGCGGACCATGACGCAGTAACGCCCGGCGCCCACGTCGCGGGTGTCCAGCCACCCCACCTCGGCGGTCTTGGTCATGGCGTCCAGGGCCTCGACCGCACCGACCCAGCCTTGGGTCTCGACCAGCCCGAGGGCGTTGGTATACACCGTGCTCCCGCTGCGTGCTCCGCCGCCAAGGCGGAGCAATGTAGCGCGGGAGAATGGGCATGCAATGGAAAACGGCGGAGGGGGTCGGGGCCCACGCCCACGCACGCGCCCGCGTCCACGCCCACGCCCACGCCCTCGTGGGCCAGGGGGACTCTCTCGGTGCGGTTGCCTATTCCCCCCCGCTCGCGGGGGCCGCGTCCTCGGCGGCGCGAGCCCCCTCGGCCAGGCGGCGGTAGTAGTCCTGGATGCGTTCGCGGCGGTCCGGGGGGAAGCGGCCCCCCTGGGCGTCGATGACCTCGTCCCGGAGCCGCGGGGGGAGGTTCCCCCAGCGACGGCCGGCCGGACGGCTGCCGCCGGGGCCGATGGCCCCCGCCTCCTCGTCCTCCGGACGATCCACGAGCCGCTGCTCGTCGTTGCGGCTGTCCCGGTTGTCGTTGGGGTCCTCGGGGCGCCGCGCCTCCTCCCGCTCCCGCTCGGGTGGAGAGAGCTTGTCCTTCTCCCGCTGGCGGCGCTCGCGCTCCATGGCCTGTTGCTGCGCTCGGCGCTCCTCCTGGCACTCCGGGCACTCGCAGGAGCTGGCGCTCTCCGCCTGCCGGATGATCTCGTCCAGGCGGCGGAGGATCTCCCCCTGGGCCTGCTGGGTCTCCTCGCCCGGTAGGAGCTCGCTCAGGCGCTGCTCGACCTGGGCCATGAGCTTCCGGATCTCGGCCAGCGGGTCCTCGGCCTGGGGGTCGTCGCTGGACCACTCGCGGACGTCGTCCTCCTTGCCCGCATCCCCCTCGTCCTCGGCGTGGGCGAGGCCGGCGGGGCAGCCGAGGAGGGAGGCCAGGACCAGGAACCGGGCGATGCGCTTCATCGAGAACCTCCTCCGTCGAGCCGAGTCGCCATGCTACTCCCCCCCCTGCTGCCTTTCCAGGATGGAGCGCACCATGGCCTCCAGCATGTCCGCGATGTTCCCCTGGCTGTGGGCCAGGCGCTCCACCATCCGCTCCTGGACCGGGTTCGGGGTGCCCCCGGCGATGTGGATGGCCCGATCCAGGTCCTGGGTGCGGCGGTTCACGTCGTCCTGGAGCTGGCGCAGGAGCTTGACCTCCGCCAGGGGAGGGATGAGGGGTCGGGGGCCGTTCCTGGAGCGCTGGTGCTCCTGGTCCTGGTCCTCCTGCCGCTGTTGGATCTGCTGCTCCAGGGCGGCGCGCAGGGCCACCAGCTTGGCCAGGATGTCGGCCTCGGCGCGGCGGGTGAGCTCGCCCGGGTCCCCCGCGGCCAGCCGTTCCCGCACCTCGGCGGCGTCCACCCGGATGTCGCCCGTCCGCCAGGCGTAGACGGCCGCGCGCTCCTCCTCGAGCCGTCCGTGGACCTCGTCCAGGCCGGCGAGCTGGAGGTCCATCTCCGCCACCAGGTCCTTGCGCAGGACCTTCAGGCTGCCCCGGCCCAGGGCACCCCGCTCCGCCAGCTCCCGCGCCAGCTCGGAGGTCCGCTCGTTCACCGAGGTCTGGCGGGCGATGAGGGCGTCCAGGGCCTCCTTGATCCGGAAGAGCTCCGCGAGCTGCTCCAGGTCCTCGTACTCCCGGCGCTTCCTCTCCAGGTCGTCCCGGGCCTGCTCCAGGTCCTCCAGCGCCGCTCGTTGCTCCTCGCCCGCGGTGGCCTCGTCGCCGCCCTCCATGGAACGGGAGGCCTTGCCCTGCTTCCCGGCCGCCGACCCCAGCCGCTCCGAGGCCCGCTGCACGTTGGGCGAGCGGCCCTCCTCGGAGAGGAGCCGGGCCAGCTCCTCCGTCTTCCGGGACAGCTCCTCCTGCTCCGTGGCCAGGCGTGCGAGTTCCGCGGCCGAGGCACGGGCCTGCTCGCGCGCGCCGGCCTCCCGTAGCCCGGCGGCGGCCTTGCGCAGGGTTCGGGCCGCCTCCTCCTGGGAGGGCCGGGCCCCGGCGGCGTCTCCCCGGTTGAGCCGGTCCCGGGCCTGGCCCATGGAGCCGGTGGCCCCCTGGACCGCCTCGGCCGAGGCCGAGGCGCCGCGGGCCGCCTCCGGGTCGTCCTCGGCCAGGCGGCGGGCCAGGGCGCGGGCGGCCTCGGCCTGGGCCGCCGCCTGGCGGCGGAGCAGCTCCTCGCGGTCCGCGTCCCGCTCCGCCGCCGACTTGCGGGCGAGCCGCTCGCCGGCGGCCCCCAGCTCGCCCGAGGCCCGCTCCAGGGCCTCCAGGGCCTGAGCCTGTTCCCGGGCGGCCCCCCCGTCGTCTCCGAGCGCCATGGACGCCTGGGCCTTCCCCATGGCCCCGGAGGCCCGAGCCAGCTCCCCGGCCGCACGGGAGGCCGCCTCGGCGGTGGCCTGAGAGCCGTCGGCCGGCCCCGCCGCCATGGCCTCCAGTCCCGCGCGGGCCGCCTCGGCCTCGCGGGCGATGGCCTCCTGGGCGCGCCCGCGGGCCTCGCGCGCACCGCGGGCGGCGGCCTCGCGGGCCGCGGTCTCGCCGGACGCGGTCTCGCCGGCCGCGGTCTCGCCGGACGCGGTCTCGCCGGACGCGGTCTCGCCGGACGCGGACTCGCCGGCCGCGGACTCGCCGCTCGACGGGTCGCCCCCATGGGTCCCGGGGTCTCCCCCGGCCGCCGCCAGGGCCTCCATGGCCCTCGCCAGGGCCGAGTCCGCCCGCTCCTGGGCCTGCACCTCCCCGGTCGGTTCGCCGGTGGCGGCGGACTCCGGCCCCGGTTCGCCCTCCGCGGGCAGGCTCGCTCGGGCCGCCTCCTGCAGCGCGGTCGTCGCCTCGCGGGCGGCCTCGCCAGCCGCCCGGGCCGACTCCCGCTCCCCGGAGGAGCGCCCCTCCTCGCCGGAGGCCGTCTCGAGGCCCTCGGCCGCCGCGCGGGTCTCGCCGGCGAGGGCCTCGAGCGTAGCGGCCTTGGCCCGGGCCGCCTCCGGGCTGCGGCCGCTCCGCTCCAGGCCCCCCGGGCGGGTGCCCTCGCCGGCGCGCGAGTGGCTCTCGGCCAGGGAGGCCCGCACGCCCTCGGCGGCGGCCTCCAGGCGGCGAGCGGCCGCCTCCAGGGCGTCCACCCGGGCCGCCTCGCCGCTCGCCTCCAGGGCCTCCCGCTGGGCTGCCGCCAGGGCCTCGACCCGCGCGCGGGCCTCCTCCAGGCCGTCCCCGGCGGACTCGTCGAGCGGGGCGCGAGCCGCGGGGTCCTCCAGGGCCAGCCGCTCCTGGGCCTGGGCCAGGGCCTCCAGCCGCTCCCCGGCCGCCGCCAGGTCCGCCGCGGCGCGCCGGGCCTCGTCCCGGGCCGCCAGGGCCTCCGCCAGGGCGCGCTGGGACTCGGTCAGCTCGTCCACCGCCTCCACCCGCCTCGCCAGCCGGTCCATCTCCTCGGTGAGGTCCTTCTCCTCCTCGAAACGCTCCCCCTTCAGGATCCGGAGCAGGGTCTCGAGGTCGTCGACGATGGCCCCCGACTCCCGTCCCTCCGCCACCCGGGCCGAGAGCAGGAGCGCGGCCCCCTCCAGGTCCGCGTCCCGCAACCGGGCCAGGAGCTCCTCCATGTCCTCCGGGAGGAGCAGCTCGCGGATGGCCTGGGCGCAACGCCTCAGGGTCTCGGCGTCGTCCGGCTGGGTCCGCTCGATGCGGTCGGCAATCTCGCCCACCTTCTCGAGGAGCCGGGTCACGGACTCGCGGGCCCGCTCCTGCCGGCGCACCAGGTCGCCCCGGAGGGCCTCCGGCGACTCCTGGGCCGGGGCCCAGGTCGCCAGGCACAGGGCCAGGGACGGGGCCAGGGTCGAGGCGAGCGCCCATCGCTTGCTCATTTCAGTCCTCCCTTCACGTCCTGATACATGCGCTCCATGGCCTCCAGGAGCTCGTGCACGTCCTGGATGACGTCGTTGAGGTCGCTCCACTTGTCCAGCCGGGCGAGGACCTGGCTCAAGCGGTCCAGGACCGCGCGGGCCCCCAGGACCGCCTCCCCGAGGGGGGGCGCGCTCGCCCGGGAGCGGCGCGCCTCGTCCAGCCGCTCCGCCACCGCCGGCACCGCCGTCTCCGCCAGGTGCGCCAGGTCGTCCCGGAGCCCCGCGAGCCACTCCTGCTCCGCCGGGGACCCGATGCGGTTCTGGGCCTTCTCCCTCGCCACCGAGTCCACCAGGTCCGCCGAACGGCGGAGCCGCACCGCGATGCGCCGCTCCTCCTGGCCCGCCGCCACCAGGCCCCGCTGGTCCTCGCGCCCCAGCTCCCCCTCGGCGGCGCGGGAGCGCACCGCCTCCACGTCCTCCAGGGTCTCCTTCTGCAGCCGCGAGAGCTCGCGCAGCTCCTCCCGGACCCCGGCCAGGCTCTCGTGGAGGTCGGCCGCCAGGTCCTCGGGGCTGACGATGGTGAAGGAGAACTCCTCCCGGGTGCGCCCCAGGTTGGGCCCCCCGGCGTCGTCGGAGCGCAGGTCCTCGGCCTCCGCCCGGTAGAGGACCCGATCCCCCACCTTCAGCCCCAGGGGCGCCAGGTCCAGGTCCGTGGCTGCGTCGATGCGCCGCCGGCCGCGCCCCTCGCCGGTGAGGTCCACGCCCGCTCCCTGGGCCGGTGCGCCCTCCGCGCCGGCCCCCGGTTCCGCCTCGGCCGCCCCGGCCGGGACCACGCGGTGGACCAGTCGAGCCCTGCCCAGGCCGAAGTCGTCCTCGAAGCGGACCTCGATGCGCTGGAGGGCGGTGGCCGTCACCTGCTTGTTCTTCCCGGGGCGCGGGATCCAGACCTCGGGCCGCCGGTCGGGGACCGCGTGGATGACGAACTCCACGGGCGAGGGGTTGTCTATGCCCTCCGCGTCCACCAGGCGGAAGAAGTACGAGCCGTCCTGCCGGACCTGGAACGTCCCCGCCAGGCGGTCCCCGCCGTCGGCGACCTCCACCGGCACCGGGTCGGCCGAGCCCACCACCAGGGCGGCCGAGACCACCGGCTTCACCGTGCGGGCCTCGAACCGTACCCGGGTCCCCACCACGGCCTCCACGTGCCCCCCGTCCTGGGAGCGCGGGGGCAGGCCCGTGTAGGCCGGGTGTTCCAGCTCCAGGTGGATGGCCCCCACCTCGGGCCTGAGATGCACCTCCACCCGGCGCTCACCGTGCGCCGGGGTGCGGTCGTCGCCGCCCTCCACGTGGAAGCGGAAGCCCTCGGTGACGTTCTCGAAGACGCGCCGGAAGAGGTCCAGACCCCCCTCGGCCGCCCCCTGATAGCGCCTCATGCTGGCGGCCTCGGCCCGGCCCGTGCGGTCCATGACGTAGTGGACGTCCACCCGTTCGGGGTTCCCGCGCAGGACGGCCACGTCTACGGTCAGGTCCTCGCCCCGGATCACCACGATGGGGGCATCCGGGAGGTCCCAGGCGCTGGGGCCCACCAGGGCGAGGACGGTCCCACGAGGCCAGGGGGAGTCCGCGGCCAGGCAGACCCGCAGGAACCACGCCCGGGCCAGGTCCGTCCTCGCCGCGGCCCCCAGGCCCAGGACCGTCGTCGCGGCGGCGGCGGCCAGGACCGTGGCCGCCGTCCCGCGGGTCCGGACGGTGCGGGCCAGGTCCAGCCCGCCGACCCGCTCCTCCGCCTCGGCCAGGACCCGGCGGACCAGTCCCGGGGCGGCGAATTCGGGCGAGACGCCCGAGCGGGCGAACTCGAGGGCCGTGATCACCCGGTCCTCCAGCTCGGGGAAGGTCCGCTCCAGGCGCAGGGCCAGGGCGTCGTCGGAGAGCCGCCGGGCCAGGGGCCTGGCCAGGAAGGCCGCGGTCCCCAGCACCAGGGCCCCCGCTAGGAGGGCGCGCAGGCCGTGGCGGAGGGCCACCGGCAGGTCCAGGCCCCGGTCCAGGAGGAAGCTCGCCGCCGCCAGGCCCACCGCCAGCAGGACGAGCCGGGCGAGGCCGTCCGCCAGGACCAGGGTCCTCAGCAACCGGCGCAGTCCCGCGAGCTTCGTCTGGAGCTGCCCCATGACGCGCGCCTATCGATCCAGGATGGGGAGATAGCGGTAGGGGATCTGGAGGATCAGGGTGGCCATGGCGGTGGCGTAGTGGGGTCCCACCAGGTCCTTCCAGGAGCCGTCGGGGCGCTGGCCCGAGACGATATCATCCCGGAGCCGCGGCCAGTAGCGCCTCCAGTAGCGCCCCCCGGCCTGGAACATGGCCTGGGAGGCGTAGTAGTGGCCGTAGTAGTAGTCGAAGGTGCGGTGCATCTCGGAGGGGTGGGGGTGATTCCTCGGGTTGTCCAGGAACTGGAGCCCGCCGCGGATCTCCCGGGAGTCGTACTCCCCCGCGCCGTAGAGGGCCGTCACCCCAGCGCCCGTGAGGGCGAAGGAGGTGCGGCTGGGTCGGTAGTCCATGTTCTCGAAGACCTGGTACCAGAATCCGTTCTTCCGGGTCGGGTCGTACTCGGTGTCGATGAAGCTGGCCTTCACGTAGCGGATGGCCGCCTCGATGGAGGCCGCGGGGACGTAGACGCCCGCGTTGCGGGCGGCCCGGAGTGCCTGCACCTGGCAGACCGTGATGGAGATGTCCGAGTCCTTGGCCGTGGGCAGGTAGCGCCACCCCCCCTGCTCGTTCTGGGCCACGACGATCATGTCCACGGCCCGGCGCAGGGGCCGCTGGATGTCCATCCGCCCCGTCATCCCGTAGACCTCCGCCAGGAACAGGGTGGCGAAGGCGTGGCTGTACATGCGGGACTCGTTGGCGCTGATGAACCCGTCCTCCCGCACCTGGTCCAGGACATAGGCCAGGGCGTGCTCCACCTGCGGGCCGTAGGGACCGCGGCCGGGAAGACTGCCCCCGGCCATGTAGGAGATGGCCGCCAGGGAGGTCACGCCGACGTGGCGGGCGTAGAATCCCAGGTATTGGTCGTTCACCTTCCGGCCCACGATCTCGGACCATCCCCCGTCCTCCGCCTGGGTGGAGGCGAGGAAGGCGTGGCCCGCGCGGACCGCCTCCCGGGACGCCGTCGAGAGCTCCGTGTCCGCCCCTCCGGGGGGCTCGCCGCGCCCGGGTCCGCCCCCCTCCTGGGGGAATGCGGGGCCGGCGACCGTCGCCAGGGCCGCCAGGAGCACCCACGCATGGCTCGAAGGGACCGACCTCACCATGATGATGGGACGCACGCCGGGACGGGAGGGGTCCATGGCCCTCACCTCCCCGGTGTCCCCTCCGCCGCCGCGGGGCGCGGGGCGTTGTCGAAGACCGTGAGGCCGCGCTCCCCGGCCATCACCACGTAGCGGTCCCAGCAGAGTAGGTTCCCCGCCTCGGCCTCGCCCTCCGCCAGGGGGACGATCTGCCGCGGCTCGCCGGCGGCGATGTCGATGGCGAAGACCCGGTCGTGGGCCGGCACCACCGCCATGCCCCCGCGCAGGATCCCCCGGCCCACGGGCCAGGAGCCATAGAGCTTCACCTCCTTCACGAGGCGGCCCGTATCCGCGTCCAGGAGGACGACGGAGCGGCCTGCCAGGACCACCCGGCCCCGGTCCACGCCCAGGAGGTAGCGCAGGTCCGCGCCGCCCTCGTCCCGGCGGTAGGTGGCGCGGAGCTCCCCCGTGCGGCGGTCGTATGCCACCAGGTGGTCCGAGTCCAGGGGGGCGCACCACACCTTGTCCCCGTGGACCACCGGGGGGGAGTTGACCCAGCCCAGCTCCCGCAGGACGGGGAAGTAGCTGCTCGTGTTGACGATGGGGATCTGCGGGTAGCGCCCCTCCCAGAGGACGACCCCCGTGGCGGCGTCCACGGCCGCCACCACCCCCAGGTCCGTCTGGTGGTAGACCACGTCGCCGGCGGCGGCCGGGGGAGACGAGAGGGGCTCCCGCGCCGGGTAGCCGAACATGGTGCACTCCACCCCCCCGCTGGCCAGCCAGCGGGCCCAGCGCAGCGCCCCTGTGCGCGGGTCCAGGGCGCAGAGGTAGGACTTCACGAAGCCGTCGAAGGTGGTGGCGGCGGCGATGAGGTCTTCTCCCACCACCACGGGGGCCCCGACGAAGCTCAGCCTCCGGAGCAGGGGTTCGCCGCTCTCCGCAAGGCTCCACCGCCTCCGTCCGGTCGCGGTGTCGAAGGCCATGAGCGTCCGGGCGGGGATGGGCACCTTGATGGGGATGCCGCGCCAGACCTCCCCCTCGATGGCGATGTGATGGACGAAGCTGGCGTAGAGGGAACGGTGGTGGATCGTGGGGGCGTGGAGGTGGTCGGGGTTGACCTCGTTCCACGTGCGCTCGGCCGGCCGGTCGAAGAGGACCTCCAGGGCGTTGCGCCGGAGGTCCAGGGCGTAGACCTCGTTGTTCCCGGCCACGTAGAGGGTGGGGCCCAGCGCCGCCGGGTGGTGCAGGCAGGCGGTGCGCGGCGTGGGGACCGGGGTGGCGCCCGCGCCCACGATGATCGGCTCTCCGCCGCCCCACTCCTTGCAAGGCAGCTCCAGCTCCACATCCTCCCCCTTGAGGACCCGCATGGGCCAGAGCCTGCGGCCCAGGTGGAATTCGCCCTCGCTGGCCCCCGTCCTGGCGGCGGA
>JACQVX010000188.1 GCA_016209495.1 Planctomycetota bacterium
AGGAGCGCTATTCCGACGACGAGCGACGACGCATCGCGCCGCCGCAGCCCCGCGCCCCCGCCGTGCGCGAAGCGCAAGGCGGGAGGGCCTGCCGGCGGCAGGCCCGTGGGCGCGGCGAATGTAGCAGTGATTGTCTTACGGCGACGTAGTGCCCATCTACGAGTACAAGGCCTACACGGAGGGCGGCGGGGAGACCCAGGGCCGCATCGACGCAGACACCCCCCGGGAGGCCCGGGACAGGCTGCGGATGCGCAAGGTCCACGTCGTCGAGATGGCGGCCGTGGACTTCGCCCAGGGGCGCGCCGCCCCCGCCGCCCCGTCGTCCCGCGAGGCGGGCGGTGGCGCGGGTCCGACCCCCGCACGGCGGCGGGGCGCCAGCGCTGGCCTGGGGCGCCGGCTGGGGGACTTCCTGGACCGCGGGAACCCCCAGGAGATCACCCTCCTCACACGGCAGTTCGCCACGCTGCTCTCCGCCGGCATCGCCGTGAGCGACGCCCTCAAGGCCCTCGTGGAGCAGGTGGGCGACCGGCGGGTGGAGAACGCCTTCCGGGACGTGCGGGAGAAGGTCACACAGGGGATGACCCTCGCCGAGGCCCTCGCCCACCACCCGAAGTATTTCAGCGACCTCTATTGCAACATGATCAAGGCCGGCGAGGCCTCGGGAAACCTGGAGGCCATCCTCGTCAGGCTGGCGGCCTACATGCAGAAGCAGCAGCGGCTGAAGGGCAAGGTGGGGGCGGCCCTGGCCTACCCCGCCATCCTGGTCCTCCTGGGCGCCGGGGTGGTGATGTACCTCATGACCAACGTGGTCCCCAAGATCACGAAGATCATCACCGACCGGGGGAATGTCCTCCCCGCCCCGACGCAGATCCTCATCACCACCAGCGACTTCATCCGGGACTACTGGTACCTGGTCATCCTGGCCCTGGTGGGGGCGGTGGCCGCCTACCGCATGTTCGTGTCCACCGACGGCGGGCGCCTGTTCATGGACCGGCTGATGCTCCGCCTCCCGCTCCTGGGCGACCTCTTCAAGAAGCAGGCGGTGAGCCGCTTCTCCACCACCTTCGCCACGCTGCTCCGGAGCGGTATCCCGGTCCTGGAGTGCCTGACGCTCCTCAAGCGCCTGGTGGGGAACATGGTCCTGGCCCGGGTCCTGGAGGAACTGCGCGCCCGGATCCTGGAGGGGGCGGACATCGCCGGCCCCCTGAAGAAGAGCGGCGTCTTCCCGCCGGTGGTGGGTTACATGATCTCCGTGGGCGAGCAGACCGGCCACCTGGACGAGGTCCTGGAGCGCATCGCCGAGAGCTACGACGAGGAGATCGACCTCACGACCCAGAAGGTGACGGCCATGGCCGAGCCCATCATCATCGCCGCCATGGCCGGCGTGGTGGGGTTCATCGTCATTTCCATCATGCTCCCCATCGTCCAGATGCAGAGCGTGTGAAGGGGGTGCGACCGTGATACGACGCGCGCGCCGGCGGGAGGCCGGTTTCTCGCTCATCGAGCTCATGCTCGTCATAGCGATCATGGGGACCCTGGCGACCATCACCGTGGTCTACGTGATCCCCCGGATGCAGAAGGCCAACCAGGTCGCGGCCCACGCCCAGATCAAGGCCTTCGAGTCCTGCCTGGACCAGTTCCACCTGGACTGCAAGAAATTCCCCGACAGCCTGGACGCCCTCATCAACGACCCGGGGGACAAGGGCTGGGCGGGACCCTACGTCAAGGACGCGGCGATCCCCAAGGACCCCTGGGGAAACGACTACGTCTACACCGTGACCTCCGGGGGGAAGAAGTACGAGCTCCACTCCTACGGCGGCGACGGCTCCCCGGGCGGGAGCGGGGTGGACGCCGACGTCGACCGGGGCGGCGTGGCGGAGTAGGCGTGGGGCGTAGCCGGGGTTTCTCGCTCATCGAGCTGGTGCTCGTGGTGAGCGTCATCGCCCTGGCGCTCACCTTTGCCCTCCCCAACCTGGTGGGCCGCACCCCCAGGTACGCCCTCCGGGCCGCGGGGCGGGAGGTGGGGGCCACCATCCAGCTCGCCCGGAGCCAGGCGGTCCTGGACGGCGAGAGCTACGGGGTGCGCTACGACGTCTCCGAGGGGACCTTCCGCGTCCTCCTGCCCGAGGGGCTCTCGCAGAAGGGCTCCGATGCCGGCCTCAGCCTGCGGCGGTTGGACCCGGAGGTGCGCCTGGAGTCCATCGTCACCCCCGACGGCAAGGGGCACGACGGCGGCGAGGTGGACATCGAGCTCACCCCCACCGGGACCGCCGGGAGCCACATCGTGATCCTCTCGAACACGAACGACGAGCGGCTCTACGTCAAGTTCCACGCCCTCGTCGGGACGCTCACCTTCTCCAGCGACCCGCTGAGCTGGCATGAATACAAGGACTAGGACCCGGACGGACGGGCTCTCCCTGATCGAGGTGGTAGCCGCGGTGGCCATCCTGGCCATCGCCCTCAGCTACCTGCTGCCGGTCAACGAGGCCAGCCGCGACCGGGGCTTCGAGACCCGCGAGACCCTCCTGGCCAAGCTCCTGGCGGCCCGCAAGCTCGAGGAGGTGGTGCAGGGCGTGGAGCGAGGCTCCGGCGGTGCCGACGAGGAGACGGGCCTCGAATGGGCCAAGGAGGAGGAGGAGTTCCGGGTCATGGGGGAGCGGAAGGTCCTGCGCGTGACGGTCAGTGTCCAGTTCGAGTTCCCGGGGGGCGAGGAGAAGCGCACCGTCCGCCACTCGACCTACGCCCCGGACCCGAAGGGGCGAGAGGGCCCAGGGGGAGGCCGTCGGCCGTGAGCCCCGTCGGGCGTCGTCCCAGGCAGGACGGCTTTTCCCTGATGGAGGTCATGGTGGCCCTGGCCATCCTGGCCTCGCTCATGGTCATGCTCCAGGCGATCCTGGTCCCCACCCTCACCACCAAGCAGCACTTCGAGGAGGCCACCTCCAGCGCGCGGGCTGGCCAGGCGGTCCTCGCCCTCATGACCCGGGACCTCTCCGGCATGTATCACCCGGACCGGATCCGCAATGCCCTGCTCCCCCGGAAGGCGCCGGCGGGCGGCGAACCAGGGGCCGTGGAGGCCCGGGGCGACGGTGGCGCGCCGATGGGCGCCGACGCCCTCGCGGGCGGGGAGAGCTTCGACTGGGGCGAGGACCTGGAGGACTTCGACGAGGGCTTCCGGTTCCCCAGCGTGGTGGGCACCGGGGGGTCAGGCTATGCCCGCGTCACCTACGCCCTGGCGGACTCCGAGGACTCGGACGCGAAGGTCCTCTTCCGGAAGGTGGAGCGGTGGAGCCTCACCGGACCCCCCGAGCCCGAGGGGGACGCAGCCGGGGCGGAGTTCCTGAGAGGGGTCCGCCTCCCCTCCCCCGGGGCGCGCGGCGCCGGTCCTGGGGGTGGAGGCTCGGGGTCGGAGGAGGACGCGGAGCCGCTCTACGCCGAGGTCTTCGACCGGGTCCACACCCTTCGTCTCGCCTACCTGGGCGAGGAGGACGAGGGGGGCGGGGAGTGGGAGACCCGGTTCCAGGGAAGCCGCCTCCCCCGGGCCATCCGGGTCTCCCTGGAGGTCTGGCGCGTCTCCCCCAGCGAGGTCCCCGCGGGCGACGACACCTCGCGCTGGCTGGAGGCCTTCACCGGCGTCGCCACCATCGCGAATCACTAGGCGTCGTGAGTCCGTGCGTCCGCAGGACACGGCGGGGTGGTGGAACGGCAGACACGGGGGTCTTAAAATCCCCTGGGCCCACGCCCGTGCGGGTTCGAGTCCCGCCCCCGCCATCAGCAAGCACCGGGCGCTATGCCACCTTGGAGGGCTCGGGCGCCCCCTCGCCCTCCACGAAGGCCCGGAAGAGCTCCAGGATCCGATCGAAGGTGGAGGAGACCACGTCCTCGACCTCGGGGGGGAGCGTCCCCAGGATGGCCCGGGCCTCCTCGAAGCCGCGCTGGATCGCCGGGAGGATGTAGTCCCGGTATCGCTCGCGGGCCTCCGGGTCGTCGCCATCGAAGTCCTCCGTGCGGCCGTAGTGGCTCGTGGCGAAATCGAAGATGCGCTGCGCGGTCTTCTCGGGGCTGAAGTGGTCGCGAAGGGCCTCCAGGGCCCTGTCGAGCCCCTCCGGGTCCTTGGCGCGGACCTCCAGCTCGAAGCGTTGGTAGAGGAAGCGGCTGCGCTCGATGAGCCGTCCTCCGTTCGCCCCCTGGACGGCGCGCACGGACTCGAACTCCACCTCCATGAGCGAGGCCCTGAGGAGGAAGTCCTGCCCGCCAAGCCCCGAGAGCTCTAGCTGGTCGCCCCCTGTTTGGGACAGGGCCCCCCGCCCCGGAGACGGCGCCACGAGGCCCGTCAGGGCGACGGAATCGAGCATCCCTTCGAAGCCGCCGAGCGGCTCGTCCACGACGGAGGGCAGCAACGAAGGCGAACGGAACGCGGGCGCGACGGTGCCCGCGAGCGAAGCCGCTATGGCCATGATCCCCTCTCCTGGTATGTGTGACCCCTCGAC
>JACQVX010000189.1 GCA_016209495.1 Planctomycetota bacterium
GCCTCGGCCAGGCCCGTGACCCCGGGGTCCACCAGGTTCAGGGAGACCTGGGCCACGCCCCGGCTGGCCAGCCGGAGCCCCAGGGCGCGCACCCCGGGGAGTCCCCCGTCCGACTCGCGGACCCTCCGGGCGATGCGCCGGGCCAGCTCCTCGTCGTCGGTGGAGAGCTCCAGGTTGAAGGCGACCAGCGGCCCCCTCGCCCCCACGCAGCAGGCCCCCGCGGTGGGGTGCAACCGTCCCGGCCCGAACTCGGGCTCCAGGGCGGGCCGCCCCCGCAGGGCCTCCAGCCCGCCCCGCCGGATGTCCGGGAGGGCGCGGCGGTCCGGCCTCGCCGCCGCCTCGCCATAGAGGAACACGGGCACCCCCAGCTCCTCCCCGATGCGCCGGCCCGCGGCCCGGGCCGCCTCCACCGCGTCCGCCAGGGTCGAGCCCGCCAGCGGCACGAAGGGGACCACGTCCGCCGCCCCGATCCGCGGGTGCGCCCCCTGGTGGGAGCCCAGGTCGATGGCCTCCACCGCCGCCGCCACCGCCCGCACGGCGCCATCCACCAGGGCGGCAGGCTCTCCGGCGAGGGTGAGGACGGCCCGGTGGTGGTCCGGGTCCACGTGCCGGTCCAGGACACGAACCCCCGCGGCGGCCGCGGCCGCGGCCTCGATCCGGGCCACCACCTCGGGCCGGCGCCCCTCGCTGAAGTTCGGCACGCATTCGAGCATGGCCGGCCGCCTCAGCGCACGAGGATCGTCTCGCCCAGGGCGAGGGCGTCCATCTTGGTGGAGAGGAAGCACTCGATGGCGTCGGCGGGGCTGCACACGATGGGTTCGTTCTCGTTGAAGGAGGTGTTGAGGACCAGGGGGACCCCCGTCCGGCCCTCGAAGGCCGCGACGAGACGGTGATAGAGCGGGGCCGCGTCCCGCTCCACCGTCTGGACCCGGCAGGACCCGTCCGCATGGACCACGGCCGGCACCTGTTCGACCCTCTCCCGGTGGAGCGGGAAGGTGAGGAGCATGTAGGGCGACGCGCCGGCCCCCTCGAACCACTCCGGGGCGCGTTCGGCGAGGACGCTGGCCGCGAACGGACGGAAGGGCTCCCGGTACTTGACCCGCGCGTTCAGGACCTCCTTCATGTCCCGCCTCCGGGGGTCGGCCAGGATGGAGCGCGCCCCCAGCGCCCGCGGACCGAACTCCATGCGACCCTGGAACCACCCCACCACCCGCCCCTGGTCCAGCAGGGCCGCGACCTCCGCGGCCACGTCCTCGGAGCGCCGGCCCTGGAGCCCCGCCGAGGCCAGGGCGGCCTCCACCTCCGCCGCGCCGTAGGCCGGCCCGAGCAAGGCCCCGTCCAGGTCGGCGCGAGCGCCCCGGGGCGCGCCCAGGACCTGGTGGTGCACGACCAGGGCGGCCCCCACCGCCGTGCCCGCGTCCGTGGCGGCCGGCGGGATGTAGACCTCCCGGAAGGGCGTCTCGGAGGCGATGCGGGAGTTGGCCCGGACGTTCAGGGCCACGCCGCCCGCGTAGGCCAGGCGCGAAGAGCCCACCCGGCCGTGGAGCAGGCCGAGGACGTGGAGGACCGCCTCCTCCAGGAAGGCCTGGAGCGAGGCGGCCAGGTCCAGGTGCTCCTTCCGCAGGTCGTCGTATCGGCCGCGGGGCACGCCGAAGGTCTCGATGAACCGCTCGCTGAAGAGGTCTTCCATCTGGGGGACGCGGTCCTCCCAGACCATGTCCACCCCGTAGACCGGGTGGATGAAGTAGTCCGTGTCCAGGCGCAGCAGCTCCCGGGCCCCTAGCCGCGCGACGCGGCGGATCGCCTCCAGGTAGATGGGCTTGCCGTAGGCCGCCATCCCCATGACCTTCCCCTCGTCCCCGTACTTCTTGAATCCCAGGAACTGGGTGAAGGCCGTGTAGAGGATCCCCAGGGAATGGGGGAAGAGGACCCGGTCCAGCACCTCGATGTGCGTCGCGGTCCCGCGCCCCAGCATCAGGGAGCAAAAGTCCCCGAAGCCGTCGATGGAGCAGACCGCCGCCTCCTCGAAGCCCGAGGGGTAGAAGGCGCTGGCCATGTGGCAGGCGTGGTGCTCCAGCTCGTGGAGCCGCGCCGGGAGAGCCCCCGGGGCCTCCCCCAGGGCGCGACCCAACTCGCCCCGCACGTCCCGGTGGCGCGCCACCTGCTCGAGGCGGCGCTTGATCTGGCGGGAGTAGGCGGGCCGGCCGCTCAGGATGTAGAGGATCTCATCCCGGACGTGGTCGATGGGCCTGGAGGAGACCGCCACGTGTTCCAGGTCCACGGCGGCCAGCCCCGCCTCGCGCAGGCACCAGGCGGCGGCCTCGGCTGGGAAACCGGCCGTGTGCTTGATCCGGCTGAAGCGCTCCTCCTCCGCCGCGGCCACCAGCCGGCCGTCCACGAGGAGGGCCGCGGCTGCGTCGGCGTGGTAGGCGTTGAGGCCGAGGATCGTCGTCACGTCGCGGGCCCCCGGACGACCACGCCCCTCTGGATCACGGTGCGAGCCAGGTTGACGCCGAAGTGGTAGGCCAGGTAGCGGTGGTTCGGGGCCTCCCAGACCACCAGGTCCGCACGCTTGCCCGGCTCCAGGGAGCCCACCTCGGCCTCGCGCCGGATGGCGCACGCGGCGTTGATAGTGGCGGCCACCAGGGCCTCCGAGGGGCCGAGGCGCAGCCCCAGGCAGGCCAGGCTCAGGACCATCGTCATGGACTCGGTGGTGCACGAGCCGGGGTTGCAGTCCGTAGCCAGGGCCACGGGGACCCCGGCCTCCACCATGGCCCTGGCGGGGGCGTAGCGCCCCGTCCCCAGGTGGTAGGAGGTCCCGGGCAGGAGGACCGCCACCACCCCGCGCCTCGCCAGGGCTCGGATCCCCTCGGGGCCCGTGGCCACCAGGTGGTCCGCGCTCGCCGCCCCGAGGCGGGCCGCCAGCTCGGCGCCGCCCGTGGGGCTGAGCTCGTCGGCGTGGAGCTTGGGGGCGAGGCCCTGGGCCGCCGCCGCCTCCAGGACGCGGGCCGTCTGGGCCGGGTCGAAGACGCCCTCCTCGCAGAAGGCGTCGCAGAACTCCGCCAGGCCCGCCTCCCGCACCGCGGGGACCATCTCCTCCACCAGGAGCCGGACGTAGCCCTCCCGGTCGTCCCGGTACTCGTCGGGGAACTCGTGGGCCCCGAGGAAGGTGGGGACCAGGTCCACCGGCTGCTCGCGGGCCAGGCGCCGCACCACCCGGAGCTGCCGGAGCTCCGTCTCCGTGTCCAGGCCGTAGCCGCTCTTGACCTCGGCGGTCGTGGTCCCGTGGTCCAGCATCCGGCCCAGGCGTCGCCGGGCCGCCGCGACGAGGGCCTCCTCGTCCGCCGCCCGGGTCGCGCGGACGGTGGCCCGGATTCCGCCCCCGGCCTGGGCGATCTCCCGGTAGGGGCGCCCCGCGACGCGCTGGGCGAACTCGTCCTCCCGGGAGCCCGCCCAGACGAGGTGCGTGTGGGCGTCCACGAGGCCCGGGGTGACGCACAGGCCCCCGGCGTCCAGGACCCGGTCGCCGCGGTAGGCCCGTTCCACCTCCCGCCGGGGTCCGGCGAAGAGGACGCGCCCCTCCCGCACGGCCACCGCCCCATCCGTGACGGCCGCGACCTCGGCCTGGGAGCGCCCCCGGCGGGGCGCGGCGCCGGCCAGGGTGCAAAGCTCCCCGGCGTTCGTCACCAGGAGGTCGCAGGGCTCAGCCACGGCCGGACTCCAGGGCGAGCCCCCGGCGGCGCGCGAAGGCGCGCGCCTCCTCGTAGCCCGCCTCCGCGTGGCGGAAGACCCCGGTGGCCGGGTCCGTGGTGAGGACCCGTTCCAGGCGCGCCTCGGCCTCCCGGGTGCCGTCCGCCACCACCACCTGCCCCGCATGGATGGAGAGCCCGATGCCCACGCCGCCCCCGTGGTGCACCGAGACCCACGAGGCCCCGCTGGCGCAGTTGGCCAGGGCGTTGAGGATGGGCCAGTCGGCGATGGCGTCGGAACCGTCGCGCATCCCCTCGGTCTCCCGGTGGGGCGAGGCCACCGAGCCGCCGTCCAGGTGGTCGCGGCCTATGGCCACCGGGGCGGAGAGCTCGCCCCGGGCCACCATGCGGTTGATGGCCACACCCAGCCGCGCGCGCCCCCCGTAGCCCAGCCAGCCGATCCGCGCCGGGAGGCCCTGGAAGGCGACCCGCTCGCCCGCCAGGCGGATCCAGCGGCAGAGGGCCTCGTCGTCCGCGAACTCCCGGAGGACCAGCTCGTCCGTGCGCCGGATGTCCTCCGGGTCGCCGGAGAGGGCCACCCAGCGGAAGGGGCCCCGCCCCTCGCAGAACAGCGGTCGGATGTAGGCCGGGACGAAGCCCGGGTAGTCGAAGGCCTCCGCCACCCCCGCCGCGCGGGCCTGGCCCCGGAGGTTGTTCCCGTAGTCGAAGACCACCGCGCCCGCGCGCCGCAGGGCCAGCATCCCCCGGACGTGGCGGGCCATGGCCTCCATGGAGGCCCGGACGTAGGCCCCGGGGTCCCGACGGCGCAGCTCCAGGGCCGCCTCGTAGGGCATCCCGTCCGGGACGTAGCCCTCCAGGGCGTCGTGGGCGCTGGTCTGATCCGTCACCAGGTCCGGGACCAGGCCCCGGCGCGCCAGCTCCGGGATCACGAAGGCGGCGTTGGCCACCAGGCCCACGGACTCGGCCCGCCTCGCCTCCCGGGCCGCCAGGACCCGCCCCAGGGCCGTCTCCAGGTCCGGCTCCACCGCGTCGAGGTAGCGGGTGGCGAGCCGGCGCTCCAGCCTCGCGCGTTCCACCTCCACCACCAGGCAGGTCGCGCCGTTCATCGTGGCGGCCAGGGGCTGGGCCCCGCCCATGCCCCCGCAGCCACCCGTCACCACGAGCCGGCCGGTCAGGCCTCCCCCGAAGTGGCGCCGGGCGGCCGCGGCGAAGGTCTCGTAGGTCCCCTGGAGGATCCCCTGGGTCCCAATGTAGATCCAGGAGCCCGCGGTCATCTGGCCGTACATGGTGAGGCCCGCCGCCTCCAGGCGGCGGAACTCGTCCCAGTTCGCCCAGGCCGGGACCAGGTTGGCGTTGGCGATGAGGACCCGGGGGGCCTGCTCGAAGGTGCGCACCACCCCCACGGGCCGCCCGGACTGCACGAGCAGGGTCTCGTCCGGGGCCAGCCGGCGCAGGGCCGCCACCAGGGCCTCGAAGTCGGCCCAGGACCGCGCCGCCCGGCCGGTCCCACCGTAGACCACGAGGTGGTCCGGGTCCTCCGCCACCTCCGGGTCCAGGTTGTTCATGAGGCAGCGCAGGGCCCCCTCGGCGGCCCAGGTGCGGCAGCTCCGCTCGGGCCCCCGGGGGGAGCGCACGACGCGGGGCGCGGCGGCCGCCTTCACGAAAGCGACCCCACGACCCCCTCCACGGCGGTGCGGAGGCCTCCCGTCCGGACGAGCCCCGCCGCCGCCTCCACGTCCGGCGAGAGGACCCGGTCCCCCTCCAGGGGCGCCACCAGGCCGCGCACGGCGGCGTGGGCCGCCTCCACCCCCGCCCCCCCGCGCAGGGGCCGGAGGAGGTCCAGGGCCTGGGTCCCCGCGACGAGCTCGATGGCCACCACCCGTTCCAGGTTCTCCACGACCTGCCGCGCCTTGCGGGCCGCGAAGGCGGACATGCTCACGTGGTCCGCCTCGGCGGCCGAGGTGGGGATGGAGTCCACCGAGGCCGGGTGGGAGAGGGTCTTGTTCTCCGAGACCAGCGCGGCGGCGGTGACCTGGAGCATCATGAGACCGCTGTGGAGGCCGCCCCCCCGGACCAGGAAGGCCGGCAGGCCGCTCAGGTCCGGGTTGAGGAGGCGCTCCACGCGTCGCTCGCTCACGGCCCCCGCCCCGGCGGCCGCGATGCAGACGAGGTCCGCGGCCAGGGCCACGGGCTGGCCGTGGAAGTTGCCTCCGCTCACGAGCTCCCCCTCCCCGGCGAAGACCAGCGGGTTGTCCGTGGCCGAATCCACCTCCACGGCGAGGACCCCCAGGGCGAAACCCAGGCCGTCCCGGCTCGCCCCGTGGACCTGGGGGGCGCAACGCAGCGAGTAGGCGTCCTGGACGCGGCCGCAGTCCGCGTGGCTCCGGGCGACGGTGCCGCCCTCCAGGATCGCCCGCAGGTTGGCCGCCGAGGCGGCCTGGCCCGGGTGGGGCCGCGCGGCATGGATGCGCCCGTCGAAGGGCCTGTGACTCGAGCGGGTCGCCTCCACGCTCAGGGCCAGGGCCACGTCGGCCGCCACCAGGGCCTCCCGGAGCCGCAGGGCCGCGTCCAGGGCCAGGGCCAGCGAGACCTGGGTCCCGTTCACCAGGGCCAGGCCCTCCTTGGGCGCAAGCTCGAAGGGCGCGAGCCCGGCGCGCCGCAGGGCCTCGCCGCCGTCCAGGCGCTCGCCGCCCACGATCGCCTCCCCCTCGCCCACGGCCACGAGGGCCATGTGGGCCAGGGGGGCCAGGTCCCCGCTCGCCCCCACCGAACCCTGGGCGGGCACCACCGGGATCACCCCCGCGTTGAACAGGGCCACCAGGTGCTGCACCAGCTCGGGCCGCACCCCGCTCAGTCCCCCCGCCAGGGCGTGGATCCGCAGGGCCAGGGCGAGGCGCGTGACTCCGGGGTCCAGGGCCGGCCCGACCCCGGCCGCGTGGCTGCGCAGGAGGTTCCGCTGCAGCTCCCGCAGGGACTCGGGCGGGATGGCCACGTCGCAGAGCCTGCCGAAGCCGGTGTTCACTCCGTAGACCGTGCGGCCCTCCTCGAGGACCCGGTCCACCACCGCGCGCCCCTCGCGGATCCGCCGGCGGGCCTCCTCGGTGAGCGCGAGGCGCACCCGGGCCCCGGCGCCGTCCGCCAGGATGCGGCGGGCGGCCTCGAGGCCCAGGTCTCTGCCGTGGATCGGTATCGTCGTCATGCGTGGGGCGCGCATTCTAGGTAGACCCATCGCGGGACTCAAGGGGACGGCGTCAGGGCCCGCGCCCCCGTGGGATTGGCCGCGGACTGCCGATATAATCCTTGGACCTTCCATGCCCATCCGCGTCCAGTGCGCCTGCGGTCGCGTCATCCACGTGGCGGATTCCATGGCCGGGAAGAAGGGACGTTGCCCTGGTTGCTCCGAGGCCCTGTCCGTCCCCTGGCAGCCCGACGTCTTCGAGTTCGCCGACAAGATCTGCCCCGGGTGCGGGAAGATCTGGGAGGTGGACGCCAAGGCCTGCGAGGTCTGCGGGACACGCCTGGACAAGGCCCGCCCCCGCTCCGGAGTCATGAGCTTCCAGCCCCCCAAGGTCACCGTGCGTCGCGAGCGCCCGGCGGGCGCGGCGAACCCGAGCCCGGCGGGCGCGAACCCCACGGCCCCCGCCGCCC
>JACQVX010000192.1 GCA_016209495.1 Planctomycetota bacterium
GACCTGGTCATCGAGGCGGTCTTCGAGGACCTGGAGGTCAAGCGCGACCTCTTCCGGCGCCTGGACGCGATCTGCCCGGCCGCGACCATCCTGGCCACCAACACGTCCTCGTTCCGGGTGCGGGACCTGGCGGCCGTAGTCCGCCGGCGGTCGCGCGTCCTCGGCCTGCACTTCTTCTACCACCCGGCCAAGAACCGGCTGGTGGAGGTGGTAGGGGCGCGGCCCACCTCCCCCGCCGTCCTCGACTCCGCCTGGCGATTCGCCGAGCGCGTGGGCAAGACGCCCATCGCCAGCGCCGACAGCCCCGGCTTCGTGGTGAATCGCTTCTTCGTCCCCTGGCTGAACGAGGCCGTGCGCCTGCTGGAGGAGAGCGTCTGCGACGTCGCCACCATCGACGCGGCCGCCAAGGACGCCTTCGGCATCGCCCTGGGGCCCTTCGCCCTCATGAACGCCACCGGCGTTCCCGTCGCCCTCCACGCCGCCACGGCGCTGGGGGAGGAGCTCGGCCCCTTCTACCGCCCCGCCGCGAGGCTGGCGGATCAGGTGGCCGCCGGACGCCCCTGGGACCTGGCCGGGACCCCGGACGGGGGCGCATTCGAGGCGGCGGTCCGCCGGCTCTCCGGGGCGGCCCTCCTGGCCGCCTCCGAGGTGGTGGACGAGGGGGTCGCGGGCATCGAGGAGGCGGACATCGGCGCACGCGTGGGCCTCCGATGGGCACAGGGTCCCTTCGAGATGGCCAACCGCCTGGGTCTCGACGAGGCGACCTGCCGCGCGCGAGAACTGGCGGAGGTCCACGGCCGGACTGTGCCCCGCGTCCTGGCGGGGCGCGGCGGGAGGCCCTTCCGGTTCGTCCGGGTGCGCCTGGAGGCGCGGGGGGGCGTCGCCACCATCACGGTCCGGAGGCCCGACGCCCTGAATGCCCTCGACGAGGAGGTGGTGGAGCAGATCGAGGAGGCCTGGGACGAGGTGGAGCGTGACCGGACGCTCCGCGCCGTGGTCCTGGCGGGTTCGGGGAAGGCCTTCGTGGCCGGGGCCGACGTACGCTTCTTCGTGCGCTGCATGGACCGGGGCGACCTGGGCCGGATCCGGGCGTTCACCGAGCGGGCCGCCCGCCTCTACAGGCGCATCGAGGAGGGCCCCATCCCCGTGACGGTGCGCCTGGACGGCCCCTCGCTGGGGGGGGGAAGCGAGCTCGTCCTCTGCGCCGACCGGGTCCTGGCCACCCCCCGGGGCAGCATGGCCTTCCCGGAGACGGGGCTGGGGATCTACCCGGGACTGGGGGGGACCCAGCGGCTGGCGCGACGGATCGGGGCACCCCTGGCCAAGTACTTCATCCTCACCGGCGCGCCCCTGGACGCCGCCACCGCCTCGGCCCTCGGGCTGGCCCAGCCCGTGGAGCCCGAGGGCCTGGACCAGGCCCTCGCGGAGGCACCGCCCCTCTTCTCCTACCCGGTGGAGCCTCCCGGGCCCCCGGCCACCCTGGCGCGGGCCGCGGCCTTCTTCGCGGAGCACTCGGTGGACGAGTGCCTCTCGGGCCGCATCTCCTCGGGGGGCGACCCGGAGGTGGAGCGCTGGCTGCGGTGGCTGGGGAAGAAGGTCCCCGGGGCCCTCCGGCTGGCGGAGCGGATCATCGACGAGGGGGTGCGCCTCCCCCTGGACCAGGGGCTGGCCCTGGAGCTGGCCCACCTGGAGGACGTGTTCCGCACCCCCGAGGCCCGCGCGGGCCTCGCCTCGCTGGGCTAGGCCGCCGGACTTCCCGGCGGTGTGAGAATAATCACCTCCCCGGGCGCGTGGCCCGTGGGACGCGGGCATCGTAATCTTGGCCCGATTCCTTCGAGCGACGACGACTCCGCGCGACCTCCAGAGGGGGGGACATGGGGGGGCACCGTCTTCGGTTCCCCCCCGAGCAATCAGAGCCCCTCCCCCCCGCCGAGGGGGGGACATCCAGGCGCAGGCCGCGCGGCGTCCTGCCTGTCGGCGGGGGTTCCCTGCCCCGCGGGCGCCCCCCGACGCCCGCGACAGGGACCCCCGCCGCGGGCTTCTGGCCGGGCCTACCGGAACCGCCGCCCGGGGACCGGGCCGCGACCTCCGTATCGCTCCGCCAGTCGGGTGTGCCGGTTCGAGAGGTCCACGGGCCGTCCGCCGATGAAGACCGCCACCACGTCGGTGACCACCTCCAGGGGGTCGCCGGTCGTGAGAATGAGGTCTCCGCGCATCCCCGGCTCGATGCCCCCCAGGAGCCCCTCCACCCCGAGGACCCGCGCCGCGTCGATGGTGACGGCCCGGAGGGCCTCCTCGCGGCTCAGGCCCCAGGCCGACGCGCAGGCGGCCTGGAAGGGGAGGTTGCGGACGTTGCTCGATTCCTGGGTCTGGAGGCAGAAGGGCACCCCGGCGTCCCGGAGCCGCGAGGCCGAGGCAAAGAGGCTGCCCCACGGATCCCACTCCTCGGAGGGCAGGGCGAGGACCGGCCCCAGGATCACCGGGACCCCGGAGCGGGCCAGGCGGTCCGTGACCTTCCAGGCGTCCCGGCCCCCCGCGATGACGGCCCGGAGGCCCAGCTCCGCGGCCAGGTCCAGTGCCCCGCAGATCTCCGGGGCCCCGTCGGCGTGGAAGACCACCGGCCGGTCCCCCAGGGCGTAGGGCAGCACCGCCGCCACCCGCGGGTCCCCCTCCGGGGAGACCTCGCCCCGCCGCAGGGCCTCGCGGCAGGAGGCCTCCAGGCGCAGGGCCTCGCGAAAGAGGCCCCGCAGTGCCTCCAGCTCCCCCCGGTATCGATCCCGGGACCGCTCCCGGGCCGCGGGATCGGGCTTCCCGGGCCCTTCCTCCGGGCGGGGTACCGCGGGGAAGTTGATGTGCAGGGAGTGGGGGCTCACCACCGCCGCCTCGCACGGGGTCCACCCGTCCAGGGCCATGAGGGACGCCTGTCCGGAGACCAGGCCGCCGCGGGGCGCCACCAGGGCGCTCGTCACGCCGGCCGCGCGGCTCACGGGGATGTGCTCGCTGGCGGGGTGGAAGGCCGTGGCCGCCAGGAGGTCGGGCTGCACCTCCCCGATCTCCCCCGTGTCCCGGGTCCCGGCCACGGAGCCGATCTCGGTGAGGCCCAGCTCCGTCCCCGCGTCCACCAGGCCCGGGTAGAGTTGGAGGCCCGTGGCGTCCACCACGGTCCAGCCCCGGGGCGGCGCGCGCCCCGGGCCCACCAGGGCGGCGACGCGCCCCCCTTCCACCAGGACCGTAGCCGGACCGGTCTCGCCCCGGGAGACCGGGTGCACCACGGCCCCCACGATGGCGTAGCGCCCCGCGTCGTCCGCCGCGAGCGCGAGCGGCGGACGACGCGGCGCGCCGTCCGGGTCGAACCCGTCCGCCCCGCGTCTCGGCGCCTCCCGGTCCTCGAAGTAGACCTCCCCATCCACCAGGGTCATGACGCAGCGGGCGTAGGCCGAGAGGGGATGGCCCTCGAAGAGGGCTAGGTCCGCGTCCTTCCCCGGCTCGATGCTCCCCACCCGGTCCTGGATGCCGAGCTGCCGCGCCGGGTTCAGGGTCACCAGGGCGAGGGCCTCCGCCGCGGAGAGCCCGCCGTGGCGGACGCACTTGGCGGCCTCCAGCCACAGGTGGCGCTGGAGCTCGGCGCTGTCGGAGTTGATGGACGTCACGACCCCCGCGCGGGTGCAGAGGGCGGCGTTCTGCGGGATGGCGTCGTAGGCCTCGACCTTGTAGGACCACCAGTCGGAGAAGGTCGAGACCCCCGCCCCGTGGGCCGCTATTTCCGGCGCAACCTTGTAGGCCTCCAGGCAGTGCTGGAAGGTGGCGATGCGGACGCCATGCTCCTCCGCCACCCGGATCAGCATGACGACCTCGTCGGCGCGGTAGGAGTGGCAGTGGACCCGCACCTCCCCCGAGAGCACCGCCGCCAGGGTCTCGAGCCGGAGGTCCCGGCGCGGCGCGTCCCCGGGGCCCGCCTCGCCCGCGGCCACCCGCCGTCCGTGGTCCCGCCGCGCGCGGTCGTAGTCGCGCGCCTCGGCGAAGGCGCGCCGGTAGACCGCCTCCACCCCCAGGCGGGTGTTGGGAAAGCGGGTCCCCCTCGCCTGATCCCCCCAGTTGGACTGCTTCACGTTCTCGCCCAGGGCGAACTTGATCCCCCGGGGGGCCCCCCCGAAGAGCAGGTCCGGGGCGGGCCGGCCGTAGCGCAGCTTGATGACCGCCGACTGCCCCCCCACGCAGTTGGCGCTGCCGTGGAGGATCTGGGCCGTGGTGACCCCCCCGGCCAGGCCCCTCCAGAGGGAGACGTCCTCGTGGTCCACCTCGTCGGCGATGCGCACCTCCGCGACGATGGACTCGGTGGCCTCGTTCACCCCACCCTGGATGGCGATGTGGGAGTGGCAGTCGATGAGCCCCGGCGTCAGGTGGCGCCCGCGGGCGTCGATCACGACGACCCCCTCGGGGGCCTTCAGGCCGTGCCCCACCGCCTCGATCCGCCCGTCCCGCACCAGGACGTCCACCTCCTCCAGGGTCCCGGCCGCGGAGATGGTGTGGACCGTGGCGCCCCGGACCAGGCAGTCGCCCCCGGTGCGCGTCGCCGGGACCCGGTCCTCGTCCAGCTCCACCTCGGGGTCCTCCGGGGCCGCCGGCGCGGCCGCGACCAGGAGCGCGAGGGTCGCCACCAGGGGCCATGCGGCCCTCACAGCGCCTCCGGCTTCCGGGCCGACCAGCGGGCCGTGGTGCCGCGGCCCGTGGCGGTCCCCTCGATGCGCCCCTCCCGCGCCTCCCCGGTCAGCTCCACCTCCAGGGTCTCGCCCCCCGCGCGCACCTCCAGCCAGAGGTGCACGGAGCGCCCGGAGACCAGGCCCCGCGTCAGGGTCGCCTCGCCGAGGCTGCTCGTGGCCGAGCCGGAGAGCCGTGAGCCGTCCTGCTCGAGGACCAGGGTCCAGGCGACGCGCCCGTCGGGCAGCTCCACCTCCACCTCCCAGGTCCCACTCAGGTCCACCTCCGGGGGCCGCTCGGGGCGATCCTCCTCCAGGTCGAAGAGCCGCCCGTCCACCACCACCCGGCGGACCCGGCTGGACTCCGTCTCCAGGGGCCCATCCAGGAGCGTGAGGCAGGCCGCCCGCCCCGCCTCCACCTTCCCGAGGACCTCGCCGGCGCCGAAGAGGCGCGCCGGCGCGGCCGTGAGGGCCTCCACCGCGTCCTCCACCGGGAGGCCGCGCGCGAGGAGGAGCCGGAGCTTCGCGAGGGACTCCCCGGGCCCCTCCATGCCCCGGGTGGAGAAGGCCAGCTCCACCCCCGCCTCCCGGAGGCGCGCCGCCCCCGCGACCCTCTCCTCCCAGCGCCGGTGCCGGTCCTGGCGTACCCGCTGCGGGACCAGGCCCGGGTCCCCGGGGTCCGTCCCCGGCGGGGGCTCCAGCCGGGGCTCCTCGGGGAAGTCCAGGGCCAGGACCACCGGCACGCGCCGCTCGGCCAGGAGGTCCGCCACCCGCCAGGCCTCGTCGGCCCCGCTCAGGATCGGCCGGAGCCCCAGCTCCTCCGCCAGGGCCAGGGCCCGGCGCACGTCGTTCTCGCGGCGGACCTCGAAGACCACCGGCAGCCCCGACTCCCGGACCCCCAGGGCGGCCTCCAGGTCCGGGTCGTCCGGCGGCCGCGGCCGCCCCCGCGGCTCGGCCCTCCACGCGCGGAGCCTGCCGTGGTGGGCCGAGGCGTCCAGGAGGAACTGCCGGAGGTGGGCCATGCGCCCCATGAGCGTCTCCGGATAGGCGTCCTCCCCGGGCAGCTCGAGCGAGAGGTGCCAGGACGAGGGGCCGGCGATGACCGACTCGCGCCGCGGGCGGCCCCCCAGCGCGAGGAGGGCGCCGCGCCCCGCCACGATGGCCCCGCCGGGGGCCGAGAGGGCCACGGCGAAGCCGGCGCGCCGGAGGCGCTCGCACTCCTCGGCACTGGGGACCGCCTCGGCCCCCGCGTCCCTCGTGGGCCGAAGGCCGCGGCGGTGGGCCTCCCGGGTGGCCGCCAGGGCCCCCCGGTGGAAGTCCGGGACCTCCCCCTGGGCGGCCGCCACCTCCCGCGCCTCGGGGGCGTCGGCGGCGAGGCCCAGCCCGGTGTGGGCGTCGATGAACCCCGGGTAGACGTGCAGCCCGGCGCAATCCACCACCGCCGCGTCGGGGGGCGACGCGAGGTCCGGCCCCGTGGCCTCCACCAGTCCACCGCGCAGGGTCACGGTGGCCCCCTCCACGACCGTGCGGGCGTCCACGTGCACCGTGGCCCCCACCAGGGCCAGGGGCACGGGCGGCCCCTCCAGGGGACCCGGCGGGGCCCCGGGCCGATCCCGGGCCGTGGCCTGGATCGCCAGGAGCAGGCCGGCGGCCCCGGCGAGGGCGGTGGGGACGTGTCTCACGTCCCGATGTATCGGACCGGGGCAGGCGGGACGTTAGTGGCCGTGGCCGTGGGCGTGGGCGTGGGCGTGGGCGTGGGCGGGGGCGTGGGCATGGGCGTGAGGCGTTAGGCGTGAGGCGTGGGCGTGGGCGTGGGCGTGGGCGTGAGGCGTGGGCGTGAGGCGTGGGCCTCGACCGGGTCGCAGGCCCGCCGGTCCCACCGGGGGGCGAGGGCGCCCGGCGGGGCTCAGCGGACCCCGGCGGCGCCCACCCGGCGGCGGGCCTCGAGGAGGAAATTGATGAGCAGGTTCTGGAGGGCGTATTCGTCCTCCGTGGAGCCCTGCTTGCCGAAGTGGGAGAGGACGTGCAGGACGCGGCCCTTGCCGCCGGCCTCGCCGTGCCCCTCGGTGCCCCCCGTGCGGGGTCTGCGGTCGATGTCGTCGCGCTCGCCCGCCGCCAGGAAGGTCACGGCCACCGGCTCGTGTGCCTCGCCCACCGACTCGCGCAGCTTGGGGCTCACGAGGAGGACGGAGACCGTCTTGCCCACGGCCCGGATGGTGGGGCTGTCGTCGTCGATGGTCCACGCGTGCTGGGCGGCGAGGTCCGGGTCCTCGGTCCCGCCCTCCGGCTCGCCCACCACCGTCCCGCCCTCGCCGCCGTCGTCCCCGCCCTTGTGGCGCTCGTCCTCGGGCCGCTGGAAGACGCCCTTCAGGAGCGGGTGGCTGGTCATGCCCCGGGAGGGGACCACGTCCACCTCCTGCTCCTTCTGGAACTCGCCCGCCTTGACCAGGGAAGGCCAGGCCTTCTCCAGGACCTCCGGGAGCCCCCAGTCCTCGGTGAAGAGGTAACCCCCGGCCTCCACGAAGGCCTTGATCTTCTGCACCGCCTTGGCGTCGAAGGCGTGGGAGATGATGTCGTGGACGTTGCAGTCCCCGCACTGCTTGAGGCGCATGTTGGTCGCGCCGGTCGGCTTGCAGGTGGGGCAGATGCAGTGCTCCTTGATCTGGGTGCAGTTGAGGAGCAGCGCGATCCGGCCCTTCATGCTGAAGGTGTCCGCGGCGAATTCCTTCTTCGTCACCAGCTTGTGGGGGACCTTCATCCGCTCCAGGATCTCCTGGATCTTGTCGAAGTTGCAGGGCTCGCACTCCTCCTTCACCACAACGATCCGCTCCGGGTCCAGCTCCCTGACCTTCTCGAAGACGGGGGTGCGAATGGGGTCCAGGACGTCCGTGGCGGTCCCGGTGCCGCCCTCGCCGCGCGGCTTGCGGAAGCTGTCCTTGCGGTTGAGGGCCCACCAGGACTCCCAGGCCCCCGGCCTGTCGCCCAGCACCTCGCCCGTGGCCCCCTCCATGGCGCGCACGATGCGCGCCGCGAGGTCCACGTTGCGCCCTTCCTCGCGCTTCAGGGCCGCCAGGAGGACGTCGATGCTCTCGGCATAGTCCAGCTCTCCGAGGTGCTCGGCCACCATCACCTGCAGGTCGAAGGGTCCCTTCTCCAGGACCGGCTCCAGAGCCCGGGCATAGGCCCGCGAGCCGTTGTCCCGGAGTGCGAAGAGCACGTCCCGGGCCCCGGCGGCCCCCTTGTTCCGCAGGACCCACTCGCCGACGGCCCCCAGCCCCGCCGGGTCCGTGAAGGCCGCCGCCCCGCCCACCAGGGTCCAGTAGTAGCGGTCGGCCCCCTCGGGCATCCGCTCCACGTATTTTAGGAGCAGCCCCGCAGCCTCCTCGCCCCCGTGCCGCACGATGACCTCGACCATGCCGCCCACCACCTTCACGTCGCCTCCGCTCAGGGCGGCCTTGAGGTCCTTCTCCAGGTCCCGGATGGGGTCCTCGGCCCGGACGGCTGCTGCGGCGGCGAGGACAGCGAGGACCAGGACGATCGAGGACGGGGCGGCGAGGGCGCGGTGGGACATGGGGTACCTCCTGGACCGGCAGGTGGGGGCCATCGGATCGCACACCGAGGGACACCCTTTGGTTCCCGCGACTTGGCGCGCTATTCTACCGGCCCGCGGCCAGTTGGCCAGCGGCAGCCCCAGACGGGCGGGAGCCATGACCATGGCCACGACACGCACCGAGACCGACTCCATGGGGCCCGTCGAGGTCCCGGCCACGGCCCTCTACGGGGCCCAGACCGCCCGGGCCGTGGAGAACTTCCCCGTCAGCGGCCGGCGCGTTCCCCGGGCCTTCCTCGGGGCCCTGGGGGCCCTCAAGGCCGCCGCCGCCCGGACCAACGAGGCCCTGGGCCGCCTGGAGCCCCGTCTCGCGGGGGCCATCGCCCGGGCCGCCGACGAGGTGGCCGTCGGGGGGCTGGACGAGCACTTCCCCATCGACGTCTTCCAGACCGGGAGCGGGACCTCCACGAACATGAACGCCAACGAGGTCATCGCGAACCGGGCCATCCAGCTCCTGGGTGGGAAGGTGGGGACCAAGGCCCCGGTCCACCCGAACGACCACGTGAACCTGGGCCAGTCCTCCAACGACGTGATCCCCTCGGTGGCCCACGTCGCCGCCCTGGCCACCGTGCGGGGCGAGACCCTGCCGGCCCTGGTCCGCCTGGCCGTCTCCCTGGCACGGAGGGCGCGCGCCCTGGACGAGGTGGTGACCGTGGGGAGGACCCACCTCATGGATGCCACGCCGGTGCGCCTCTCCCAGGTCTTCGGAGGCTACGCCGCCCAGGTGCAGCGGGCCCACCGGCGCGTGGCCTCGGCCTCCCGCGGCCTGGAGGAGCTGGCCCTGGGCGGCACGGCGGTGGGCACCGGGCTGAACGCCCACCCGGAGTTCGCCCCCCGCACCATCGCGAGGCTGGCCGAGGCCACGGGGCTCTCCCTGCGCGAGGCCTCGGACCACTTCGAGGCCCAGGGGGCCCGCGACGCCCTGGTGCACGCCTCCGCGGCGCTCCGCTCTGCGGCCCTCTCCCTCTACAAGGTGGCCAATGACCTCCGCTGGCGTTCCAGCGGCCCCTCCTGCGGCCTGGGTGAGATCCACCTGCCCGACCTTCAGCCCGGCTCGTCCATCATGCCCGGCAAGGTCAACCCGGTGATCCCGGAGGTGGTGCGCCAGGTCGTCGCCCAGGTGGTGGGCCACGACGCCGCCATCGCCTTCGCCGGGGCCTCCGGGGAGCTGGAGCTGCACGTGCAGGTCCCGGTCATGGCGGTGAACTTCCTGGACTCGGCTTCCCTCCTGGCCCGCGCCGCCACCCTCCTGGCCCAGCGCTGCGTGGACGGCATCCAGGCGGACCGGGAGCAGTGCGAGCGCCACGCGGGCCGGAGCCCCTCCCTGGTGACGGCCCTGAACCCGGTCATCGGTTACGACCGCGCGGCCCAGGTCGCCAAGGAGGCGGTGGAGACGGGCCGCCTCGTGAAGGACCTGGTGGTGGAGCAGGGCCTTGTGCCCAGGGCGAAGGCGGACGAGCTCCTGGACCCGCGGCGTATGACCGGACGCTAGGGGTCGCGAGGGAGGCCTAGTCCCGCTCGGCGCGACGCTCGAACCGGCGGGGCCCGGGTTCCCCCCCCATGCCGCCTATCGCTCCGCCACAGCGTCTTGCCGCTCGGTGCGTCCACCACGACGCATCGCGTCCCCATCGCCGTCATGAGCGCCTCCGTCACGTGAAACACGCCCGGCACCTCGGCCTCGAACCTCACCCCGATCATCGTGCGGAAATCGTGGTGCGTGTCGTAGCGCGCGAAGCAGCTCTCCGGAACGGTCACGTCCGCTCCCACCAGGACCTTCTGCAGTCTCACCCGATCCCGCGGGGTCAACACGTACTGATAACCCTCCTCGCGCGGCACCCGCAGGATGCGAATCTCGCCGTTCCCTTCCTCACCGCTCATGCTGTGAGCCAGCCGGTATCCGTCCACCCGCCTCTGGAGAATCTCCCGAAGAAGCACCTGATACGGCTTCCCCTCCTTCTTCGCCAGCGCCTTCGCCCACCGGATCATCCTTCGCTCAAGCCGGATCGTCACCATGTCCTTCCTGGCCTTCTCGTCGATCCTTCCGGCCACCGACGCCGCCAGCCTCACCTCCTCGTCCACCGGTTCGAACTCGTCCGGGTAGTCCTCCGGCGAATGGACAGACCAGAATTCGGCCTCCTCGGCCTCGCTCTTGAACCCCGGCAGTGTCTTCTTCTTTGTCCGGCTCATCGCGCCTCCCTTCTGTACCGCCGTCGCTCCGAATCCCTCATGTCGCGCGCCGTGATCACACGGATCCGCCCGCCCTTTCTCATCCTCCACACCACGAACAGATACCGGCCGGCAAGGCTTCTCCCGTACGTGGCGTAGGATCCCCTTCGCGACCGTTGCGTGAACCGCCTTCCCCGAAACACCTCCTCCACCTCATCCCGGATGACTCCGTGCCGCGCGACGTGCCCTTCGGTGTGCTCGTCCCAGTCGAACCCCGCGGTCGCCATGCGCGCCTTCTCCAGTGTAAGTATCTCATATCAATACATAGCATACCCATGGACCATACGAGTATCAAGACAGGCCCGCGAGCGAGAGAGGTCCGGATCGGGTGCCCAGGGGGATGACGGGGCGGTAGGGGTCGCGAGGAAGGCCTAACCCCGCTCGGCGCGACGCTCAAACGCCCGGGCCGCCACCCGGCCGAAGGCGGCCCAGTCCACGGCGGGGGGCTCCGAGCCCGGGACGCAGGCGTAGCGCGAGAAGTCCGTCACGCCCTCCCCGCGCAGGACCTCCTCGTCCGTGAGGGCCATCCCGGTGCGGGCCGAGGGGTCCCTGCCGACGAGGGCCAGGAGCGCGTCCACCATGACCTGCGGAGAGCGCCAGAGGTGCCGGTCCCCCATCCCCCACGCGATGGTGGCCTGGCTCTCGATCATGGTGACCGGCCACAGGGAGTGCACCGCGACCCCGCGCCCCGCGCACTCGCCCGCCAGGCCGTAGGTGAGGAGCGTCATCCCGAACTTGCTCAGGAAGTAGGCCGTGGCGCCGGGGAGGGCCTCCAGGGCGCAGGGCGGCGACATGTTGACGATGTGCCCCCAGCCCGCGGCCAGCATGGAGGGGAGGACCGCCCGGGCGCAGGCGTAGGCCGCGCGGACGTTCACCCCCATGAGCAGGTCGTAGCGCTTGAGCGGGGTCCGCTCCACCGGGGCGAGCCAGATGGCCCCGGCGTTGTTGACCAGGACGTCCACGCGGCCGAAGACCTCCAGGGTCCGCGCGGCCATGGCCTCCACGGCGGCCTCGTCCCGCACGTCCAGCCTCACTGGCAGGGCCCGGCGGCCCAGGGCCTCGACCTCGCGGCAGGTCTCGTGGATCGTGCCCGGGAGCCTGGGGTCGGGGCTCTCCGTCTTCGCCGCCACCACCAGGTCCGCCCCGGCGCGGGCCAGCCCCAGGGCCAGGGCGCGGCCGATCCCTCGGGAGGCCCCCGTGACGACCGCGACGCGCCCGGCGAGCGGAGAGTCAGCCATCCAGGTGGCTCCGGAGGAAGCGCAGGACGCGCCGGATGAATCCCCGGCGGTGCCGGAAATAGACGGTCCCGTGGCCCCCGGACGGGGTCCAGAGGACGGAGCCGGCCGCGGCCCGTTCCTGTACCCGGCGGCCGTGCCCGACGGGGATCATGCGGTCCCCGGTGCCGTGGATCACCAGGACCGGGGCGCGGGTGCGCCCCACGGCCTCCTCGGGGTTGACCCGGTCGATGTCGAAGTCGCAGCGCCGATCCAGGATGGACTTGGCCAGGGGGCTGAAGGGCTCCCGGGGGATGTGGAGCCGCGCGCGGTGGAGGTCCAGGAGCTCCCGGAGCCGTGCGAAGGGGGCATCGGCCACCACGCAGCGAATACGCGGGTCGCACCCCGCGGCGAGCAGGCTCGAGGCCGCCCCGAGGGACCCCCCCAGGGCCGCCACCGACGTGGCGCCTCGGGCCAGGAGGGCGCTCACGGCCCCGGAGACGTCCCGCACCTCGTGGGCCCCGAAGGTGGTCACGGTCCCCTCGCTCTCCCCGTGGCCACGGAGGTCGATGGCCAGGACGTCGTAGCGGCGGCGGAGGAAGCTCACGTAGTGGAGGGTGCTCTCCTTGTTCACCGCCCGCCCGTGGACCACCACCACCCCCGGCCGCCGCTCGCCGGCTCGGGCACGGGCGCTCGGGAAGTAGAGGCCCGCCAGCCTCAGCCCGTCCAGGGAGCGCACGGTGACGCGCTCGGGGGCCAGACGCCGGAGCAGGACCGGATACGGGTTCAGGGTACCGAGTTGCCAGGCGGGGCGCAGGACGAGGCTGGAGAGGAGGTAGGCGAAGGCCGTGGAGGCACGGTCCGGCGGCGAGGCCAGCCCCCGCTCGCGGGCGTAGGCGCGCCGGTAGTAGTCGATGGCCGGCGCCCCGGGGAAGTAGAAGCGGTGGTCCAGCCGCTCCAGGTTGGCGGGGGGCGTGTCCACGCCCGCGCGGCCGGCCCACGCCGTCATCGTCGCGGTCATCGCGGTCATGGTCGGGGGTCTCCGCTCGCCTCTCTATACCCGATGGACAGGGGCGGCGCACGCGCCGTATCCTGGCGCCATGCCCCCTGCCCCCGACCGGCCCGACGGCGACCAGGGCCCCCCGGAGAAGCGCCGGGCCGAGGACAACGTCTTCGGCCAGATCCTCATGGAGCGCGGCGTCCTCGCCAAGGCCGACCTGGACCGCGCCCTCCGGGAGCAGCACGAGGCGGCCCAGCGCGGGGCGCCGAGGCGCCTGGGGCAGATCCTCGTGGCCCGGGGCATGGCCACCATCGAGCAGGTGGAGTCGGCCCTGGACCACCAGCGCAAGCGCATCGTCATCTGCGAGCACTGCATCGCCCAGTTCAACGTCCCCCCTGACACCCCGCCGGAGGAGGAGTTCTCCTGCCCCCGGTGCGGGAGGCGGCTCCGCATCCCCGACCGGCTCTACAC
>JACQVX010000194.1 GCA_016209495.1 Planctomycetota bacterium
CCCCCATGGGGTCCACGTTCTCGATGGAGCAGACGATGACGCAGTGGTCCTTGCGGTCCCGCATCACCTCCAGCTCGAACTCCTTCCACCCGATGACGCTCTCCTCCACGAGGACCTCGTGGACCATGGAGGCATCGAGGCCCTGCTCCACGATCCGGTCGAACTCGTCCACGTTGTATGCGATGCCGCCCCCGGTGCCGCCCAGGGTGAAGGCGGGCCGGATGACGCAGGGCAGCCCCAGCTCGCCCCGGCCCTCCCGGGCCTGGGCCAGGCTGCGGGCGATGACGCTCCGCGGGACCTCCAGTCCGATCCGGACCATGGCGTCGCGGAACAGGCCGCGGTCCTCGGCCTTGCGGATGGTCTCGACCCGCGCCCCGATGAGCTCCACGCCGTGGCGCGCGAGGACGCCCGCGTCCGCCAGTGCCACGGCCACGTTCAGCCCCGTCTGGCCCCCCAGGGTGGGGAGGAGGGCGTCGGGACGCTCCCGCTCGATGATGGCCTCCACGGTGGGAGGGTCCACGGGCTCGATGTAGGTGCGGTCCGCCACCTCCGGGTCCGTCATGATGGTGGCGGGGTTGGAGTTCACCAGCACCACCTCGTAGCCCTCCTGCCGGAGGGCCTTCACCGCCTGGGTCCCGGAGTAGTCGAACTCGCAGGCCTGGCCTATGACGATGGGCCCGCTCCCGAGGACGAGGATCCGGCGGAGGTCGTCCCGACGCATGGCGCGGGACCTTAGCACGTCCCCTGGAGCTTGGAAAGTGCCCGGGGTAACATGCCTCCCCGATGAGCCAGGAGCTGCTCTCCAGGATCGACGCGGCCGCCCGGGAGCTGGACGGGCTGCACCGGGCCCTCAAGGTGGATGCCCTCCTGGGGCGCCGCACCGAGATCGAGCAGGAGATGGCCGCGGCCGGGTTCTGGGACGACGAGGATCGGGCCCAGCGGCTCGTGGCGGAGCTGAAACGGGTGAAGGCCCTGGGCGATCCCATCGTGCAGGCCTCCAGGGACGCCCGGGACCTGGTGGAGCTGGTGGAGCTGGCCGAGGGGGACCCGGCCACCCTGGAGGAGATCGCCCGGGACGTGGAGGGGCTCCAGCGCCGGGTGGAGGCCATAGGGCTGAAGGCCATGCTCACCGGGCCCCACGACTATCGGGAGGCCTACGTCTCGGTCCAGCCCGGGAGCGGGGGGACCGAGTCCTGCGACTGGGCCGAGATGCTGCTCCGCATGTACAGCCGCTACGTGGAGCGCCAGGGCTGGTCCGCCGACCTCATCGACCGGCAGACGGGCGAGGAGGCCGGCATCAAGACCGCGACCCTCCACGTGAAGGGCCCGTTCGCGTACGGATACCTCCGGTCCGAGGCGGGGGTCCACCGCCTGGTCCGCATCTCGCCCTTCGACGCCCAGAAGCGGCGCCACACCTCCTTCGCGGCAGTGGACGTGGTGCCGGCCCTGGACGACGATATCCACGTGGAGATCCGCGACGCCGACCTGCGGGTGGACACCTTCCGCGCCAGCGGGGCCGGCGGCCAGCACGTGAACCGGACGGACAGCGCCGTGCGCATGACCCACCTCCCCACCGGCGTCGTGGTGCAGTGCCAGAACGAACGCTCCCAGCACGCCAATCGCCGGCGCGCCCTGCTCATGCTCAAGGCCAAGCTCATCCGGCTGGAGGAGGAGAGGCGCCAGATCGAGCAGGCCCGCCTCTACGGGGAGAAGGGCGAGATCGCCTGGGGGAACCAGATCCGCAGCTACGTCCTCCAGCCCTACACCCAGGTAAAGGACCGGCGCACGGAGCTGGCCGAGCCGGATGTGCAGAGGGTCCTGGACGGGGACCTGGACGAGTTCATCCAGGCCTATCTGAAGTGGCGGATCGCCGGGGAGGACAGAGGGGCATGAGTGCGCTCGGAGAGGCGGATCCGGAGGTCTACGCAGCGGTCCAGGGGGAGGAGGCCCGGCAGCGGGACCAGGTCATCCTCATCGCCAGCGAGAACACGGTGAGCCGCGCCGTGCGCGAGGCCGCCGGAAGCGTCATGACGAGCAAGTACGCCGAGGGCTACCCCGGCCGGCGCTACTACGGGGGCTGCCAGTTCGTGGATGAGGCGGAGCGCCTGGCCCAGGATAGGGCCCGGAGGCTCTTCGGGGCCGAGCACGTCAACGTGCAGCCCCACTCGGGCGCGACGGCCAACACGGCGGTCTACTTCGCCCTCCTGGAGCCGGGCGACGGCATTCTCTCCATGGACCTGAACCACGGGGGCCACCTCTCCCACGGCCACCCCAAGAACTACACGGGGCGCTTCTACCGCATCGCCCGCTACGGGGTGCACCCGGACACGGAGCGCATCGACATGGAGGAGGTGGCCCGGGCGGCCGCCGAACACCGCCCCAGGCTCATCATCGCCGGGGCGAGCGCCTACTCGCGCCTCATCGACTTCGAGGGCTTCCGCCGCGTGGCCGACGGGGTGGGGGCCCTCCTCATGGTGGACATGGCCCACGTCGCGGGCCTCGTGGCCGCCCGGCTGCACCCGGACCCGGTGCCCTGGGCCCACGTGGTGACGACCACGACCCACAAGACCCTGCGGGGCCCTCGCGGCGGGATGATCCTCTGCAAGGAGGATCACGCGCGAGCCATCGACAGCGCCCTCTTCCCGGGGATCCAGGGCGGGCCCCTGATGCACCTCGTGGCGGCCAAGGCGGTGGCCCTGAAGGAGGCCCTGGCACCCTCCTTCCGGGACTACCAGGCCCGGGTCCTGGCCAATGCCCGCTCCATGGCCGCGGCCATGGCCGAGGGGGGGTGCCGCGTGGTGAGCGGCGGGACGGACAACCACCTCTTCCTGGTGGACCTGCGCCCCCTGGGGGTGACGGGCAAGGACGCCGAGGCGGCCCTGGGGGCGGCGGGGATCACCGTCAACAAGAACCTCATCCCCAACGACCCGGCCAAGCCCACGGTGACGAGCGGGCTGCGCATCGGCACGCCCACGGTCAGTTCCCGCGGGATGGGAGAGCCGGAGGTGCGGCAGGTGGCCGCGTGGATCTGCGAGGCCATCCGCCGCCGCGAGGACGCGGCCTTCCTGGAGGGATTGCGACGGGAGGTGGCGGCCCTCTGCGCGAGGTTCCCGCTCCCCTGAGCCCGGTGCCGGCCGCTCGCAGCGCCCGGTTCGTCCTCGCCGCCGCCCTCTTCGCGGCGGGCCTCGCGGTCTACCTCCCCGCCCTGGAGAACGGATTCATCAACATGGACGACGGGACCTACCTCACCCGGAATCCCTGGGTGCAGCGTGGGCCTACGGCGGACGGCGTGCGCTGGGCCCTCACCACGGGCCACGCGGCCAACTGGCATCCCCTCACGTGGATCTCCCACATGGTGGACTGGGGCCTCTTCGGGGAGCGGGCCTGGGGCCACCACCTCCACAGCGCCCTGCTCCACGCCCTGAACGGCGTCCTGCTCTTCCTGGTCCTCGCGCGCGCGAGCGGCCAGACGGGCCCCAGCGCCTTCACCGCGGCGGTCTTCGCCCTGCACCCGCTCCACGTGGAGTCGGTCGCCTGGGCCGCGGAGCGCAAGGACGTCCTCTCCACCTGCCTGGGGCTGGCCGCCCTCGCGGCCTGGGTCCGCCACGTGGAGCGCCCCTCGCCGGGGCGGCACGCCGCGGCGGCGGTGTGCCTCGCCCTGGGCCTGGCGGCCAAGCCCATGCTCGTGACCTTGCCCTTCGTCATGCTCCTCCTGGACCTCTGGCCCCTGGGGCGGCTGGGCCGGGCGACCTCCACGGGGCGCACGGCTCGCCGAGAGCCCTGGACCTGGGCCCTGATCCGGGAGAAGCTCCCGTTCCTGGCCCTCGCGGCCGCCTCCGCCCTCGCGACCTTCCTCGTGCAGAGGGGCGGCGGGGCCGTGACGGCGGTGGAGGCCATGCCGCCCGGGATGCGGGTGCGCAACGCCCTGGTGGCCTACCTGCGATATCTGGGGAAGGCCTTCTGGCCCTCGGACCTGGCCATCTTCTATCCCCACCCGGGCGAGACCCTGGGCAACGGGG
This sequence comes from Planctomycetota bacterium, assembly GCA_016209495.1. Taxonomy (GTDB): domain Bacteria; phylum Planctomycetota; class JACQVX01; order JACQVX01; family JACQVX01; genus JACQVX01. The sequence continues at coordinate 4,020 of JACQVX010000194.1, forward strand.
AGGCCCTCCTCGCCCTCCTCGCCCTGGCGGCCATCACCGCCGCCGTCCTCCGGCTCGCCCGCCGCTGGCCCTGGCTGGCGGTGGGCTGGTTCCTCTACGCGGGGATGCTGGTCCCGGTCATAGGCCTCGTGCAGGTGGGTTCCCAGGCCATGGCGGACCGCTACATGTATCTCCCCCTGGTGGGGCTCACGATCCCGGTGGCCTGGGGCGGGTCGCTGGTGGCGGCCCGTGGGCCCCGGTCGCGGCGGGCCGTGGCCTGCGGCGCGGCCGGCGTGCTCGCTGCCCTGGCCTGGCTGACCGTCGCGCAGGTGGGGACCTGGAGGGACAGCGAGACGGTCTTCCGCCGCGCGGTGGAGGTGACCCGGGAGAACTACACCGCCCACAACAACCTGGGGATCGCCCTGGAGGAGCGCGGGGCCGCCGACGAGGCCGCCCGGCACTACAGGCTTTCCCTGGAGGCCCGGCCCACCTACCACAATGCCCTGAACAACCTGGCCCTGGTGGAGGCGCGCTCCGGCCGCCACGCCGAGGCGGAGGCGCTCCTGCGACGGGCCATGGCCTGTGCCCCCCTGGACCCCACGGCCTGGTGCAACCTGGGCTACGTCCTGGCCCAGCAGGGGCGCGGCGCCGAGGCCGTGGAGGAGTACCGGCGGGCCATCGCCCTCGACCCGGACTACGCCGAGGCCCTGAACAACCTGGGCCACGCCCTGGCCGGCCTGGGACGGGACGAGGAGGCCCTGCCCCACTATCGCCGCGCCCTCGCGCTCCGGCCCGGATACGAGAAGGCGAGGAACAACCTGGGGGCTGCCCTCTACCGGCTCGGGGTGGAGGCCGCCCTGGCGGGCCGCCCCGAGCGGGCGGAGGCCTGGCTGGCGGAGGCGGTGGCCCTCAGGCCTCGCCACGCCGAGTCGCGGAACAACCTGGGAAACGTCCTGGCGGGGGCGGGGCGCGTGACGGAGGCCCTGCCCCATTTCGAGGAGGCGGTGCGCCTCGCCCCGTCGGTGGCGGCCTTCCACGTCAACCTGGCGAAGGCCCTCCTGGCGGCGGGGAGGCGCGACGAGGCGGCGGCGCGGCTGCGCCACGTCCTGGAGACGCTGGACCCCGCGAACGCCGAGGCGCGCCGGCTGCTCCAGGGGGCGGGGGGTGGGGGCTAGGTCCACAGCCCGGGCGCCTGCGCTCCGCACCGCGTGAAGGGACGCGCCCGGGCGGACCTTGTCGCTGCGTCGCCCCGCCATGGATCGGCGCTTGCGCGTTCGTTGCCGGGGGGCCGGACCGGGGCCTGCCATGTGGGGCGAACGTACGCTCTGGCTCGTTGTGGTCCTCGGAGGCGTGGCGGGGGCTACCCCCGCGGCGCCGGTCCTGGACGCGGCGGCGGTGCGCTCGCGGATCGCGGCCGTCCTCGACCGGGACGGCGAGACCTCCCCCCTGGATCTCCTCCTGCGCCTCCTCCACGGCCTGTCGGACGACGTCGTGGTCCCCGGGGAGGCCTTGCGGGAGGCCTGGGCCGGGCTGGACCTGGAGCCGGGCTTCGCCCTGGAGGTGATCGAGCGGCTCGCGCGAATCGAGCGCCAGGGCGGCCGGGTGCGGCTGGAGTTCCCGCGGGCCTGGACCCAGGCGCTCCCCGGCTCCCCCGAGTCCCCGCAGGGGTCCCAGGTCTACATGGGCCCCGAGGTCCGCCTGCGCCCCGGGGTGTGGAAGGGGACGCCCTACTTCGACGGCATGGAGGGCATGGGGGTCCGGCAGGGGCTGGCCCCGGAGCAGCAGGGACGTGCGCCTTCTCCCGCCGATTTCTACCCCGTGCGCTGGCTGCACCTGACGACCGGCGACGACGGCCGGCGGCGGGTCCTCCTGCTCAACGCCGGCTATCCCCTCTTCAACGGGACGGGGACCGTGCCCCTGGTTGGACGGGCGCGGTGGAAGCCGCCCCCGGCGGCGCCGGCCCCCGCCACGCCCACGCCCCAGCCCCCGAGCCCGCCGGCGGGGCCCACCTCCGGGGTGATCCCGGCCCTGGAAGGCACCCTGGCGCCGGAGGGGGTCGGACCCTAGCCCCTCGCGTCGTTCTCCCGCCCGCCAGTGGACGCCAGGGTGTCCAGGGTAGCGCGGCGACACTCGCCTATGGCCGCCTCGGTGCCGCCGAGGTAGACCCGCCCGAAGGCGCCGAAGCTCAGGAACTCCAGCACCTTGATGGGAGAGGCCTTCTCGGCCTCGTTCGACGCGATGAGGGCGTAGCCCGCGGGGTGGACCTCCAGCACCCACAGGGTCTCGCCCTTCAGGAGCATGTCCCCGTGGCGCATCCGGTTGACGAGCATGGTCTGGTGCGCGTCGACGCCGGTGATGACCGTATCCGACACCACCACCGGCCGCAGCCTGTCGGCCTCCGTCTTCCCCAGGCGGGAGAGGATGGCCTCCCCGGCGGCCCGCACCTGGCCCTGGTCGAAGGAATGCAGTTCCAGGCACCCGTAGGTGCGCTCGACGACCTGCATCCCCGGCTGCACCTCCGTGGCCTTGAGGGCCACGTCGGTGAGGCGGTTGATCTCGATGCCGGGAGCTATCTCCACGAAGAGGGAGGCCTGCTCCTCCACGGGGAGGTAGCCCTGGGAGACGGTGGCCAGGAAGGAGGCCGTCTGGGGCTGGAGGATGTCGATGTAGCTGAAGGTCCTGAGGTCCACCATGGCTGTCTATCGCGCCGGGGCGCCAGCCGAGGCCGGGGCCGCGGGCTGCCGGGCCAGGGCCGCCACCTCACGGACCAGCTTCTCGATGCCCTCCGCCGCCTCCGAGATCCGCCGGGCCAGCATGTAGGCCGGGGTGGTCACCACGCGGTTCTGCCGGTCTACATGGCACTCGCGCACCGGGCAGTCCCGGTGGGTGGCGCCCAGCTTCTGCAGGGCGGCGGCGGTCCCCGCGTCGTTGCCGATGGTGAGGCTCACGGACTTCCGACCGTGGAAGGCGCGGGCCAGGACCGCGGGGGCGATGCAGATGGCCCCGATGGGCTTGCCCGCGCCGTGGACCTCGGTCAGGAGCCTCTCCACCTCGGGCAGGATGGAGCACCCGGCCCCCTCGGTGGCGAAGCTTGTGAGGTTCGTCGCGGCGCCGAAGCCGCCGGGGAGGATCAGGGCGTCCACCTCCGAGGCCTTGACCCCCTTCAGGTCGCGGATCTCGCACCGGGCGATGCGCGCCGACTCGGCCAGGATGTTCCGCCGCTCCCCGCGGGCCGCCTGGCGGGTCCGGTGGTCCACCACCTGCCGCTGGTCCGCGTCCGGGGCCATGCACAGGTACTCGTGTCCCAGGCGGTCGATGGCCAGGAGGGTGAGGACCGATTCGTGGATCTCGGCCCCGTCGAGAAAGCCGCAGCCGGAGAGGATGACGCCGATCTTCATGACCTGCCCTCCTTGGGGGGCGACATGGTAGTCCAGGCCGGCGGGGTGTTCAACCGGGCCCCGGGGCGCTAGAGTGCGGCCCCATGCCGGAACGCCTCTTCCTCGTGGACTGCATGGCGCAGGCCTACAGGGCCCACTTCGCCTTCGTCCGCAGCCCCCTCACCAACTCCCGCGGGATGAACACGAGCGCCCTCTTCGGATTCCTCCGGGAGCTGGTCTCCCTCCTCGACGAGGAGCGGCCCGACTACCTCGGGGTGGTGAGCGACTCCCCCGAGCCCACCTTCCGCCACCGGGCCTATCCTGCCTACTAGGCCACCCGGGAGCGGATGCCCGAGGACCTGGTGGAACAGATCCCCTACCTGCGCCTCCTGACGGAGGCCCTGGGGATCCCCTTCATCCTGGTGCCGGGCTTCGAGGCGGACGACCTGATAGGCACCCTGGCCCGGCGAGCCGAGGCGCGGGGCCTCTCCTGCATGCTCGTGACGGCGGACAAGGACTTCATGCAGCTCGTCACGGGGGCCGTGTCCGTCTACCGCCCCCGGCGGGGCGAGCCCGCCGAGGTCATCGGGCCCGCGGGGGTCGAGGAGGCCTGGGGCGTCCCCCCGGCGCGCATCGCCGACCTCCTGGGGCTCATGGGCGACAGCTCCGACAACATCCCGGGGGTCGAGGGCGTCGGGAGGGTGACCGCCGCGCGGCTCCTGCGGGAGCACGGGGACCTGGAGGGCGTCCTGGGGGCGGCGGCCGGCGGCACCATGAAGGCCTCGAAGACGCGGGAGCGGCTGGTCGAGCACGCCGAGGTGGCGCGCCTCTCCCGGAGCCTGGCCACCATCGACGTGGAGGCGGCTGTGGAGCTGGACCTGGGGGCCCTGCGGGTGGCGCCCCCCAGCCTGGACCGCCTGCTGCCCCTGCTCCGGGAGCTGGAGTTCCATTCCCTGCTCGACCGCTACACCCGCGAGGCCGCCCGGGCGGACGTCGCGGGCGAGCCCGCCGTCTCCCCGTACGCGGCGGTGGTCCAGGACTACAAGGTCCTCACCGACGCGGCGGAGGTCGCGGCCTACGTGGAGCGGCTGCGCCGCCTGGGCGAGCTGGCCTTCGACACGGAGACCACGGGCCTGGACCCGCTCACGGCCCGCCTGGTGGGGGTCTCGCTCTCGGGCGCCGAGGGGGAGGCCCGCTACATCCCGGCCAACGTCCCCGGGGGGGAGGGCCTCATCCGGGAGCAGGTGGCGCCGCTCCTGGGGGACCCCTCGGTGCCCAAGGGGGCCCAGAACGCCTCCTACGACCTCCAGGTCCTGGCCGCCCACGGGATCCGGGTGCGGGGGCTGGCCTTCGACACCATGGTGGCGGACCACCTGGTGGACCCCACGGTGCGCCACGGGCTGGACCTCATGTCGCTGCGCTACCTCGGCTACACCAAGATCAAGACCGAGGAGCTCATCGGGAAGGGCAAGGACCAGATCACCATGGACCGGGTGGAGGTGGCGCGGGTGGGGCGCTACGCCTGCGAGGACGCGGACTTCACCTGGCGGCTGCACCGTCTCCTGGGCCCGCGGGTGGCGGAGCTGGGCCTGGAGGCGTGGTACCGGGAGGTGGAGGTGCCCCTGGTGGAGGTCCTGGCGTCCATGGAGCGCACCGGGGTGCGGGTGGACGCGGACAGGCTACGCGAGCAGTCCGGGACCATGACGGTCCGCCTGGCCGCGCTGGAGGCCCAGATCCACGAGCTGGCCGGAGAGGTCTTCAATGTGGCGAGCCCGAGGCAGCTCGGCCCCGTCCTCTTCGAGCGGCTGCGGGTGCAGGACTCCTGCGGAGTCCGCCGGGTCCCGCGGACCAAGACGGGCTGGTCCACCGACGCGGGGGTCCTGGAGCCCATGTCCGGGGTCCCCATCGTGGCGAGGGTCCTGGAGCACCGGGAGCTGGCCAAGCTCAAGGGGACCTACCTGGATGCCCTCCCGGGGCTGGTGAACCCGGTCTCGGGGCGGATCCACACCTCCTACCACCAGACCGGGACGGCCACGGGACGCGTCTCCTCCAGCGACCCGAACCTCCAGAACATCCCCGTGCGCACCCCGGTGGGGCGCGAGGTGCGGCGGGCCTTCGTCCCCCGGGGGGAGGGCTGGGGCCTCCTCTCCGCCGACTACTCCCAGATCGAGCTGCGCCTCATGGCCCACATGGCGGCGGAGCCCTACCTCATCGACGCCTTCCGGCGGGGGGAGGACATCCACGCCTCCACGGCGGCCCTGGTCTTCGGGGTCCCGCCCGCCCAGGTGGACCCGGTGCTGCGCGGCCGGGCCAAGGCCATCAACTTCGGCCTGCTCTACGGCATGGGCCCTCAGCGCCTCGCCCGGGAGACCGGCCTGGGGCTGGACGAGGCGCGGCGCTTCATCGACGACTACTTCACCCGGCTGCCCCGGGTGCGGGACTACATCGCGCGCTCCATCGAGGAGGTGCGCCTGCGAGGTTACGCCACGACCCTGGCGGGGCGGCGCCGGTCCATACCGGAGATCCACCAGGCGAACCGCGGCCTCCAGGTGAACGCGGAGAACATGGCGGTGAACACCCCCGTCCAGGGGAGCGCCGCCGACGTCATCAAGCGAGCCATGGTGGCCATCCACCGGCGCCTGGCGGCCGAGGGCTGGCAGGCCGCCATGCTCTTGCAGGTCCACGACGAACTGGTCTTCGAGTGCCCCGAGGGAGAACGGGAGGCCCTCACCGCCATGGTGCGGGAGGAGATGGCCGGCGCGTGGAGGCTGGCGGTCCCCCTGGTGGTGGACGTGGGCTGGGGGGCGAGCTGGGCCGAGGCGCATTGAGGACCAGTGCCATTACAAGGAGGGGCAGGGCGGGGATCAGGCGCGGACCGCCTCGTCGATCCGGGACGCGACCTCCTCGGGCCTCCTTGCCATCCCATAGGACCAGTGCCCGTACCGGCCGTCGGCATTCACGGCCGCGACCCAGCGCTCGGCTGCGGCACGCTTGACCTTCTCGAGGGGGTCGAACCCCTTTGTCTCCAGGATGAGCTGACGCCCGTCCCGGAGGCGGATCACGAAGTCGGGGACGTAGTCGTGCGCCTCCCCGTTCCACAGGTACGGGATCCCGAATCCGAGTCCGGCATTCTTGACGAAGGCACCGACCGCATGATGCCTGTCGATGGCAAACGCCGCGGACTGCTCCCATCGCTTGGTGTCGGCGACGACGAAGTTCACGTGGCTGTTCGTGACCTCCCGGACCTCTCGACTCGTCCAGAGGTCCACCTCGTCGGTCCGGATCGGCCCGCGTCCGGTCTCGTAGCGCGGGACCTCCGGCGTCGCCCCCTTGCCCCGATCCGGCTGGATCGCGCTCACGAGCCGTTCGATCACCCAGCCGTAATACGGAGACAGGAAGACGTCGAGGACGTCGGCCCCCGGGACCGGCTCGACTCGCTCCCGGAGGTAGCGCCCCGCGATCCGGGCGACCTGCGGGAAGAGGACGTGGGGCGGGGCCTCGCACCCCGCCTGGGCGACGTAGTCTCGTGTCAGATCCCCCGCGAGTTCGAAGACGAGATCCTGGAGCCGTCGCCCCTTCCGGAACGGATTGAGGGTGACGTCCTCGATCACCCCCGGCCCGAAGAGGCTCGGTCGGCCCCGGTTGGTGAGGAGGGAGGCCTTGACCTCGACCTCGGTCGGGATCTGCCGCGGGTCGAGTCGAAGGGGGGGTGCCTTCGTCCAGTCCACCAACACGCGGTTCCGGATCGCCTGGCTGTACCCGTCCACCCTCGGGATCTCGATCCGGAACTCTGCTCGCTCGGGGATGGCTCGGACGTGGTGCCGTTTCGCCGGCGAGGGCTTCGGCCCCCCGGCGTCCTCCTTGAACGGGATCACCTCGAAGGGGACGCCGAAGACCTTGGCGACCTCCTCCGTCAGTCGCCCGTCCGGTCCGACCTCGTAGCTCGTCCGCCGGAGCCCGCGCCCCACGACCTGCTCGCAGAGGAGCTGGGACATGAACGGCCGGAGCCCGACGATGTGGGTGACGGTGTTGCAGTCCCACCCCTCGGTCAGCATCCCGACGCTCACGATGCAGCGGACGTCCCGTCCCGGGGGCGGGTACTCGGGGCGGCGACCGAGTCGCTTCTCGGCGACCGGCAGGAAACCCTCGGGATAGATCGACCGGCCCTCGGGGGCGCGGGGCCAGGAGACCTTCCCCACCGTGTCGAGGGTGAAACGCATCCACGCCGACTCGTCGGTCTTGGCCTCCCCGGTGTCCGTCTCGGCGACGACCCGCGAGTCGACCCGGATCGTATTCACCTGGTCGTCGTGGTTCCGGAATCCCTCGATCCCGGCGCGCGGGATCCCGATGGGCGGCCGGTCCTCGGCAAGCCACTCGTATACGACCTTCGCGATCCGCGTGTTCTTGCAGACGATGATGAAGACCGGCGGCCGCGGGTCGTCCTTCGTCCTCTCCCACCCCCGGCGTAGCTCTTCCCAGAGGCCCGCCAGCATCTGGATCGGGTGATTCGCCCACTTGAGGATCGCCTCGGGCCTCGGGGACGCCTTCCTTCCGCCACGCTCCGCCGGGGTCAGGTGCTCCGAGATCCAGTGCCAGAGGTTGAAGTACCCCGGGACCTCGGCCCCCGAGGAGTCGCGGACGGCGAGCTGGGGGATCTTGACGAGCCCGGACTCGATGGCGTCCGTGAGGGAGAAGTCGCTCACGACCCACGGGAACGGTCGGTTCGCCTCGGGACCGGACCGGACGAGGTAGTAGGGGGTAGCCGAGAGGTCGACGCAGACGTTGATCCGCCGGAGGCGGTGGATCCGGTCGAGCCCTTCGACCCAGACCGTCGCCTCCTTCTCCCAGGACCCGCGGTCTTCGTCCTCCTCTTCCTCTTCCTCCTCCGCCGCCTCGCCGTCCGTGGCCGCTTCCCGGATCCGGTAGGCGTGGTGCGCCTCGTCGTTCAGGACGAGGAGGTTCTGCCTCGTGCCGACCTCACGCCCCAGGATCCGGTTCACGACCGAGGCATCGCTCTCGATGAACCTCTCGGACTCGACGACGACCCTCCGGAGGCTCCCCTCCCGGTCGTTCTCTCCATCGACGACCGAGAGTAGACCCGCCGCCACCTGCCGGTGGAGATCCTCCGGCGTGAGGTAGCGCGTCCCCCGGACCGTCGTCGTCCTGGGTCCGATGGTGATCCTCTCGCGCACCCGGACCCGGACGCCGCACCGCATGACGCGCGCGCTCGTCCCCCCGGCCTGGACGACCTTCGGCTCGAAGACGTGCCAGTTCGTCACGACGACCCGGCCGCGGGCGAGGAGCGGCATGAGGTGCGGCGGAACGAGATCGCGCATCCGGTAACCGCTCGCCCCCCCGGCGTCCGGTCTCAGCTCCTGGAGCCGGCTCCGGATCGTGACGTTCGGGCAGATGACGAGGACCGCATCGGAGAATCGGGCGTCGGTCCGGTCGTTCACCTTGTTCAGGATGCTCCAGGCGACGACCATCCCCATGACGGTCGTCTTCCCCGCCCCGGTCGCCATCTTCAGGGCGTAGCGCCGGAAGGCCCGTACGCCGCGGGTCCGGGCCTCGTCCCCCGGCTCATCGAGGGGGACGTCGATCCCCTGCCGGAGGTCGGCCCTCGCCTCGGTGAGGAAGATGATCGTCTCTGCCGCCTCGAGCTGGGCGAAGAAGAGTCGGTGCTCCCGCCCCTCGCGGCGCCAGTAACGGAGGAGGTCGAGGGTCGTCCGCGTCGATCCCGGCCACCCGGCCTCGCGCCAGGCCTTCACCCGCTCCCGGAGCCGGTTCACGAGCTTGAGCTCGATGGCAATCCCCGCACCGTCCCCGGCCTCGCCCCTCGTCTCCTCCTGCGGCGCCCGGTAGTAGTAGAGGGAAGGCCGTCGTCCGGGCCGGCGCTCGGCGGGGCTTCCCTCCTCGATGTGCCAGTGCTCGGCCGGCTCCTCGAAGGGGGAGCAGATGATCGGTTCCGGGACCTCGAAGCGGGTCCTCACTCGCTCGCAACCTCCGGTCGCTCGCTCATCCGGGGAAGGCCCTCAGGATCGCGTCGAGCTTCTCCACGACCTCGGGGTGGATCTCCTCGGGGCGCATGAGGGCCGCTATCTCGTGGTAGCGGGTGTACGGCAAACCATGAATTCCCGCGGCCGACAACGCCGGGGGGATGAGGTCGGTGCGGGCCTTTACACCAGCCAGGAACTGGAACTCGCCGAGCGGGTCGCGGAGGAAGGGAGGCGGGTACTGGTCCTCGAAGTGCCGCTGCAGGTCGGCGACGTGCTGCCGGGCCGCATCGACGCCCCCGACGGTTTGCTCGACGAAGCGTGCGAGCGCCGCCGGGTGGATGAGATAGCTCTCGATCTCGTACCGCCGCCAGCGGAGACGCTGGAGCCCGCGCCCGGTGATCTCGGTGGACTGCTTGTCAGGGTGCGCGTCACCGTCGACCAGCTCCAGTCCGGGAAGGTCGTCTCGAACCAGCTTCAGGGCCTCGTGGTGCTCCCTCGCCTTCACCCCGGGGGCGTCGTCACGGAGCTGGATCACCGTTGTCTTGCAGAGCAAGCCGGAGGTCAGAAGTTGCCGCGCCGGGTGGTCCAGCAGACTGGCCCACGTCCGGAGGATCTCGAGATCCGTGTGCCCCTCGACGTAGAGGACCCCCGCCACCTGGAGCGCGAGCATGATGTCCGTGTTCGAGAGGATCCGGATGGACGATACCAGACGCTCCCGCTCCCTCGTGTCGGCGAGCATTCGAGGCTCTGTGAGGACCACGCAAATCTCGGAGGGATCGACCGAGTCGATGATGACCTCGGAGTGGGTCGCCACGACAAGCTGAGCGCCGGTCCGGGCGGCCACCGAACGCAGCTCGCCGTAGATCGCGTCCTGGAGGATCACATGGAGATGGGCGTCCGGCTCATCGATGAGGAGGACCGAGCCCGGGCGCGAATGTAGGAAGGTGAGGAGCATGAGGACCTGCTGAAACCCGCTCCCGCCACTCGCGATGTCGAACCTCGGGCCGTCTGGACGCATCGCGTACTCGGCCAGGATGTCCGCCCCGGCGGCCTCGGGCGGGAGGATCTCGAAGCCGAAGAGCCGGCGGATCGACTCCCGGAGCGGCACCCACGCCGTCTCCGACTCGCACGCCGCCACGAGCAGGTTCCTCAGGATCTCGCCGGGGCGGCCGAGGCCGAGGAGCTGCTCGATCTTCGGCGGCCGATAGACCGGTTCCGCGACCGCGAGTCCCGTCAGGGAAGGCACCAAGGCGACATCGAGCCTCAGGGCCTTGAGGCCCTTTGGATCCACGTCCCTCGTCGGTCGGACGTAGATCTGTTCCGTGCTCTCCAGGGCCAGTTCCATCGTGACCGAAGGGCCTGTATCGATCTGGACGGTGATCTCGATGGGGCCGTCGGAGCGCCGATCCGTCCAGAGGAGGTCGAAGACCCGGAGGGGAACCGCGTGAAACGCCTGTCGAGCGAGCGGGGCCTTGGCGTAGTGGCCGCCGTGTCGCTGGAAATCGTTCAGTTCTCGCCACCGGTTGAGGGCCAGGGACCAGGCGGCGATCGCCTGGAGTAGCGTCGTCTTCCCGGTGTTGTTGGGGCCGGCGAGGACGACGTGGCCGGGGAGGTCAAAGGTGACCCCTTCATCATCGAACCGCTTGAATCGTCGGAGGACGACCTTGCGGATCACGTCGTCGCGTGCTCGAGGTCCTTCACGACCAGGAGCTCGTTCCCGCGGTCGTCGATGACCTTGACGGCGATCCGGCCGTGCCCCCCCCCCTCGAAGGGGGCGCTCGTGGTCCCGGCGAGGTGGTCCCAGACGGAGTCGCCGTAGGACCCCTTCAGGGCCCGCTGGAGGCCGTCCCAGGCCGCCGTCTTCGGGAAGAAGGCCTGGGAGACGTGGAACGAGAGCCCGTTGTAGTCCGTGTCCAGGAACCAGGCGGGGACGTCGTCCCCCTTGCGGTGCTCCGTCTCCATCTCCACGGGATCGAAGACGTCGAGGCCGAGAAGCTCGACGGTGTAGCGGAGGGGCGCCCCCCTCTTCTCGGCCTTGGCCCTTCGGACGGCAATCTCGGGGAGGCCGCAGACCGAGAAGATCTGACTCGAACGCATCGTCTTCAGGAGGTCGCCCATCACCAGGTCGGGGGTCGCCTGGCAGTAGGTCGCGGGGACCCCGACCGTCGCCTCGGACTGGTCGATGAGCGCGCGGGCGTTGGGCTGGATCGCGAACCCGATCACGTAGAGATGGGTGTAGCCCTTGGCGTGGGCCTCCCGGGCCGCCCCGTAGACGAGGCGCTCCGACACCGCGCCGTTCTCCGGGCCGAAGACGAAGGCGACCGCCTTCTCGGCCCCGTTGGCGACCACCGCCTCCGCCGAGAGGGAGAGCGTCTTCGCGGGCGGCCGGACGTTCTTGAAGGTCACCGTCCGGTTCCCCTCCAGCCGGAGGATCGGGGAGCGACGCAGCACCTCCAGCATCCGGTCCGCGGACGTGCGCGCGTCCTCCGGGGCCTCGCCCCCGTCCGTCTCCTCCCAGTCCACCGGCTGAGGGATCGTCGCCTCCACGCAGAAGGGGCCCGTGACCCGGGTCACCTTTGCTGCCTCCTCCGGGCGGTCCACCAGGACCTCCTCGGCCGGGGGCTCGTCGTTGGCGATGCCCTTCAGGGTCACGTGGGGGACGATCCCTCCGACCTCCTCGCCCTTCTTGTTCTGCTTGCGGACGTAGACGAACCCGCCCACGGGGCCCCTCGCCTCGTCCTTGAGCTGGTAGTAAGGGAAGGTCGCCGTGAGGAGCCGCTGGCGCGCGAGGGCCAGGGGGACCCTTGATGTGTCGATCGTGATCCACCGCCGGCCCCACTCTTCCGCTACGTAGGCGGTGGTCCCCGACCCGCAGGTCGGGTCGAGGACCAGGTCGCCGGGGTCGGTGGTCATGAGGAGGCAGCGGGCGACGACGGAGGTGCTGGTCTGGACGACGTAGGTTTTCCCCGTCGCCCCCGCGAGATCGGCCCAAAGGTTTGTGATGGGCCATGCAGCGAAGTCATCGATGTAGGTCACGTAGGCGATGGTCTTGTCGCGCGCCTGGATTCGACGAGCAGCGACTAGACGCTTGAGGCCATCGATGCTGGTCGCCCAGTGGGAGTTTTGACCGGGGTGGTAGACCTTGCCTTCAAACTCGAAAGGGACGGTGGTCGTTTCTCTGAACTCAACATTGATGAGGCTGGTTAGTTGGTAGGGCCGGGAACCGGCCGGGAGCGTGCTGGGGTCGTCTCTCTCCTTCGCCGTCATGGATCGGCGTGTGCCGTCGGCAAGTTCGATCTGGTCGTACCGAGCGCCCGTTCCTGCACCAACCCCAACTTCCTTCAAGTTGTAGATCTGCCGGTATGCTGATTTCACGCTCTTCAGGTCTTTGGAATACCAAAGCAAGTAGTCGCACACGCTTGGTAACAGGTCGCTACTTTGCCCCCCAGTCTTCTTCAGCGCGATGGTCAGGCATCTGTTCCCCCCCCCGAACACCTCGTCCATGACCTCCCGGACGTGGTGCAGGTTCTCGTCCGAGATCTGGACGAAAATGCTCCCCGTCGGGGCGAGGAGCTCGCGCGCGAGGAGGAGCCGGTCCCGCATGTAAGTGAGGTAGGAGTGGATCCCCAGTTCCCAGGTGTCGCGGTAGGCCTGGACGGTCTCGGGCTCGCGGGACATGTCCCCGTCGTCTCCATGCTTCACGTCGCGCTTCCGGACGAAGGGCTGGAAGTTGGACCCGAACTTCACGCCGTAGGGCGGGTCCATGTAGATCATCTGGACCTGCCCGCCCAGCCCCTCGTAGTGCAGCAGCGAGTTCAAGACGACCAGGGAGTCGCCCAGGACCATCCGGTTCACCCATCGATCCCGGTGCTCGTAGGCCCGGAGGATCTGGTCGGTCACGGAGTGCTGGGGGTCGGCAAAGAGGTCGAAGAGGGTCTGCTGCCCATCCCGCTTGTGGCCGGTCAGGGTCTCGACGATGGCCTTCGTCGAGAGGCGTTCATGGACGAAGAGGGGGAGGGTGGGGACCTCGAAGGAGACCCGCTCCGCCTTCCCGGCCCAGGCCAGGGCGGGGGAAAGGGACGAGTCGTAGCGGTAGGTGACCGGGGGCTTGCGCTTCTTGAACTGGGCCTCGGTCCCCACGTCCGGCCGGAGGGGCGAGTCCGCCTCCGGGTGCCGATAGGCCGCGGCCTCGGGAGGCGGCTGGGTCCTCGTGGTGCGTCGCGGTGCTCGTGCCAAGGGACTCCCTCTCGCCTCTACGCGCGGAAGGAAGATAGCGTCGGCCCTCGCCGGTGTCGAGGGGAACCGGCGAGCCCCCGAGCGACGAGCGGACGAGCCGGGGGCCCTGGGCCATGGCGTCCCTGGGATCCGCACCGTCACAGGAAATGGAGAGGAGCCGTATCTCCTAGCGGCGGCCCAGGACCTACCACCGCGGGTCCGACTCCAGGAGGGCGGCCGCCGCCGCGGCCCCCAGGGGGCGCGAGAAGAAGTAGCCCTGGCCCATCTCGCAGCCCAGGCCGCGCAGGGTGGCGAGCTGCGGCGCGGTCTCGATGCCCTCGGCGACCACGGTCATGCGCAGGTGGCGGGCCAGGAGGATGATCGTCTGGACGATCCCGGTGGCGGAATCGTCACTGCCCAGGCGGCTCACGAAGGCCCGGTCGATCTTCAGGGTGTCCACCGGGAACTCGTGCAGGGCGCTCAGGGAGGAGTAGCCCGTGCCGAAGTCGTCCATGCAGAGGTGGATCCCCATGGCCTTGAGGCGGGCGATCATGGCCGCGGCGGACTCGCGGTTCTCCATGACCACGCTCTCGGTGATCTCCAGCCGCAGGTGCACCCGATCGAAGCCCGTGCGCTCCACCGTGGCCTTGACCATGGAGGGGACGTCGGAGCGGGAGAACTGCCGGGCCGAGAGGTTCACCCCCATCTTGAGGTCCCGGGCCGAGGCGATGCGCTCCTGCCAGGCCCTCGCCTGCCGGCAGGCCTCCTCCAGCACCCACTGTCCGATGGGGACGATGAGGCCGGTGTCCTCGGCCAGGGGGATGAACTCGTTGGGCGGGACCAACCCCCGCTGGGGGTGCTGCCAGCGCACCAGGGCCTCGAAGCCGCCGATGCGCCCCGTCTCCAGGAGGACGATGGGCTGGTAGTGCAGGATGAGTTCGCCCGCGTCCACCGCCCGCCTCAGGTCCCCCTCCGCCTCGAGCTGGGAGAGGGCGCGGGAGTGCATCTGGGCGTCGAACATCTCGTAGCGTGCCCTGCCCATGGCCTTGGCCCTGGAGAGGGCCGTCTCCGCGTCCCGCAGGACCTCCTCCGGGTCCCTATACCCGCTGGCGCTCTGGGCGATGCCCATGCTCGCCGTCGTGTAGAAGGGGTGGCCGTCCAGGACGAAGGGCGCCTTGAGGGACTCCTCGATCCGCCGGGCCACCCGGTAGGCGTCGCGGGTGTCGCGGATGCCGTCCAGGAGGACGGCGAACTCGTCGCCCCCCAGGCGGGCCACGCTGTCCTCGCCGCGCAGGCAGCCGGCCAGGCGCCCGGCCAGGTCCACCAGGAGCCGGTCGCCGGCCTTGGGGCCCAGGCTCTCGTTGACGACCTTGAAGCGGTCCAGGTCCAGGACGAGGAGGGCGAAGCGGTAGCCCTCGCGCCGCTCGACGCGGCGCAGGAGGCGGCGCAGGTGGCCTACCAGGGCGGCGCGGTTGGGCAGGCGCGTCAGCTCATCGAAGTGGACGCGCTTCTCCAGGGCCTGGGCGAGGCGGTGCTCCCGGAGGCTGGCCTCCACCACAAGCTGCAGCTCGCGCGGCTCCGGCGGCATGCGGACCCAGGCCAGGGGGTCGTGGCCCAGGGGGCCGCCCACCGGGGGCGGCGCGCCGGCCGGGAGGACGGCGACGGCGGGCACCGAGCAGCCGTCCCGGACCTCGCGGCAGCCCCGGAGGGGGTCGGCCTGGGCGTCGGCGGTCGGGTCCATGAGCACCAGGTCCGGGGACAGGTTCTGGATGCCCTCCAGGTCGGCGGCGGTCGCCGCCGACCCCCGGAGCGCACGGTACCCCAGCGCCTCGAGTGCGCTGGAGAAGGCCCGCCCCGCCTCCGGGTCCTGCAGGGCGACGAGGACGCTGGTCCCGGTCCCGCCCCGCTCCGTGTCGTCCATGGGTGATTGGCCCACTCGCCGCCCCGCCCCCGAGGTCACAGTCTACCGCCTAGCCCGCCCCCGCCGGGGCCCCTGTCGCGGGCGCCTTCTCCTTCTTCCGGTCCTCGATGATCCTGGCCAGGGTGAGGAATTCGCGACCCTCCCACGCCTGCTGGGCCCGGTTCAGGTACGGTGTGAGGAAGGGCTGCTCGTTGGCGGGGACGCCGCCGGACTGCATCTTCCGGAAGGACCCGAAGAGTTTCGACCCGGAGGTCTCGTCCCCGAAGGCCAGTTGCAGGACCATGAGCTGGAACATCACCTTGTAGAGGTTCGGGCCCTGCACCTGGGGATAGACCTTGTCCAGCAGCTCGCGTCCCTTCTTGAGGAATGCCTCCTCCCGGGAGAGGGCGTCCAGCTCCGCGCAGAGCTGGGCCGCCTTGAGGTAGTAGTTGGCGGCGCGCACCAGGACGAGGGGCTGGGTCTCCGGGTGCTGGGAGTGGATCGTCTCGGCGCAGGAGGCCGCCAGGAGGTGGGCGTGGACCGCGTCCTCCGGGGTGCGGCCCTCGCCGACCAGGAGCGAGGGGCCGGCCTCCTTGACCATCTCGGCGCGCCGGGGCCGGTGGTCCTCCAGGGCCTTGCGCGCCTTCTGTGAGAACTCCGCGGGCCGGGTGGTCGTCTTCTTCTTGGTGTCCCTGAAGTGATTGAAGTCGTTGGAGGCGAAGTGGCAGGTGGGGCAGACGTGCACCTCCATGAGGAGGTAGTTGCAGTGACGGCGTCCCGGGGCGGGGCCCTTGTAGACGGGGACGTCGAAGGGGTTGGTGTCGATGACCTGGGTATTGGCCTTCAGGAGGTAGCCGAGGAAGGAGGGGCCGTCGTCGTGGAGGTGGCAGCGCAGCTCCTTCTCCAGGAGCGAGGGCCTCGAGTCGCCTGCCGCGTCCTCCCCGTCGGCCTCCCCCCCCGGGGCCTGCGCCAGGGCGGGCCCGGCCGCCGCGGGGGCGGCCGCCTCCGGACCCGTCGGGTCCGCCGGCGGCGCCCCACCCCGCAGCACCGCCGAGGGGGGCACCTCCATGTGGGGCTCCGCCGCCTCCGCCTTGCGGGCGGCGGCCTGGCGGACGATCTCCTTGAGCTGGTCCAGGAGCGGCGCGGCCGAGGGGTCCTGCCTGGCCTGACGCTCCACATGGCTCAGGAGGTCGTGGATGAGCCGGTACTCGCGCTGGGTCCTCTCCTTGGCGTCGTGCAGGGCAGCGGAGGTGTCGCGGAGGCGTTCGGCGAGGATCCGGGCGAGCTTGAAGCCCTGCCTGGGCGAGTGGCTCAGGAACTGCTCCACCCGATTCTGGCCCACGACGATGAAGGTCGAGGCCGCCGTCGTCTTCACGGTGGCGGTCCGGGACAGGCCCAGGAGGGTGGACATCTCCCCCAGGTAGGTCCCGGGTTCGCCCACGGTGGCGACGGTGACGCGGTCGATGATGATCTCCACCTTGCCGGCGAGGAGGATGTACATCTCCTTCGACTCGTCGCCCTGGAAGAACAGGACATGCCCCGCCTCGAAGTTCCGCTCGAGGGACTTGAGCTTGTCCTTCTTGTCCGTCGCCTCACCCATCCGTCTCTCCTCCGGCCGCCGCCAGGGCGTCCTCCGCGTAGAGCTGCCACAGCGTCCCCCCGGCCAGGGTCGCGCACTCCCCGAAGGCGTGCCGGGCCGCCTCGCCCTCGCCGGCCGCGCGCCGCATGACCGCCCAGGCGTAGAGAGCCCGGCCGTCCACCGGCTGGAGTGCAAGGGCCCTCTCCAGGGCCCCCGAGGCGGCCGCCGGGTCTCCCTCGATCCAGGAGAGATAGGCCAGTCTGCGCAACGCCTCCGCGGCCACGGTCCCCCGGCCCGTCCGTGCCGCCGCGCGGGCCTGTTCCGCCGCGCGGCCTCGCTCCAGCGACCCCAGGGCCTCCAGGCCCGAGGGGACCGGCACCTCGGCCGGGTCCGGACCCACGTGCCTCCGGAACACGTCGTAGGCCTCCCGGGACAGGGCCTCGCGCTCGCCCCGGGCCACCCGGGCCAGCCAGCCATGGTAGAGGTCCGCAAAGGGCGTGGCTAGATCTCCTTCCGGGACCAGCCCCCGGAGGGCGTCCCGGAGGATGCCGTGGTCCTGCATGAGGTCCACGAGGAGCCGTGCCCGCGCCAGACTGCGGAGCACGCCCTCCTCCGGCGGCCGGACGGGCGTGCGGGGCAGGACCAGGGTGTCTCGCTCCCAGTCGTAGAAGCCCTCGCCGCGGTACGGGGCGATGAGGACCCGTCCGAGGCGCGGGGGCCGGCGGTCGTGGTCCTCCGCCAGCGAGCGCGCCTCGCCCACGTGGGCGCGCTCCGTCCGGGGTCCATCGTCCAGGAGGGCCGCGCAGGGCGTGGAGGCGACCTCCACCACCCCCAGGGCCAGGAGGCGGCGCATCTCGTCCAGGTCCGCCTCCAGCGCCTCGCGCCGCTCCTGGACGGTGCGGGTGCGCACCTGGTGGGTGATCTCCAGGTCCTCCCGCGCGCGGCGGTAGCGACGATCCGCGAGGACCCGCGAGAGGGCGGCCGAGCGTACCCGCGGCGCGAGGCGTTCCAGCCCCCCGGCCAGGGATCGGGTCCGTTCGTCCTCGGAGCGGGCCTGCAGGCTGGCGAGGATCCGGTCTCGGAAGGCCTCCAGCTTCCTGAAGGTCTCCACGGCGCGACGGTCCGAGGAGGAGAGCTCCGCGGCCATGGCGTCGAGGCGCTCGTCCAGGCGTCCCGCCACGACGGAGGCCGCCACCTCCTCGCGCAGGCCGGGGAGCCGGCGGATGGCGGGTTCCAGGGCCGCCAGGATCCGGCGGCGGAGGCGGCCCAGGCGTTCGTGGCCTCGCTCCGCCTCGCCGGCCGCACCCTCCGTGAGGGCGATATGCTCCCGCCGCCCGGCCAGCTCGCGCGCGAGGCCGTGCTCGGCCAGCCGGGCGGTGAACCACTCGGTGGGGTAGAGGGCGTCCCCGGAGGGCTCGGAGTAGATCTCGGCCAGGAGCCGGGCGCGGAGGAGGGAGGTCCCGCGTGCCACCAGGCGCGGGTCCAGGAGGCCCGCGTCCACCAGGAGGCGTTCCTCCGGCGCGAAGGTGGGATCGGCGTCGGGGGCGGCCAGTCGCCGGAGCAGGCGGACCCGGGTCCGATCCCAGTAGACCTCGTCGAGCTGCCGCAGGAGGGGCGCCGCGTCCGGGCCGCGCGCCGCGAGATACGACCGGACGAGGCTGTCCAGGTCGGCTTCGTCCATCGCGCCCGGAAGGGTAGCACGCCCCGAGCGCGAGGGACAAGCGGGCTCGCCGGGGCGCTCCGGTGTTGATGTCCCGCGGCCGCCGCCGTCTACTGGCGGGGTGGCGGACTCACCGGTGTGCATGGGCGCCGACCTGGGGGGCACGAACCTCCGGGCGGCGGTGGTGGATGGGGCCGGGCGAATCCTGGAGGCGGTGCGCCTCCCCACCGGGGCCGAGGAGGGGCCGGAGGCGGTCCTGGGCCGCCTGGCCGGGGCCCTCCGCGGCCTGGGGGCAGGGCGGGACGTGGCCGCGGTGGGGGTGGGGGCCGCCGGTCCCCTGGACCCGGAGACGGGCGTGATCCACGTGGCGCCCAACTTCCCGGGGTGGAAGGACGTCCCGGTGGCGGCCCGCCTGGCGAGAGACCTGGGGTGGCCGGTCCACCTGGAGAACGACGCCAACGCGGCGGCCTACGGGGAGGCGTGGACCGGCGCCGGCGTCGGGGTCCGTTCCCTGGTGATGCTCACCCTGGGCACGGGGGTGGGCGGCGGCCTGATCCTGGACGGCCGGCTCTGGCGCGGGCACCGGGGGCTGGCGGGCGAGGTGGGGCACATGGTCGTGGAGCCGGAGGGTCCCCCCTGCGGCTGCGGGGCCCGGGGCTGCCTGGAGTCCCTGGCCTCGGCCACCGCCATCGCGCGGCGCGCCGGGGGCGCGAGCGCCCGGGCGGTCTACGATGCGGCCCTCGGCGGCGAGCCGCGGGCCATCGAGAGCCTCCGCGTGGCGGGCCGGGCCCTGGGCATCGCCCTGGCCTCCCTGGTCAACCTGCTGAACCCCGAGCGCGTCGTCCTGGGCGGCCGCGTGGCCGGGGCCCTGGACTTCCTGCTCCCGGCGCTCGTGGCCGAGCTGCGCGAGCGGGCCCTGGCCGTGGCCCTGGACGGCGTGGAGGTGGTCGGGGCCGCCCTGGGCGACGACGCGGGTGTGGTGGGCGCCGCCCGCGTCGCCTGGGAACGCCTGGGGGGCCCCGGGAGGGCCGCCTCGTGAGCCCCGAGCGGGGCCGCACCAAGGTCGTCGCCACGGTGGGTCCCGCCAGCCGCGACCCGAAGACCCTGAGGCGGCTGGCCCTGGCGGGGGCCGACGTCTTCCGGCTGAACCTGTCCCACGGCAGCCAGGCCGAGCACGCGGAGGCGGCGCGCGCCGTCCGGGCCCTGGGGCGGGAGCTGGGGCTCCCGCTGGGCCTGCTCGCGGACCTGCAGGGGCCCAAGATCCGCATCGGGGACATGGCCCGCGGGGGCGTGCGCCTGGAGGACGGCGCCGGGCTCACCATCACCACCGAGGCCTGCCCTGGCGACGCGTCGCGGGTCTCCACCACCTACGAGGGCCTCCCCGGGGACGTCGGGCCCGGGGACCGGGTCCTGGTGGACGACGGGCTCATCGAGCTGTCGGTGGAGGGCGTGGAGGGCCACGAGGTGCGCTGCCGGGTGGTCCACGGGGGGGACCTCTCGGCCCACAAGGGCATCAACCTGCCCGGGGTGAGGGTGAGCGCCCCTGCCCTGGGCGAGAAGGACCGCTCGGACGCCCTTTTCGCCCGCGACCTGGGGGTGGACTGGCTGGCCCTCTCCTTCGTGCGAGGCCCCGGCGACGTGCTCGCCCTGAAGGCCCTGGTGGGCGACGCGCCGCCGGTGGTGGCCAAGGTCGAGCGACCCGAGGCGGTGGAGGCCATCGGCGAGGTCCTCGGCGTGGCCGATGCCGCCATGGTGGCGCGGGGCGACCTGGGCGTGGAGGCGGGGGTCGAGGAGGTCCCCATGGCCCAGAAGCGGATCATCGCGGCGGCCAACGCCCGCGCGGTCCCGGTCATCACGGCGACCCAGATGCTCGACTCCATGATCCGGAATCCCCGCCCCACCCGGGCGGAGGCCTCGGATGTGGCCAACGCCATCCTGGACGGGACCGACGCCGTCATGTTGAGCGGGGAGACCGCCTCGGGCCGCTTCCCCGTGGAGGCCATGGAGACCATGTGCCGGATCGCCCGGTGGACCGAGGCCCACGGCGCGGCGGCGCCGGCCCGCAGGCCCGCCCTGGGCGACGCGGCCGCCTCCTGCACCGAGGCCACGGTCCACGCGGCCTGCGAGGCGGCCCAGGCCCTGCGGGCCCGCTGGATCGTGGCCTTCAGCCGTTCCGGGGCCACGGCGCGACTCGTGGCCAGGGAGCGGCCCCGGATGGGAATCGTCTGCTTCACGCCCCACGAGGCGACGTACCGCCGGCTGGCGCTCGTCTGGGGGGTCGTGCCCCGGCCCCTGGCGGTGGCGGGGACCACCGACGAGCTCATCGCCGCCGGGGAGCAGGAGCTCCTGCGCTCCGGGCTGGCCTCCCGGGGCGACACGGTGGTCCTGATCGCGGGCTCCAATACCCTCCCCGGGGCCACCAACATGATGAAGGTGCACCGGGTGGGGGAGGAGCTGGCCCCTTCCACGCTCGTGCCTGGCGGCAAGACGGTCTTCGTGAGGAGATGACCCCCATGCCCGATGAATCCCAGAAGGGGCCGCCCGGGGGAGTCCCGGGAGAGGAGGAGCGGATCTTCTTCGGCGACCTGGTGCGGGCCATGGGCTACGCCACCGCCGAGCAGATCCTGGAGTGCCTGAATGTGCAGCGCCGGGAGGACGAGCGCGGGCTCCCCCACCGCCGGGTGGGGGAGATCCTGGTGGAGCGGGGCTACCTCAGGCCGGCACAGCTCTCGGAGCTGCTGGACATGATCTAGGTCGCCGCGCGCCGCTCGACGGTGCACGCCACGCTCCCCACCCGCTCGATGGCGCCGACGACCCGGTCCCCCGCCACCAGCGGTCCCACGCCCGCGGGGGTGCCCATGGCCAGCAGGTCCCCGGCCTCGAGGCTCATGCGCTCGGAGACCCAGGCCAGGGCCTCGGCGACCCCCCAGGACATGAGCCCCGTGTTCGAGGACTGGCGCGGCTCCCCGTTGACGTGGCAGGTGATGGCCAGGCCCGCGGAGTCGCCCACGTCCCGGGCGCTCGCCACCTCCGAGCAGGGGGCGAAGGTGTCGAAGCCCTTGGCGAGGGCCCAGGGGCGCCCCTCGCGCTTGGCCTCGGCCTGGAGGTCGCGGGCGGTGATGTCCAGGAAGACGGCGTAGCCCAGGACGTGGTCCAGGGCCCGCTCCGGGGCCACGCAGGTGGCGCGGCGCCCGATCACCACGGCCAGCTCCACCTCGTGGTGCACCTCGCGGCTCTGGGGTGGCAGCAGGATGGCCCCTCCCCCGGGCAAGAGCGCCGAGGGCGGCTTGAGGAAGACCGCGGGGAAGGGCGAGCGCAGGCCGCCCATCTCCGCGGCGTGGGCCGGGTAGTTGGCCCCGAGGCAGACGAGTTTGGTGGGGACGATGAGCCGGTCGCTCCCGCGCAGATGGAGGCCCATGGGCGGAGTATAGCTCGCGCCATCCCAGGTCCGGCTGGCACGGAAGCGAAATCTCCGCTGTCACCGTCGGGCGTAGTCCTGAAGGCCCAACCGACCCTGGCCACGCCTACGCCGTTCCGGCGAGGGATGGCACGGGGGCTGCGCAACCGGGTGCCGGGGCAGGGGGACGGAGCCACCAGCGTGCGACACTCCTCGCGATACATCGTGCCCCTGGTCGTCGTGGCGACGGCCTTCCTGTCCTTCCCGATCTTCCCCGCACGCGCATACGAGGAATTCGAATTCGACTGGAGCGCGGTCCGCACCGACCGCGAGCCGCCCGACCCTCCGGAGCCCGCGCCCGAGCCGCAGGTGGAGACGGTCTCGAGTCACCAGCACGTGGGCAACTCCTTCATGGGGGCCGACCATGAGCGCACGGTGCGGGTGGAGCGCCAGGGGGGGGATGCGGACGTCCGGGACGACAGCCGATTCGGCATCACCGTCTTCCGCAAGGATGTGGACGCCGGCGGCCTCGAACACCACGTCCACGCCCAGGGCCTGGATGGCGGCGACGCCCAGGTGGATAGCGACCTCCGGCTCCGCCTGCGGGGCCTGGTGATTCCGCTAATGGGGCTCGTCTACAAGCAGTTCCACCTCTTCCCCGTCTTCCACGCGCAGCTCTTCGTGGGCTTCGTGCCCGTGACCGCTAGCGTCGACGTAACGGTCTCCCTGCGGGTTTCCGCCCACGACGTGACGCGGGTGGTGAGCGATGGTCCCCTGGGGACCCACCTGGCCCTGGTGGTGGCCTTCGGCGGAATGGCGGACGCAGGCGTGGGCATCCGCTGGGCCAAGGTGGGGATCTTCGCGTATCTGGACCTCCTCTACGCCGAGCTGCCCCTCTCGACGCGCTTCTCGCGCCACCTCACCCAGGTCTTCCCGAAGGTGATCATCGGGAGCCGAATCATGCTGATGCTGGGGGCGGAGGTCCGCGGTCCATTCGGGATCAGCTCCATGATCGGTCGCACGTTCATGGAGTACGAGTTCGCCCGGCGCGAGATCCCCATCGGGCAGGTGGCCCTGGGCGACGGCATGGGCGGCGGCATGGGCGGCGGCATGGGCGGCGGCATGGGCGGCGGCATGGGCGGCGGCATGGGCGGCGGCATGGGCGGCGGCATGGGCGGCGGCATGGGCCACTGATGCGCCCCCGGCGGCGGCTCGCCATTGTCCTCGGCGTGGCGGGGCTGGCCCTGGCGGCCGGCCTCGCCGCGGCCGGGGCCTGGGCACGCCGCGAGCCCCCCCCCGCGGCGGTCGTGCGCGCGGGCCCGCCCTCGGGGCAGGCCCGGCGCGCGACCGCTGGGGTGGTCCCCGCCCCGGCGCTCCCCTCGCAGGCCCGCTCGGAGGGGCCCTCCCTCGGGCCCCTGCGCCTCACGCCGCCGGAAGGGGCGCGCTACCACTACGCCCTGGAGATCGTCCACTCGACGCGGCTGGACGGCCAGGCGGAGGTCCTCTCCAGCGTCCGGGGCGAGCTGGTCGTCCGGGTCCGGCAGCGCTTGCCCGACGGGGCCGTCACCCTGGATCACGACACCTCGGGGCTCGCGGCCGAGGTGGCCGCCGGGGACCGGAGGACGGAGCTGCCGCTCGCCGGGGTGGTGAGGGTCCGCCGGGACGGGCGCGGCGCGCTCCTCGGGCTCGCGCCGGACGCCTCGCTTCCGGCCGAGTCCAGGAACCTCCAGCGGGCCCTCGTGGCGGTCCTCGGCCTCGTCCTGCCGGAGGGCGGCGAGGCCACATGGGAGGCCGAGGAGCGCGACCTCACCGGGCTTGCCCTCGCCCGCTACGAGCGGCGGCCGTCCGCCGAGGCGCCCCCCGGCGGCCTCGCCTTATCCAGGACGCGCAGGGTCCTGTCCGTGGATGGGGTGGAGGGCGACCCGCCCGTGACCACGCGCGGCAGCCTCCAGGCCGTCCTCGATCCCGAGGGGATGCCCCTGTCCCTGGAGGGCGAGGAGACGACGGACATCGACGGCGTCGGTTTGGGTGTGCCCTTCCGGGTCCAGGACGAGCGGCGAATACGCCTCGAGCGGCGGCCGGCCCTGGGGCCCGCGCGGAGCGTCCCCGCGGCCGCGCCGGCGAACTCGCTCGCGTGGGAGGCGGTCCCCCGCGCCGAGGCCTCCCCCCTGGCGGTGGGGGCCGAGGGGCGGCCCCGGGGGCCCCACGACTCGGAGCCGGTGGATAGCCTCCTCCTGGCCCTGGAACGGGCGTGGGGGACGGAGGACTGGGAGGCCGTGGCCCCCCGGCGCTTCCTGGCCCTGGTTCGCCGCCTGGCCGCCGACGAGTCCGAGGCAGGGCGCGCCGGGGAGCGGCTCGCGTCGGGACGGCTCCTGCCCCCCTCCCCGAGCGTGCTGGTGGAGGCCCTGGGCGAGGCGGGTACCCCCGCGGCCCAGCGGGCCCTGCTGGCGGGGGTCGATGGCGCCGGGGACCCGGAACTCCATGCCCTGGCCTGCCTCTCGCTGGGCTCGTGCCGGCGCCTCCTCCCCGAGGCGCGCGCCTTCCTGGAGGCGGCCGTCCTCGACCCGGCGCTCCGGGCCCACGCGGTGCAGGGCATGGGCATGGCCGCGGACCGCGCGGAGGAGTCGGAGGCGGCCGAGGCCCTGGTGGTGCGCCTGGAGGGCCTCCTCGCCCCGGACGGCCCCGGGGGGGACCCCTCGCCGGTGCTCATCGCCCTGGGGAACGCGGCGCGGCCCCGCTCCCTCCCCGTCCTGGACCCCTTCCTCCTCGGTGCCGACCCGGAGCTGCGCCGCGCGGCCGCCGGGGCCCTCTCGCGCATGGAGGGCCAGCCGGCGGCCGACCGCCTCATGACCCTGGCCTGGCGGGACGCGGACCCGAGGGTCCGTCGGGAGGCCGTGCGCGCCCTCGATGGGCGCCGTGACGAGGACGGGGTGGCGGGGCTCCTCGCCGACCTCGCCGCGCTCGACCCCGACCCGGGCGTGCGGGAGGCCGCGGCGGGGCGCCCTGCCTTGATCCGCGAGTAACGGGGTGCTACGGTCGCGCGCCCGGGAGGACGCGTGACCGACCGCCTGGCCTATGGCTACCACACCAGCGGCTTCGCCTACCACCGGCTCGAGGACGCCCTGGCGCTCATCGCCGAGTGCGGGTACGTCGGCGTCGCCCTCACCCTGGACACCCACCACCTGCCACCCTCCAGGTGCGGCCCGGCCGAGTGGCGTCCGGTGGCGGAGCGGCTCCGTGCCCTGGGGCTGCGCTCGGTCGTGGAGACGGGCGGGCGCTATACGCTGGACCCGCGGCGGAAGCACCACCCCACCCTGGTCTCCCGGGAGGGGGCCTCGCGCCGCGAGACCTTCATCCGCCAGGCCATCGAGGCCGCGGGCTGCCTGGGGGCCGAGGCGGTCTCCTTCTGGTCCGGCGCCCTGGAGCCGGGCCAGGACGAGGGCGCGGCCTGGGATCGCCTGGCCGAGGCCACCTGCCGCCTCCTGGCCGCCGCCACCGAGCGGGGCGTGACCCTGGCCCTGGAGCCGGAGCCCGGGATGCTGCTCGACAGCCTGGCCGGCTACGGCCGGCTTCGCAGGGAGGTGGGGGAGGGGCTGCGCCTCACCCTGGACCTGGGCCACTGCCAGTGTCTGGAGGCGGTCTCCGTGGCGGAGTGCGTGAGGGTCTGGGGCGCGGCCCTGGCCAGCGTGCACGTCGAGGACATCCGCGGCCGCCGCCACGAGCACCTCCCCCTGGGGGAGGGGGACCTGGACCTGGGCGGCGCCCTGGAGGCGCTCCGGGAGGTGCGATATCGGGGCCTGGTGAACGTGGAGCTGGGGCGCCACTCCCACGCCGCGCCGGAGCTGGCGCGGCGTTCGCTGGCCGTGCTGCGGGAGCGGGAGGGCCGCGCCGCGTCGCGGCCTGCCTCCGGTTGACTTCCCCCCGATGTGCCCGTACTATCCCCGCCGTTCATTGGATACCCCCCCCAGGCCGCGCGGGCCCCGGGCTGCGTCCCCGGGGAGGGAGTGGAGTCGAGGACCGCTCCGGTGCAAGCCTACGACAGCGCCCGGCGAGAGGACGTCCTCTTCGGCAGGATCGCCGTGAAGAACGGACTCGCCACCCAGGAGCAGGTGGAGCAAGGGCTGGCCGAGCAGGAGCGTGCCCATCGCGAGGGGGCGGCCATCCTCCGGCTCGGGGAGATCCTCGTGCAACGAGGCCTCATGACCCCGTCCCAGTCCCACGCCGTCTCCCGTGCCAGCGAGCGTCTCACCCCGTCCGCCACGGCCGCGTCCCTGCCGGCGACGGCCTCCTCCGAGTCCGTGCAGGAGACGGCGCGACGCCCCGATCGGCGCTCCTCGGCCTCCGGCCTGGCCGCGGGGGCGGGGGGGCGCTTCCTGGTGGAGGTCGTGCAGGAGCGCGTGGGGACGAACGTCTCGGAGGCCGAGTGGGTCGTCCACGTGATCCGCGTCGCGGGGTCCCTGGACCTGCAGAGCTTCCCGGTCCTGGAGCGCACCCTGAACGACCTCATCGAGGGAGGCCAGGGACACCTGGTCATCTCCATGGCCCAGCTCCAGTACATCTCGTCCAGCGGTCTGGGGGTGCTCATCGCGTCGAACAAGCGCGCCCGTGACCTGGGAGGGGACCTCCGGCTGGCCTGCGTGCCGGACCGGATCCGGGCCGTCATGGACGTGCTGGGATACACCGAGAGGGTCAAGCACTTCGACACGGAGAAGGCGGCCCTCATGTCGTTCAAGTACCTCTAGCCGGTCGTCGCCGGGATGGGGGATGGCGTGAGTTCCCAGTCGGTGACCTTCCGCGAGATCGCGGTCCAGAACCGGATCGTGAGCACGGAGCAGATCGAGGAGTGCCTCGCCCTCCAGGCAGAGCGCGCGCGCGAGGGCCTGCGCATGGCACTGGGGGTGATCCTGCTCGAGAAGGGCTACATGAATCAGCAGCAGCTCGAGCAGGTGCTCAGCATACAGGCCTACGTGGAGGCGCGCCGAGAGGACGTCATCCTCTCGCAGATCATCGCGAAGAACGGCTTCGTGGAGAAGGGGCGGCTGGACCCCATCCTGGCCGAGCAGGAGCGGACCTTCCGGACGAAGCTCCGGATCATCCGACTCATGGATCTCCTCTCCGAACGGGGCCTGATCACGGAACGCCAGGTGGAGCTGACGCGGGCCGCCCACGAGCGAATCAAGGCCCGCCAGTCTGGGGCCGTGCCGGTGTCCGCCCCTCCTACCCCGGGGCCAGACAAGACGACCTTCGAGAAGGTGAAGGAGATCGTCCGCAAGCAGAAGGAGAGCGGACGCTCCGGGCAGGCGAGGGACGGCGTCGCGAAGAAGAAGAATCGGGATTACGAGTCGGACTATGCGAAGGTGGTCCAGGCCATCCATGGCCTGGGAGTCCCCTCCGGGGGCAAGGGCCGGGGGCAGGCGGCCGAGTACGAGCGGATGCTCGAGACGGCCATCCAGAGGCCCAGCTCCATCGACCTGGCGCCGGTGATCCCGGAGGCCCGCTGCGACATCCAGGTGCGCCCCTTCTCGGGCAACCGGGAGCTGCTCCCCGAGGACCGCCCGGTGACGGTGGTGCGGGTCTCGGGGAGCCTGGACAGCTACACCTTCCCGCGCTTCGACGAGACCCTGGCGCGGCTGGCCGACGAGGGGAAGGTCCGCCTCGTGATCAGCTTCGAGGGTCTGGACTACATCTCCAGCGCGGGGCTGGGGGTCCTGGTGGAGAAGACCCAGGCCCTGGCCCAGAAGGGCGGCGGGCTCCGGCTCAGCTCCGTGCCGGACAAGATCCAGCGGGTCCTGGACATCCTGGGCTCCGAGGTGGTGGCCATCCACCCGACGGAGCAGCAGGCGGCCCTCACGTTCGTGTGAGGGCTCGGGGGGGAGGGGCGCGCTGAATGGAGGCCTCGCCCCATCGCCATGGCCGACTACCACGCCAAGCACAAGTATCGCGGAGAGGACTACGCCGAGTACTACGCCACGGGGCGCTGGGATGGGGTATGGGGTCGCCGCGTGGACCGGCGGGAGCGGAGGGGGGTGGCCCGGCTGCTGGGGCGACTGTCGCCGCTCGCCTCGATCCTGGACGTACCCTGCGGGGCGGGGCGGTTCCTGGAGGCCCTGCTGTCGGGGGGGGGCGACGGGCGCCGGGTGTTCCAGTCGGACATCGCCCACGAGATGGTGGCCCGCGCCCGGGAGGCGGCCGCCGGGAGGGCGCGCGGCCAGTTCGTGGGGGACGCGGAGCGACTGCCGGTGGCCGACGCCTCCGTGGACCTGGTCTGCACGGTGCGGCTCCTGCACCACGTCGCGGACCCCGTGGTCCGCGTAGGCATCCTCCGCGAGGCGGCCCGGGTCAGCCGCCGCTTCGTCCTCGCCAGCTACTTCGACCGGTTCAGCCTGCAGGCCCTGCGGCGCCGGGTGCGTTCGCTCCTGGGCGGCCGTCCCAGCCGGCGGGTCGCCATCCGCCGCTCCGAGTTCCTGGAGGACGCCCGGCGCGCGGGCCTGCGGGCCGTGGCGACCTGGGGTTCCGCGCCCCTGGTCTCCGAGCAGCGGTTCGTGGTCCTCGAGCGGGTCCGCTCCGACGGCGGTGGCGCCTGATGGGAGACACCCTCCTGGTGGGCGAGGCCTTCGCCCCCGTCGTCCGGGAGAGGGGCTGGACGCGCTACCACCAGGTCCGGGACGCCTGCATCGAGGGCGTGGGGGTCGGGGGCGAGGGGCGCCACGTCTTCCCGGTGGACGGGGCGCCCCGGCGCTTCCACTTCAAGGCGCGGCGCTTCGAGGGCCTGTACCGGACCCTCCGGGCCCTCCCGGCCCTGATCCCCTTCGTGCGCGCCGGGTGCGCGCGGGAGTTCGAGAACCTGGCGATCCTCCGGGCCCTGGGGGTCCACGCCCCGCGACCCGCTGTCTGCGGGGTCCGTCGGCGATTCGGGCTCGTGCGGGAACAATTCCTGGGCACGGAATGGATGTCCGGGTGGTGCAACCTCGAACAGCTCTGCCTGAACGGCGACCTGGAGGCCCTGCTCGCGCGCCGCGAGGAGGCGGCGCGATCCGTGGAGGCCCTGGCGCTCCTCGTGCGCCGGCTGCACCGAGCGGGCTGGGTCCACCGGGACCTCTACTTCCGCAATGTCCTCGTCCGCGAGGGCGACCTCGCCCCCACCGAGTTCGCCCTGCTGGATTGCCGGAAGGGGGGATACCCCCTGACCCGCTGGGGTCTGGAGCGGTGGCGGGCCTACGACCTGGCCTGCCTGGACAAGTACGCGCAGGCCTTCCTCTCGCGCCCCATGCGCCTGCGCTTCCTCCTCGCCTACCTTGGACCGGGGGCGCGCTCCCCCCACCTCCGACCGCGGCTCCGTCGCCTCCTCTGGCGCGTGGAGCGCCACCGGCGCAGGCTCGTGGCGCGCTTCTTCGCCCGCCGGCGTGGCCGGCAGCCCTGGCGGCGGCACTGGCTGGAGCGCGTCCGGGGCGCCGCCGGAGACGCCTCCGGGGGCCTGCGGCCAGACCCGCCGGCCGCAACAAACGTCCAACGGGGTGGGCGGGACGGGGGCGGTGGCCCCGTCCGCGAGGGAGGGATCGGAGGAGCTTGAGCGTCGCGCAGGCCACGGACGAGGAGCTCGCCGCCCGCTACCAGGAGGGTGAGGTGGCGGCCTTCGAGGAGCTCCTGCGCCGTCACCAGCGCTCGGTCTACAACTTCATCTATCGATTCCTGGGGAATTCGCCGCGGGCCGACGACCTGTTCCAGGAGGTCTTCCTGAAGGTGGTGAGGGGCATCGGGTCCTTCCGGCACGATTCCAAGTTCACCACCTGGCTCTTCCGCATCACCCGCAACGTCTGCATCGACGACCTGCGCCGCAAGCGCGTGCAGGACGCCATCCCCACCGAGGGCGGGCCCGGCGGTGGGGCGCGGTTCGGCTCCGCGGCGGAGTCGGTCCCCGACCCGGCGGAGCCCGTGGACGAGGTCCTGGCGCGCCGGGAGCTCGTGGAGGTCCTGGAAGGGGGCGTGTCGCTCCTGGCCCCGGAGCAGAGGGAGGTGTTCCTCCTGCGCGAGCACGCGGGGCTGGCCTTCCAGGACATCGCTCGCGTGGTGGGGTGCACCCGGAACACGGCGAAGAGCCGCATGCGCTACGCCCTGGAGAAGCTGCGCCGATACCTGGAGGACCGTGGCTCCGCCGCCGGTAGGCGGAGGGCGGCCGGAGGCTGACAAGGGCCATGGACTGTCGCAGGGTGGACGCGCTCCTTCTGGACTACGTGTACGGCGAGCTGCCGGGCCGGCGCCGGGCCTCCATCGCGCTGCACCTGGAGGGGTGCGCGGGGTGTCGCGCCAGGGCGGGGAGCTACGAGGCCACCCGGGCGGCGTTCGCGGGCCTGCCGCCGGTCGAGCCCTCGGCCACCGCGTCGAAGCGGGTCCTCTTCGCCGCCCGGGGTGCGGCCTCCCAGGTAGCCGCCGAGGTGGCGGCGGGCGGGGCGGCGCCCCGCTCGGGGTGGATCGCCGCGGTGGCGGCGGCCGTCCTCGCGGGGGCCGTGGGCTGGTACGCCCGGGACATGGCCACGGTGGCGCGGGGCGGGGACGTGGCCGAGGGCGACGGGCCGGGGGGCATGGCGGTCCCGGTCAGCCTCGGCGCGGGCGACCCGCTCCGGGCCACCTTCGAGATCGCCACGTCCTACTATCGCCAGAGGAAGTTCGCCCACGCCGTGGACTACCTGAGCCTCATACTCGATCGCCACCCGGAGTGCCCGCTCGTCCCCTATGCCCTCCACCAGCGGGCCTGCGCACGGTGGGGAATGAAGGACCTGGAGGGCGCGGCCCGCGACTTCGCCCGGCTCGTCGAGGGCTACCCCCGATACGAGCGCCTCTCGGTGGCCCGGGAGGACGCCGCCCGCGTGGCGGCGGAGGCGAGCGAGGAGGCCTCGCCGGACGACGGCGTCCCCTATGGCCCCATCCCGCCGGATCGAGTGCGGCCGGTGGACTACCGGGAGTAGGCCAGGGTTTCCGGCAACGCCCACGTCTACGACCGCGACCACGCCGGCGCACACGCACGCGATCACGACCACGAGCCCACGAAGCTACGTCCCGACGGGACTTCGCCCCGATGGGAGTGGCTCCGGGACCGCTAGCCCCCCCGGTCCCCGCCGCCCTTCTTGAGGGCCTTGAGGCGGGCCATGGCGCTGCCCACCTTCCGGCCCTCCTCCGGGGGCCGGATCGGATCCACCACGGGGGCGACGGACAGGGCGGGAGAAGAGCCAGGGGCCGCGGGCGGCGGAGCGGCGACGGTGTCCTCGGCACGTTGCGCCTCCGCGACC
>JACQVX010000202.1 GCA_016209495.1 Planctomycetota bacterium
CCCCCGGGTCTCCCGCTCCTCCGCCCTGGCCTCGAAGGCCACGGGCTTCCCCATCGCCAAGATCGCCGCGAAGCTGGCGGTGGGCTACACCCTGGACGAGATCCCCAACGACATCACCCGCGAGACGCCGGCCTCCTTCGAGCCCAGCATCGACTACGTGGTGGTGAAGGCCCCGCGCTTCGCCTTCGAGAAGTTCCCCGAGGCGGACGCCACCCTCACCACCTCCATGAAGTCGGTAGGGGAGACCATGGCCATAGGCCGCAGCTTCCAGGAGGCCCTGCAGAAGGCCCTCCGCGGCCTGGAGGTGGGCCTCGCCGGCCTGGAACCGCCGCACGGCCCCCTCCCCCCTCCCTCCCCCACGGACCAGGAGCTCCGGCGGAGGCTCTTCACCCCCAACGCCGACCGCCTCCTCGCCATCCGCGCGGCCCTGGAGCGCGGGTGGGAGGTCCGCCAGGTCGCGGAGCTGACGCGCATGGACCCGTGGTTCCTGGACCAGGTGGCCGACCTGGTGGCCTTCGAGCGGCAGCTCGCCTCCGCCGGCGGGCTCCAGGCCGTCCCGGAGGGCCTCCTCCGCGAGGCGAAGCGCCGCGGCTACAGCGACGTCCAGCTCGGTCGCCTCTGGGGCGCCTCCAGCGACCAGGTCCGCGACGAGCGCGCCCGGCGCGGGGTGGTCCCGACCTACAAGATGGTGGACACCTGCGCCGCCGAGTTCGAGGCCCGCACCCCCTACTACTATTCCACCTACGAGAGCGAGTGCGAGGTGCGCACCGACGGCGGGCCCCACGTGGTCATCCTGGGCGGGGGCCCCAACCGCATCGGCCAGGGCATCGAGTTCGACTACTGCTGCTGCCAGGCCGCGTTCGCCCTGAGGGAGGCGGGCTACCGCGCGGTCATGGTGAACTCCAACCCGGAGACCGTCTCCACCGACTACGACACCAGCGACCTGCTCTTCTTCGAGCCCCTCACCCACGAGGACGTGGTCCACGTCTGCGAGCGGGTGCGGCCCGTGGGGGTCATAGTCCAGTTCGGGGGCCAGACCCCGCTCAACCTCGCCCGGGGCCTCCAGGACGCGGGCCTGCCCATCGTGGGGACCTCCGTGGACAGCATCGAGAGGGCGGAGGACCGGGGGCTGTTCGCCCGCCTCCTGGAGGAACTGGACCTCAGGGCCCCCGCCAGCGGGACCGCCCTGGACGCGGATGGGGCGCGGTCCGTGGCCGCCCGTGTCGGCTACCCCGTCATGGTGCGGCCTTCGTTCGTCCTGGGGGGGCGCGCCATGGAGATCTGCTACGACGAGGCCCAGCTCGCGCGATACATGGACCTGGCCTCCGGAGTCGCCCCGGGGCGCCCCATCCTGGTGGACCGCTTCCTGGACGACGCCATCGAGGTGGACGTCGACTGCGTGGCGGACGGGACCGAGGTGGTGGTGGGGGGCATCCTGGAGCACATCGAGGAGGCGGGGATCCACTCGGGCGACGCCTCCTGCGCCATACCGCCCTACACCCTGGACGAGAGGTCCCTGGCCGCCATCCGCCGCCATACGACCGCCCTGGCCCTCGCCCTGGAGGTGAAGGGCCTCATGAACGTCCAGTTCGCGGTCCAGGACGAGACGGTCTACGTCCTGGAGGTGAACCCTCGGGCCTCCCGCACCGTGCCCTTCGTCTCCAAGGCCGTGGGGCTGGACCTCGCGCGCATCGCGACCCGGGTCATGATGGGCAGGAGCCTCCGTTCCCAGGGGGTCCGGGAACCCCGGCCCCCGGCCCACGTGGCGGTGAAGAAGAGCGTCTTCCCCTTCGGCCGTTTCCCCGGCGTGGACATCCTCCTGGGACCCGAGATGCGCTCCACCGGCGAGGTCATGGGCCTGGCCGACGACTTCCCCACCGCCTTCGCCAAGGCCCAGGCGGGGGCCTCGGAGGGCCTGCCCACCCGCGGGGCTGTCCTGGTGACGGTGCGCGACGACGACAAGCGGGACGTCCTGTTCGTGGCGCACCGCCTCTCGGCCCTGGGCTTCGAGCTCGTGGCCACGCGGGGGACCGCCGCGTTCCTGGAGCGCCACGGCGTGCGCCCCGTGCGCGCCGTGGCCAAGGTCCACGAGGGGCGCCCCAACCCCCTGGACGTGATCCGGAACGGGGAGGTGGCCCTCGTCATCAACACCCCCGGTGGCCCGGAGACCCGGGCGGACGAGCGGCGGATCCGTGCCCTGGCGGTGGAGCGCCGCGTCCCCTGCATCACCACCCTCTCGGCCGCCCAGGTGGTGGTGAGCGGCATCGAGGCCCTCCGCCGGGGCCCCCTGGGGGTGCGGCCCCTGCAGGACTACCATGCCGGCGACGCCAGGGACACGACGGCCAGCCGTGCCCCCAACCCGACGCCCACGCGGAGGGCCCGGGGGGTGCCGTCCTGAAGGCCCTGATCACCGGCGGCGCGGGCTTCATCGGGAGCCACCTGGCCGAGCGGCTCCTGGAGCAGGGCGAGGCGGTCCGCGTGATCGACGACCTCTCCACCGGCAGCATCGCGAACATCGAGCACCTGAAGGGCCGCGCCGGCTTCCGCTACTCCATTGCCGGCATCGAGGACGAGCCCCTCCTCGCCGAGCTGGTGGACGGGGCCGACGTGGTCTTCCACCTGGCCGCGGCCGTGGGGGTGCGGCTCATCGTGGAGAGCCCGGTGCGGACCATAGAGACCAACATCACCGGGACCGAGCGGGTCCTGCGCCTGGCGGCCAAGAAGGGCAAGAGGGTCGTCCTGGCCTCCACCAGCGAGGTCTACGGCAAGACGGCCAAGGTCCCCTTCTCCGAGGACGACGACCTGGTGCTGGGTCCCACCACCAAGGGGCGCTGGTCCTACGCCTGCTCCAAGGCCATCGACGAGTTCCTGGCCCTCTCCTACTGGAAGGAGCGGCGGCTCCCCACTACCGTGGTCCGGCTCTTCAACACCGTGGGCCCGCGGCAGGTGGGCCGCTACGGGATGGTGGTCCCCCGGTTCGTCCAGCAGGCCCTCGCGGGCGGGCCCATCACCGTTTACGGCGACGGGGAGCAGTCCCGCTGCTTCGGTTACGTGGGGGACGTGGTGGGCGCCCTGGCCGCCCTGGCGGTGCACGAGGGGGCCGTGGGCCAGGTCTTCAACGTGGGCAATGACGAGGAGGTGACCATCAACGGGCTCGCGGAACGCGTCCGCCGGCGCACGGGCTGTCCGGTCCCCATCGTGCACGTCCCGTACGAGGAGGCCTACGAGGCCGGCTTCGAGGACATGCAGCGCCGGGTCCCCGACCTGCGGAAGGTCCGGGACCTCATCGGCTACCGGCCCACCCACGACCTGGACCGGATCCTGGACCGGGTCATCGAGCACTTCCGGAGGGCAGCCCCATGAAGGGCGTCATCCTCGCCGGGGGACTGGGCACCCGCCTGGCGCCCCTCACCAAGATCACCAACAAGCACCTCCTGCCGGTCTACGACAAGCCCATGGTCTATTACCCCCTCCAGGCCCTGATCCACGCGGGCATCCACGACATCCTCCTGGTCACCGGCGGACCGCACGCAGGGGACTTCCTGCGGCTCCTGGGCAACGGGGCCGAGTTCGGCCTCAAGCACCTGAACTACACCTACCAGGAGGGGGAGGGCGGCATCGCCGACGCCCTGAGGCTGGCGGAGCACTTCGCCGACGACGGGCCCGTCTGCGTCATCCTCGGGGACAACGTCATCGAGGGGAACATCCGCGCCAGCCGGGAGGCCTTCGACCGCCAGGGCGTGGGGGCCCGCATCCTCCTCAAGGAGGTGAGCGACCCCCAGCGCTTCG
>JACQVX010000193.1 GCA_016209495.1 Planctomycetota bacterium
GGCGCTCCAGGGGTTTGCCTCGCGCACGCGCCGGACCACACCCTCCCGGGGTGGCCCCGCTCTCGTGAGGTTTCGGCCTCCGTTTCCACTGGACCGCGAGGGAAGGACCCGACCCTGGCTTATGGATTCGCCTCGGTGGCCCGCCTGCGTCGCCGCCGCGCAACCACCTCCACAAGTCGTCGTCATTCCCGACCGGAGCCGATCCAGAGGACGTCTCGGCCACGACTCCGTCGAACCAACTTCGCTCGACGGGGCGGATTCTATACACCGAGCGGCACTCTGCAAGGGCGTTCCACGCGGGTATCCATCCCCGGGCAACACCCCAAGCGGCGATGGTGGGTTCACGAGGGGATGCCGGAGGCACCACCCGTCTCTAAGCCTCAGTGCGAGCTTTCCAGGTCGATATGGCCGTAGACCAGCGTGAATCCTACATCTCTAGCCACTGGTCCAACGACATGGCATCCCCGAGAGGAGGGGAAATGGGAGTCCACTCCCCGCGCGAGGGCCTGTCCTCGAGGTAGATCCATGGTCCCGGCTCAGGCCGCCGCGCACCAACTTCCCATGGACTGGCCCCTTAGAATCCGGACGGCGTCCCGATCCATCCCCCGGAACTCCGGAGGATGGTCGTAACGAGCGAACGTGCGTCAGCTACAGCGATCCGACCCCACTCGGCGGCTCCAGTCCTGCCGCATCGGGCTGAAATTGCGGCCCTCCGGCTGGTGTCATGGCCGCAGGTCGCACGGAGGCCACTCGGGAGTGGCGGCACATGAATTGACTGCGCCCGATCTCCAGGACCCTCGGAGGACGCTCATGCGCCACTGTGCCCTGGCCCTCGCGCTTCTCGCCGTCCCTGGCCCCGTCTCGGCCCAGTCCCTCTGGAACCGCCAGGCCGACCCGGACGCCTCGCCCTACGACGACCGCCCTCCCGAGGTCAAGAAGTACCGCGCCCAGGACCACATCATCATCATCGTCGACGAGTCCACCGACGCCAAGAACACCACCAGCACCAAGACCGTGAAGGAATCGAGCTACAAGGCTAAGCTGAGCGAGTTCCTGCGCCTCACCAAGACCCTCAACCTCACCAACGCGGCCGAGGACGCGCCGGGCTTCGACCTGGAGAGCGGAAGAGAGCAAACCGGCAGCGGCACCATGACCAAGCGCAAGGGATTCAAGGTCGACATCACGGCCACGGTGGTGGACGTCCTCCCCAACGGCTTCCTGGTCCTGGAGGCGTCCAAGGAGGTCATCATCGATGAGGACGAGGAGCGGATCACCCTGACCGGGGTCGTGAATCCAGCTCATGTGGACCCGAAGACCGACACGGTGAACTCGGAGAAGGTCTCCCACTTGAAGGTCAAGACCGAGGAGACCGGCCCCATCGCCGATGCCAACAAGCGAGGATTCTTCGCCAAGCTCTTCGACCGCTTCTGGCCGTTCTGATATAAGTGCCAAGATGAACATCCTGGCCGTCGCCGCGGTCACCATAGTCGTCCAGTTTGCGCTCCTCTACATCCTGTGCGTATCCCTCGCGCGGATGCAGATGCGTATCCACCGCCGGTGGTACATGCTCAATGCCGTCCTGGGGACCGCCGTCCACGAATCGAGCCACGCCACGGGTTGCCTCCTCACGCGGACGCCCATCCGGGAATGGAAGCTCTTCTCGCCCCAGCCGGATGGCACTCTGGGATGGGTGACCCACGACCAGGCGGGTCGGGTCGCCACGGCCATCATCTCCGTGGCCCCCATCTTCGGGAACACCCTGGTCCTCTACCTTCTGGCGAGGTTCGTGTTCCCCGAATTCCTGGCCGGTTTCGGGCAGCCGTTCCAGGTCGTCGGGATATCCGACGTTTCCTCGGCGGTCGAGGTGGCCAGGGCCCACGGGGCGACCTACGTGGACTACCTGACGCACCTCTGGGGCCGGGTGGTGGGCGAGCAGGCGTGGAGGGACTGGAGGACATGGACCTTCTTCTTTCTCGCCATGTCCATCGGCTCCCACGCGGCCCCGTCGAAGCCCGACCTCAAGCACTTCTTCGGGGCCTTCGTCCCGGTGCTAGCGGTGCTGGCGGCGGCCGTGTGGGGGCTCGTCCACCTGGAGGTCCCCATGGACTGGGCTACCCGCTATCTGCTGGCGGGATGCAGGGCCATGGCCTTCGTCTCGTCCATCGGGATCGTCTTCAGCCTGCTGGGCCTGGGACTGAACCTGGCCCTCTGGCTTCCCCTGAAGGCGCTGGGCCTGGCGGCGCGCTGAAGGTCGAACGCGGCTAGCTCGAGCCGCGCAGGACGTCTCCGATCAGGTCCTCGAAGATCGCCTCGAAGTTCTCCCTCACGGGATAGCGTTCGTCGGCGATCTCCTCCTTCAGGCGTCTCACCCTCTCGAGGCGCTCTTCCGACAAAGGGGCCGGCCTCCGGGGCCCTTGCTTCCGGCTCGGCGGGTTCATCGGCTTCCTTCCCGTACAGAGGAGCACCGGGTGCCCCTTTCCCTTCCTCGATCCTCATTATCGGTAGGGGGCATGGTGGCTCTTTACCAACGCCGCCGGCCCCACGGGACCCACACGGGGCTACGATAGCGGAGCCTTGCGAAACTCCCTTGCCGCCTCGCGCCGATGGCCCTATCATGCCGCGAGATGGGCTCTGTGGCGCGTACCCCGACGAGGGATCGGATCCTGGACGAACTGAAGACCCAGGGTCCCCAGACTGCCACGGACCTTGCATGTACCCTGGGCATCACCCCCATGGCCGTGCGTCAGCACCTCTATCTCCTCGAGAACGAAGGTCTGGTCGCCTTCAAGGAGGAGAGGCGCCGAGTGGGGAGGCCCGCGCGGGTCTGGGGACTGGGGGCGCAGGCCAGCGGGCGATTCCCCAATGCGCATGGTCCCCTGAGCGTCAGTCTGATGGACGCGGCCAAGGACTGCTTCGGTCGAGAGGGCGTGGACCAGATCACGGCCGAGCACACGCGCCGCTGCCTAGCCTCCTTCCGGGAACGCATTCCGGGGCCAGGGGCCCTGCTGGAGGAGAGAGTCGCGCGCCTGGCTGGCGCCCTCCAGGAGGCGGGCTACATGGCACAGTGGGCTCATCGGGAGGACGGCAGCTTCGAGATCACGGAGAACCACTGCCCGGTCTTCGAGGCGGCCCACAGCCACCGCGGACTCTGCGGCGGGGAGATGGCCCTGTTCCAGGGGCTCCTGGGCGACGCGGTCCACGTGGATCGGACCGAATACATCATGGATGGGTCGAGGCGCTGCGTCTACCGGCTGGTGCCACTGCCGGTAGCTGCTCCGGAGGGGGTCAAACCCTCACGCACTCCCCACGACGCCCACACCTCCCCGAGGCGTCGGTCGAACCACCGCTAGCGACGCCGCTGGCGGATCTGGTCGAAGGCCCGCTGCACCGGCCCCACAGGGTCCCGGAGCGTGCGCACCAGGTCCCTCAGGTCCCTCTCCAGGCCGGCGGTGGTCAGCGGTCCGCCACCCGTGGCCGCCTGTCCGGCCGCCTTCATCTCGTCCAGGATGCGCAGGATCGTCTCCGCCGGGGCCTCCTGGTTGCCGAAGGGGCCCTGGTCGAAGGACCGCGCCAGGATCAGGTGCAGCGAGGAGCCCTGGTCGCGGGTCGCCACCTTGAGGAACCCGCGCACCAGGCCGCGGGAGTGGCCCAGGGCGGGGTCCAGGGCCTTCCCCAGGAAGCGCGCCACCTGGGCCTGGGCCACGCCGTCGGAACGGGTCTGGAGCACGCCTGCCAGGAGCCCCACCAGGGCCCCGTGCACGTCCATCTGGGGGCTGGGGTGGGGGGTGAAGATCACGATGAGGGCACGCTGCACCTCGTCCCGGGCCGGAGCGCGTTCCAGTTCCAGGAGCAGGTCGAGCCCCGTGGCCAGGTCCTTCCCCCCCAGGTCCGTGGGGATCTGGCGCTGCGCATCGGCCAGGGCCTGGACGCGGAGCGTCGGGTCCGGCTCCATCTGGTCCGCGACGTACTTGAGGAGCTTCGCCGCGAAGGGAATGAGGTAGGGGTTCTTCAGCTCCTGGTAGTCATCCGCCGGATTGAACGGGGTGCCGTTCACATTGACGACTCGCTCGGTGACGGGCTTGCCGAGGTTCTTGAGCAACCGGTCGAAGCGGGGCCGCTGGCCTGTGGCGTCCACCTTCGTCGTGAGCCCCTCCGTCGCGGCCAGGGCCAGGTGGAGCAGGGTCCTCTCCCGGCGTCCCACCCGGTCCAGCACTACGCGGTCGTCGTCCACCAGGCGGGCCAGGCCGTCGGCCAGGACGTCCGCCACGACCTCGCCCGTCCCGGGGACCGCGATGGAGTTCGTGTCCTTGATGACGTCGAACAGCCTCTCCACGGCGCCGCTCTCCAGGACCGCCACGTTGGTCGGCTCCAGGGGGCGCATGGCCATGGGATAGTGCTTCCGCAGGACGAGCATGATGCCCAGGAGGCGCCGGGTCTCGCCGCGGTCGCTGAAGGCCTTGACGATGGGCGTGAAGGCGTCCAGGGCCCCGCTATCGTAGAAGGCCTGGAGGGCGGGGACATTGCCGGCCGAGATGTGCGAGCAGAGGAGGTTCCTCAGGAAGGAATTGCTCATCAGGCCATTGACCGTCTTGATGGAGAGCTTGATCCCGAGGATGCGCCTCTCGTTGCCCGCCATCAGGTCGAGGTAGAACTCGGCCAGGTTCCCCAGGAAGGGGGCGTTGCAGTGGCTGGACTCCTCCATGAGGTCCAGCACCTTCTCCATGGTGGACTGCTCGCCAGGGCGCACGACGAGCCGGTTCTTGTAGTCGCTGTACTTCATCAGGGCCGCGAAGGAGCGCGGGAGGCTACGCAGGCGGGTGATCTCCTTCGAGAAGACGTCCAGGATCACCCGAGCCGTGGACGCGGAGCCGCTGCCCTGGGTCTCGAAGACCTCGTCCAAGAGGGGCTGGAGGTCGTCCAGGAGGGCCCGGAGGGCACGCCCGGAGGACTGGTTCGAGGCGGCCTTGCTGGCGGTTTCCATGGCGTCCACGAGTTGCACCAGGAGGCGCTCCGCGCGGGCGGGGTCGCTCTCCAGGAGGGCCGAGACCGCCTTCAGGAGCTTGGCGGCCTCCGGGATCTTGGCCACCTCCAGGTTGGCATAGAGCACGTCCGCCACGGGACCGTCGGGGGCGTAGCCGAGGAAGTCGTCCGTGGGGTCGAACGGGGTCCCGTTGTCCCTGAGTCCACGGGGTCCCAGCAGGGCGTCCGCCAGGGCCAGGGCGTCACCGTTCACGTTGTCCCGGAAGCCATCGCCCGCCAGGGCCAGCAGGTGAGCCAGGGCGGTCTGCTTCGCGTCGAAGTAGTCGTAGAGCAGCCTCCCGTCCGGCGCCAGGGCCCGGCCCTCCAGGTCCCTGGCTCCGCCGCGTCCGAAGGCAGGCACGTCTATGCTCTGGCCCAGGGCGTCCAGGGGACGACCCTCCGAGTCCGCGTCGGCGACCCCGTCCCGATTGGCGTCCACGAACGGGGCATAGAGGGTACCGGTGGCCGGGTCGGTGCGAACCAGGGGATTGCCCGCCGGGTCGGCGTGCACGGCCCAAGCCGCCGCGGTGGAGGTGGCGCCCCGGACAGTGGCCGTCTCCAGGAGGACGTCGGCCAGCTCGGTGCGCCCGGGGACGGAGGCCGCGGGATTCTTCGTGGCCCGGAGCTTCCGAGAGGCGAATGCGAGGAACTCGGTCACCAGGTCGCGCTCCCCGTTGGGGCGTCCCAGCTCGTCCACCCCGTCATGGGTGCGCACCAGCTCCGCCGTCGCGCGGAAGAGACTCTCCGTCTCTGCGTAGGCCAGGAGCCTCCCCGCCAGGGCCACGACCGTCCGGCGATCGAGGGGGCTGCGACTGGTCGAGAGCTTGACCAGGGCGTCGAGGGTGTCCTTGCCCGGCTCGTCCACCGCCAGTTCCAGGATCCCCGCCACGTCGCCCACCATGCCGGGGATGGTCCCGTCGTCCACCAGGGGGAGGATCGAATTCACCATCCCAAGCAGGTTGCGCGTTGCGGTGGTGGGGAGGGCGTGCTCTACGGCCTGGATGAAGTCGGCCCGACTGACATTCCACGTGGCCAGCTTCGCGGGGGCGGCGGGGTCGGTAGACTTCGCCAGCTCATCTCGCACCAGGTCGTGGAGGGCCTCGCCCAGGGCGTAGCCGGTCGTGGACCCCGGGGCCACCAGCGAATTCCCCGTGGGTGCCGCGCCGCCCTTCTTGTCCTTCCCTACCTGGACGCCGCACCCGGTGAGGGAGGCGGTGAGCGTCAGACCGGTTAGGAGCCCTCGAATCAGGCGAATCCGCACCGTGATCCTCCCGACAGATCCGTCCGCCGACCGAACACCCCGTGTGCGAGAAATGCACAGGGATCCCTGCGGAAGTCGAATCCGCCCCGGAAGCCCCGCCAAC
Organism: Planctomycetota bacterium; assembly: GCA_016209495.1. Taxonomy (GTDB): domain Bacteria; phylum Planctomycetota; class JACQVX01; order JACQVX01; family JACQVX01; genus JACQVX01. Next base: position 6,384 of record JACQVX010000193.1, read on the forward strand.
GGTCAAGGCCATGGATCGCCATGAGTTCTCTCGATCCAGGCCATGACGCCGCATGCAGGGCGTCCGGAAGGCTATCAGCAAGCTTCGTACCGTGTTTCACAATTGTGAACCTTCCGCGCTGCCCCGGCGCTTCGAGGGGAGGGGAGGGACGCTCGGACTTCCTGACGACCCTTCGAATTCGACACCGTGTCGCGCAAGCCGACACGCAAGCCCAGGGCACCCGCGAAGGACAATTTCGTTGACCGTGGGGGGGGGCTCAGTATAGTGGGCGACCCGCCATGGCGTGTCCCTATATCCACCGAAATGACGAACGCTGCTTCCTCCAGCAGGATTCCCAGGAAGGAATAGACCTGGCCTACAAGTACTGCTACGACCGCTATCGGGACTGCCGGATCTTCGCCGAGTTCGAGGCCTCGGCGACCTCCGTCCGGTCCGCCCATCCGGAGGACCACCCCAAGCCGGTGCAGGTTCAGGCCGCGACCGAGGTGAAGTCCGAGGCCCCGGCTCCCTACCACCACAGGCTCCCCGCGGATCCCGCCCTGGAGATGGTCAAGCAGGCCTTCCGGGAGGTCCTACGCGAGCTGGAGCGCGAGGGGGAGGAGGAAATCGGGGAACGTTGGCGCGGGGGCACCCTGGTCCTTCGCCCCCGGGACTCCACCCTGGCCGCCAAGGAGGTCCCCGTGGAGGTCTTTTTCGGCAAGCTCATCATGCTTCGGGATCGGCTTCGTGTCCTCGAGCAGAAAGTCAATGGGCACGAAGGCCTCTCCACCGAGGACAAGCTCGTCCTTCAGCAGTACGTCACTCGGTGCTATGGCTCGCTCACGACGTTCAACGTCCTCTTCCGGGACCGGACGGGCTGGTTCGTCGGCGAGCGGGGTAGCTAGCCGGAAAGGAGGGAGGGACCGAGGCCATGGCCCAGGCGACACCGTCTGTTCCCATGCCCAAGTCGGGTATCACGCTTTCTCGCTTCATTCGCGAGAAGCAGAAGGGCTATAGCACGGCCACGGGGGAGTTCACCGGCCTCATCATCGAGATAGGCCATGCCGCCCGGATCATCACGAGAGAGGTGCGCAAGGCCGGGCTGGTGGACATCCTGGGCCTCACGGGCAAGATCAACGTGCAGGGCGAAGAGGTCCAGAAGCTGGACGAGTTCGCCCACCACACCATCGTCCGCGCCCTGGACCACACGGGACTGGTCTGCGTCATGGCCAGCGAGGAGTCCGACGGCGTCATCCCCATTCCGGATCGCCACCCCCGCGGGAAGTATGCCCTGAACTTCGATCCCCTCGACGGCTCCAGCAACATCGACACGAACGCCTCCATAGGCACCATCATCGGGATCCACCGGAAGGTCTCTCCGGGGGGACTCGGGAGCGTGGGGACTCGAGAGGATCTCCTGCGAAAGGGTTCGGAACAGATCGGAGCCGTATACATCATCTATGGTTCGAGCACCATCCTGGTGTATAGCGATGGCCATGGCGTCCACGAGTTCACTCTGGACCCGTCGGTGGGCGAGTTCTACCTGTCCCAGGAGGACATCCGCATTCCTCCCAGGGGAAAGACCTATTCCGTCAATGAGGGGAACTGGGCCTACTGGTCCGACGCCCAGCGTCGCGTCGTGGACTACTTCAAGGCCGAGGACAAGGCCTCGGACCGGCCGTACGGACTGCGCTACATCGGTTCCCTGGTCGCCGACTTCCACCGGACCCTGAAGAAGGGGGGGATCTTCATGTATCCCGGGGACCGGAAGAACCCCCAGGGCAAGCTGCGGTTGCTCTTCGAGTGCGCCCCGCTGGCCTTCATGGCCCAATCCGCAGGAGGTGCGGCCATTGACGGCTCGACCCCCATCCTGGGGATCGAGCCCGCGGAGCTGCACCACCGTAGCCCCCTCTACATCGGAAGCGCGGGAGACGTTCGCTCGGCCGAGACGATCTTGACCGAGGCCCGTGCCGGGGCACACGTGGCGTGACGGTCCTCTCGAAGCTCCTCACGCCGGAACGCATCACCTGGCTCGTGGCCGCAGAGAAGAAGGCCGCCCTGCGCGAGCTGGTCCACGTCATTGCGACCGCGGAGACGGTGGGGAACGAGGAGGGGCTCTACGCGGCCATTCTCGAGCGGGAGGACCTCCTCTCGACGGGCATCGGATTCGGCCTGGCCATTCCCCATGCCAAGGTGGCCCACGTGCGCTCCTATACACTGGCTCTAGGGATCTCGAAGCCAGGGATCGACTACGGTTCCATGGACGACGAACGGGTCCAGATCCTCCTCATGGTGGCTGGACCCGAGGGGAGGCAGGAGGATTACCTGCGCATCCTCGCAAGGATCTCCCGCTTCCTGAAGGGGGAGCGTGAACGGATCCTCTCCCTGGAAGACGCCACCGCCATCCACGAGCTGACCCGCCAGTACTGACGCGCCATTCACCCCGACTCGCTCGCCACCTCTCGCTCGCGCATCGCCCGAGACAGTGTAGAGGAATCCCTGTGGAATTCCTCCAGCGTGAATCCACCTGTAGCGACAGCACTTGACGATTCGACGGGGCTCTTTCGCGATTTTTCTGTTGACATCTTCACGATTGTGAATATTCTGCGCCGCCGTTGCCCATGGGGAGAGGCACGCAGGGGAAGTCTTCGGAGGGCGCTCCAATGATGTCCTGGGGAAACCGGATCGGAATCGTCCTGGTCGTCGCGGTCATGATGGCCGGCCCCGGCTGCGGCCGGCGCAACGACAAGAACAAGGTCAAGCCCGCCACTGCCGCGCTAGGACAGGTTCAGGGCCAGTCCCAGGGTGGACTGCGGATCCTGTCCGCCGAGTACGCGGACATGAACCTGAACGGCAGCCTGGATCAGGGCGATGCCCTGATCCTCACGTTCAGCCGGGACGTCAAGCTGAACGGGGCCCAGGTGAGCGACCTGGCCCTGACCGTGACCGGCGACGACCTCGGGGCCGGGGCCAGCCTCTCGCAGGTGGTGTCCGGACCCCGGCTGTCCGTCGCCCTCGGGGTCTCTCCGAAACTCACCGTGGCCGGGGCATTCGACAAGGCCAGGACCAAGGCCGGCGACCCCAGCGGCATCGACCTCTCCCCCCAGATGAAGAAGGACGCTATCGAGGACGCGAACGGCGTGGATGCGGTCCCCGCCGGGACGGCCCTGGACCTGGGCGATGTCCCCACGCTGGCCTTCGCCGAGCACGCGGACGTGGACCAGAGCGGCGGCGCCACCGCTGGCGATATCCTCCGCCTCCATTTCGACCGCGGCGTCAACACCCGCGGGGCCGTGGACCGCGACTTCGCCCTCCTGGTCCCCGGCGACACCCTGGGCCTGGGCGCCACCGTGGCCCAGCCCACCGCGGGCTCCAAGGCCCTGGAGATCACCCTCGGGCAGAACCCGGTCCTAGAGCCCAACGGGACTTTCAATCCGACCACTCCCCCCAAGGCAGGCGACCCCTCGGGGATCCTGCTGGCGGCGGCCATCGCCAAGGGCGTGATCACCGAGGCGACCACCGGTGACGACGCGGTGAGCCCCCTGCCCATCGACATCGAACTCGCCGGGAGCGGCCCGGGCGGCCCGACCGGCAGCTTCAGCGCCACCGTGGCCTCGTTCCCCGCCTCCGTGGCGGCCGGCGACAACATCACCATCGAGTGGGACGCCCAGGGGACCCCGGACTTCCCCCACATGAACGTCCACTACGACATGGTGAGCCATACCCCCGCGGAGTGGGACGGGAGCGCGGGCCCCATCCTGACGATCAACTTCGGCACCATCGAGAGCGGGCCCCCGGGCCGCTATTCGAACACCTTCCAGGCCCCCGCAAGCGGCGGGAAGGTCTACTTCGTGATCCACGTGCAGGACGCCTCGGGCACGGACTTCTACAGCGCCCAGGGCGAGATCGACGTGACGGGCGGGACCCCCTTCTCCGTCACCCTCAAGACCCAGCCCACCTCTGTCAACGCGGGCGACACCTACGTGGTGGAGTGGGACGTGGCGGGGGCCAACGACGTCCTCCACACCAACGTCCACTGGGACTCGGTGAGCCACACGGCCGCGGAGTGGGACGGGTCGGCTGGTTTCATCGCCACCATCGAATTCGGTTCCATCGAGAGCGGTCCCCCGGGCAGCTTCTCGAATACGCTCACGGCACCTGCCCAGGCGGGGAAGGTCTACTTCGTCCTCCACGCCCGCGACGACCAGTGGGTGGACATCTACTCCGCGGAGTTCGTGATCGACGTGGCGGCGGGCACCACCCCGCCGACGCCGCCTGCCCCCCCGGCCAACCCCAATGGCGTGAGGCCGGGCGATGGGGCCGCGGACCCGCAACCCTTCATCGACGCCTACCACCGCACCGGCGGCCAGCCGGTCCTCGGGCTTCCCCAGGACCGGGGCTTCGGTGACAAGGTCCACTCGTGGGGCACCGGCGAGGTCCAGGACTTCGGCGGCGGCGCCCGCGGGGACAGCGTCATCGTCCTGAAGGGCGGCGCGACCACCGCCTACGCGGTCATGGGCGACATCTTCGCCGAGTATGCCGCCCAGCAGGGCGTTACGGGCCCACTGGGCTGGCCCACGGCCGACGAGGGCACCGGGGCCGCCGGACAGCGGATGCAGGAGTTCGAGAACGGCACCATCGAGCTCGACCCGGCGACGGGCAAACCCACCACGATCCTCAACCCAGTGACCCCGCCGACTCCGCCCACGCCTCCCACGCCGCCGGCGCCGGCCATCACCATCGACGTGACGGCGGCCCCGACCCAGGTCACGGCCCTCGCCACCTACACCATCGAGTGGACCATCGCCGGCGCGACCACGGTGGACCGGACCTACGTCCACTGGGCTACCGCGGGCCACACGCGCGCCGAATGGCTCGCGGGCGGCTTCGGGACCACGGGCAAGCACATCAAGGCGGCCCAGGCCACCTACAGCAACAGCATCATCGCCCCAGGGGCGGGCAAGAAGGTCTACTACGTGGTGCACGTGGAATCGGCGCTCGCCACGGAGGTGTCCGACGAACGGGTCATCGACGTGATCGCGCCGAAGCTGGCGAAGTTCGCCGACGCCACGACCCGGCTCCCCTCCGATACGGACAAGACCTGGGACGCTGTCCTGGCAGACCTGGACGGGGACCGGGACCTGGACCTGGCCGTGGCCAATCGCTACTCGCCCAACCGGATCTACCTGAACGACGGCCAGGGCAACTTCAAGGACCACCCGGCCGCGCTCCCGGCGGACAGCGACCCCACCACCGCCGTGGTGGCGGGCGACGTGGACGGCGACGGGGACCAGGACCTGGTCTTCGCGGGCCAGGGCGAGCTGGGGTCGCCCCTTCCTGTGAAGGTCATGCTCAACGACGGCTTTGCCCACTTCATCGCCGGGGCGGCCATCGCGCGCAACGACGAGACCTTCACCTTCTCGGCCGCCCTGGGCGACGTGGACGGCGATGGCGACCTGGACCTCATGCTCGGCAACACGGGCTTCGACAACCCCGTGGAGGAGCTCTTCCTCAACGACGGGAAGGGGAGCTTCGCCGACGCCTCCTCCAACCTGCCCGGACGCTTCGTCTTCAGCCCCGAGAGCCAGACCCTGGGCATGGCCCTGGCGGACCTGGACGGCGATGGCGACCTGGACGCCTACCTGGCGAACTTCCTCCGCCAGGACTCCCTCTGGCTGAACGACGGCGCCGGGAGCTTCACCGACGCCACCGGACAGCTCCCGGCCATGGTCGGCGGCGCCACCGCGGTGGTGGCCGGCGACGTGGACGGGGACAAGGACCTGGACCTCTTCGTCTCCCAGGAGGACGCCAACGGCAAGCCCATGCCCAACGTCCTGCACCTGAACGACGGGAAGGGCTACTTCACCAACGCCTCCGCCACCAGCCTCCCGTACAACCTGGAGGCCTCCTTCGACGCGGAGTTCCTGGACGCGGAGGGGGACGGCGACCTGGACATCCTGGTCGGCAACCTGCGGGCGCCGAACGTCCTTTACCTGAACGACGGGCGCGGGCGCTACACCGATGGCTCCTCGAGCCTCCCGGCCGCCAACGCCCAGTCGGCCAAGAACGCCTACGCCGTCGCCGTGGGGGACGTGGACGGGGACGGAGATCTCGACGCCCTGATCGGGAACTTCGGGCCGAATCGCCTCTATCTCAACGACGGGTCGGGAGTCTTCACGGCTCATCCGTTCGGGGGCGGGCCGTGCCATGCCGTCGCCC
>JACQVX010000196.1 GCA_016209495.1 Planctomycetota bacterium
GCCCACGCCCGCGCCCGCGCCCACGCCCACGGCCGCGCCCACGCCCGCGCCCACGGCCGCGCCCGCGCCCGCGGCACCGGCCCGGTCCCCGTTGCAGAAGTTCCTCGCGGGACTCCGCAAGACCCGTGAGCGACTGGCGGGACACCTGGAGGCCCTCTTCACCCTGGGCCGGCGTATCGACGACGACTACCTGGAGGAGCTGGAGGAGACGCTGATCCTGGCCGACGTCGGGGTGGAGACGACGGGGCAGCTCATCCGTGAGGTCCAGGAGGCATACAAGGCCGGGACCATCGCCAGCGCCGACGGCGTGAGGGGCTACCTCATGACGCGGCTGGGAGAGTCGATCCGGGCCGAGGACCCCGGGATCCACCACGCCCCGGCCGGACCCACCGTGATCCTCGTGGCGGGGGTGAACGGCGTGGGCAAGACCACCTCCATCGCGAAGCTCGCGGCATGGTTCAAGCGCCAGGGGAAGCGCGTCGTCCTGGCGGCCGGCGACACCTTCCGCGCGGCGGCGGTGGAACAGCTCGGCGTCTGGGGCGAACGCCTCGGCGTGGACGTGGTGAGGCACCAGACCGGCGGGGACCCTGCCGCCGTGGCCTTCGACGCCTGCGAGGCCGCCGTGGCCCGTGGGGCCGACGTCCTCCTCGTGGACACGGCGGGACGGCTTCACACCGCGGGGAACCTCATGAAGGAGCTGGCCAAGGTCCGCAACGTCCTGGGCCGGCGGATCCCGGGTGCCCCCCACGAGGTCCTCCTGGTCCTGGACGCCACCACGGGCCAGAACGCCATCGCCCAGGCGCGCGAGTTCAAGCAGGTCATCGACGTGACGGGGATTTTCCTGGCCAAGCTCGATGGCACGGCCAAGGGGGGGATCGTCGTGGCCATCAAGCGGCAGGTGGACGTCCCGGTGAAGTTCGTGGGCATGGGCGAGACGCCGGACGACCTGGCGGAGTTCGACTCGACCCGCTTCGTGGAGGCCCTCTTCTCGTGAGCCGGCGCCGCGGGCCGGTCTGTGCCCTCGCCCTGACCCTCTGGGCAAGCTCCTGCGTCCTCACGCCCATGTCCGGGGAGCAGGCGGCCGCCCTCCTGGGCGACTCCCCCTCGCGTTTCGCCCGCAGCCCCTCGGCCATCCGGGCCGTCCTCGAGCGAGGCGACGGGGCGCTGCGGGCCGAGGCCGCCGAGGCCCTGGACCGTCTGGGCCCCGAGGCCGCCCAGGCCGTGCCGACCCTGGCGGCGGCCCTGTGCCACCGGAACGCCCTGGTCCGGCGCTACGCCGTCTACACCCTGGTGCGCCTGGGCCCCCGGGCCGCGGCGGCCCTGGAGGCGCTGGAACGCGCCGTGGCGGACGAGGACTGGTATGTGAGCGTGAAGGCGGCGGAGGCGGTGGACCTGATCCGCGGGGCCCGCGGGGCCGCGCCGTGGGGCGAGGCGAGGTGAGCGCCGCCCTCCTCGTCGAACGGGTCCTGGACGTGGAGGGCTTCCGCGCCTGCCTCGACCTACAGCGCGCCATCTGGGGCTTCGCGGACGAAGACCTCATCCCGGCCCGCTACCTCAACGTGGTCACCCGGATCGGCGGCGTGGTCCTGGGGACACGCCACGGTGGCCGGCTCGTGGGCTTCTGCTTCGGTTTCCCCGGGCGGCGGGGGGCCGAGCCCATCTTCTATTCCCACATGACCGGCGTCCTGGAGGCCTGGCGCGGCCGGGGCGTGGCCCTGGGCCTGAAGCTCGCCCAGCGCGACTTCGCCCTGGCAGAGGGCTACCGGGAGATGGACTGGACCTTCGACCCCCTGGAGGCCCGCAACGCGGCCTTCAACGTGGCGAAGCTGGGCGCCGTGGCGGACGAGTACCTGCACAATATCTACGGCGCCTCCAGCGGGCCCATCCAGGGCGGGCTGGACACGGATCGCCTCGTGGCCCGGTGGTTCCTCGACAGCCCGCGGGTCCGGGGGCGCCTGGGGTGCGCCCAGGCGCCGCCGGGACCGGAGGCCCTGCAGAGGGTCCCCTGGGCCCTGGACGCGATCGACGCCCTGGACGCCCCGGACCGCCCCAGGCTGGACCTGGACGCCCCCCGGGTGGCGGTGGCCGTGCCCGGCGACATCCAGGGCCTGAAGAGGCGCGACCTGCCCCTGGCGCGGGCCTGGCGCGAGGCCAGCCGCGAGGTGCTCTCGCACTACCTGGGCCGCGGCTACCGCCTGGTCGAGTTCCTCCGGTCCGGTCCCGGGGGCTGTCACCTCCTGGAGCGGCGCGACGCCAGCCCGCCAGGCGAGCCGTGAGGCTCGAGGGCTTCCGCCTCCACGAGGTGGAGATGCCCCTGGCCTTCCCCTTCGAGACCTCCTTCGGCCGGGAGGTCCTCCGGCGTTGCCTCGTCCTCTCCGTGGAATCGGGGGGCGTGCAGGGCCACGGGGAATGCGTCGCGGCCCGGGAGCCCCTCTACAGCGCCGAGACCACGGGCACCGCGTGGCACGTCCTGACGGAGTTCTTCCTCCCGGCCCTGCTGGGGGTCGAGGTGGCCTCTCCCGAGGAGGTCCCGCGGCGCCTGGCCGGCTGGCGGGGTCACCCCATGGCGAAGGCCGCGGTGGAGGCGGCGGTCTGGGACCTGGTGGGGCGCCTTCGCGGGGCGTCCCTGTCCCGGCTCCTGGGGGGTACCCGGCCCCAGGTGGAGGTGGGCGTGAGCCTGGGCCTCGAGCCCACGCTCGACGCGCTCCTGGCGCGTATCGAGGCCTACCGGGGCCAGGGCTATCGGCGCATCAAGGTGAAGGTGAAGCCCGGCTGGGACCTGGAGGTCGTCTCGGCCATCCGCGCCCGTTTCGGGGTGGACCTCCCCCTCTCGGTGGACGCCAATGGGGCCTACGGGCTGGAGGACGCGGCCCACCTCCAGGGCCTGGACCGCCACGGCCTCGCCATGATCGAGCAACCCCTGGCCCCGGACGACCTGGTGGACCACGCGGAACTGGCCCGGCGGCTGGCCACCCCCATCTGCCTGGACGAGTCCATCCGCCACGCCCAGGACGCCCGCCAGGCCCTGAACCTGGGGGCCTGCCGGGTCATCAACATCAAGGCGGCCCGCGTGGGCGGCCTGACCGAGGCCCTTCGGATCCACGACCTCTGCCGCGCGCGGGGGGTCCCTGTCTGGTGCGGCGGGATGCTGGAGACCGGCGTGGGACGCGCCGCCAACCTGGCCCTGGCCTCCCTCCCGGGCTTCGTCCTCCCCTCGGACCTCTCGGAGAGCCGCCGCTACTACGCCGAGGACCTGGCGACCCCCCCGGCCACCCTGGGCCCCGGCGGGCGCATGGTCGTCCCCTCGGGCCCAGGGCTCGGGGTGGAGGTGCGCGAGGAGGTCCTCCGCGCGCGGTCCCTGCGCTCGACCCGCCTGCCCTGAACGACGCACTTTCTGCTACCATGCCCCGGCGCCCGTCCGGGCGGGCAGGGGGACATCGCGCCGCGATGGCGACGGCCACCGAACTCTATCTCATGCGCCACGGCGAGGCCCGGACCGAACACCAGGACCCGCGGCGAGGGCTCACCCGCCGCGGCAGAGGGGAGGCGGCACGCGTGGCCCGCGCGGCGGCCCGCTGGGGCCTGAGCCCGCAGGCCATCGGCCACTCCTCCAGGGCTCGCGCGAGGGAGACGGCCGAGGTCCTGGCGGCCCACTTGCGCCCCGCCGGGGGCTGCCGCGAGATGCCGGGCCTGGCCCCCGACGACGACCCCGAGGACACCCGGTCCCTCCTGGACGAGGCGGACGGGAACCTGGCCCTGGTGGGGCACCTCCCGCACCTGGCCCGCCTGGCCTCCATCCTGGTGGCCGGCGACCGGGACCGAGAGGTGTTGCTCCTCCCCCCCGCAGGCCTGGCCTGCCTCCAGCGGGCCTTCCCCGGCTGGGTCCTCCGACGCCTCATCACCCCCGCGGACCTCCCGGGGGCCGGCCCCGAGGCGATGGAGGCAGTGCAGGGCGACATCACGCGGGAGTCGGTGGACGCCATCGTGAACGCGGCCAACCCCACCCTGCTGGGCGGCGAGGGGGTAGACGGCGCCATACACCGGGCCGCGGGACCCGGCCTGCTGGAGGAGTGCCGCGCCCTGGGGGGCTGTCCCACCGGCGAGGCCCGCGTCACCGGGGGCCACGCCCTGCCGGCGCGCCACGTGATCCACACCGTGGGCCCCGTCTGGCGGGGGGGCGCCCACGGCGAGCCCGCGCTCCTGGCGTCCTGCTACCGGGAGTCCCTGCGCCGGGCCTCCGCCCAGGGCCTCGTGTCCGTCGCCTTCCCCTGCATCAGCACCGGGGCCTATGGCTACCCGCCCGAGGCCGCGGCCCAGGTCGCGGTGGACGCCGTGGAGGCGTTCCTCCTGGACCCCGGGTCCATCCGGCATGTGCGCTTCGTCTGTTTCGGCCCGGCGGACCTGGCCATCTACGGCCGTCTCCTGGACGGCGGCCCCGACCTCTGAGCGATGGCGGCCGGGCCCCCTCCCCCGCCCTTGCCCGGCGAGGCCAGCCGCTGCGCCGCCGTCGGGATGGCGGGGAACATCAGCCTGATGGCCCTGAAGCTGGTCGTGGGCATCCTGGCGGGGTCCACCGCCCTCCTGGCCGACGCGGTGGAATCCATGACGGACGTGGTGGCCACCTTCGTGGCCTACCTGGGGGTGCGCATCGCCGAGAGGCCCGCGGACCGGGACCACCACTTCGGACACGGGAACGCGGAGGCCATCGCCGCGACGGCGGTGGCCGCCATCATCTTGATGACGGGCCTGGGCCTCTGCGTCTCGGCCGTCCTCTTCATGGTGGAGGGGCGCTATCGCGCGCCGGACCCCCTGGCCCTGGTGGCCGCGGCGGTCTCCATGGCGGTCAAGGAGGCGCTCTACCGCTATACCATCCGCGTGGCCCGGCGCACGCGAAGCCCGGCCCTGCTCTCCGTCGCCAGCGACCACCGCTCCGACGTCCTGACCTCCGTGGCGGCCCTGGTCGGGGTGGCCGGGGCGCGCCTGGCGTGGCCGCTCCTGGACCCCTTGGCGGCCTGCGTCATCGGGCTGTTCGTCCTCCGGCTGGGCTATGGGCTCATGCGCTCCGGGCTGGACCGGCTGATGGCCGGGGTCCCGCCGGGGGACCTGGAGCTGGACGTGACACGGACGCTCCACCAGACCGAAGGCGTCCTGGCCGTCCGCGAGGTCCGGCTCCAGGGCCTCGGTTCCTACGCGAACGTGGCGGTGGCCATCGCCGTGGACGGCCGCCTGAGCGTGACGGAGGGCCACGCCATCGCCCACCGGGCGGAGGAGCGCGTCCGCGCCCAGTGCCCCTCGGTGCGCTTCCTGGAGGTCCACGTGGAGCCCCACCGGCCCCAGCCGCCCACTGAGTCGCCGTAAGACAATCACGGCTACATTCGCCGCGCCCATCGGGCCTGCCACCGGCAGGCCCTCCCGCCTTGCGCTTCGC
>JACQVX010000203.1 GCA_016209495.1 Planctomycetota bacterium
GCGCCATCTCGCCCACCGTGTGGACCTCCGGGTCCAGGGCCGCCCGCACGAGCTCCAGCCCCAGGACCGCGTTCGAATAGGGCTGGCTGACCCGTGAGGCCCCCAGGAAGGCCAGCGGCCCCCGGGGGCGCCTCATGAGGACTTCGCCGATACCCTCCACCCCGTCGAAACGGCCCGTCAGGCAGGCGATGACCACCATCACCGGCGGGTGGGCCGAGTCCATGGCCGAGGCGTCCTCCGTCGAGAGGATGGGGTAGGAGCGCCCCCGCCATTCGACCGTGTCGAAGCCCTCCTCGTGGCCGTGGCCCAGGTAGGTGTAGATGAGGGAGCCCCGGTTGGCCCGCTCCAGGGCGGCGCCGGAGAACCCCGGGGGGGGAAAACAGTAGGGGGAGACGGGGTTCGCGTAGCTCATGTCCACGTCGTAGGCCGCGGGGACGTGGTGGACGATGACCTCCCGGTAGACCTGCTCGAGCATCCGGTCCAGGACCGGCCCGAACCCCCCCTGGCCCGCCAGGAAGGCCAGGTCGTTCTGCCACTCGCCCGGTCTCGCCTCGCGTTCCGCGGCCACGATGCGACCCACCATGCGCGAGAGCTCCTCCGGGGTGTCCGCCGGGAGCCGGCCCACCGCCGCCTCCGGCAGCCCGTCCCCGTCCAGGTCCCCGTAGACGTTGTCCGTCGCCTCCCACTCGTCCACGCAGGCGGGGACTTCCTCGTGGTCCCCTACCAGGAGGACGTAGCGCGGATCGGCGGCCCGAACCGCCGCCGCGAGGCCCTCGGCCCCCCGACCGCCCGGCCGGAGCACCTCCACCTCGAAGCCCCCTTCCCGCCGGAGTGAGAGGAGCGGTTCCATGGCCTCCGAGAACCGCTCGGGGACGACGGCCACGTAGCGTTCCCGGGCGCCGGCGGCGCCGGGGTGGAGATCAGGAACACTCGCTAGACCAAGTCCCAACATCGCACAAGCTATTGTGTTTTGCATTGACATCATCCCCTACTGCTTGTAAGTTCGCGGCTCATGCTCCAGACTAGCCTCGAGCGCCGAACGTGGATGATGCTGGCCGAGGGCACCGGCGGCGAGGGTCTCTCGGCGGAGCGAGCGGCCGCCGAGGAACGGTTCTTCGGGGAGCCCGTTCCGGAGGAGGGCTCGCCCCTGCGCAGCGATGCCCTCGTCTCGCGGGCCTTCCTCGACTACTTCCTCTTCGACCACGTCCCGGCGGCCATCGAGTCCCTGCTCGGGGGACTCGACCCGGAAGGGCGAGGGACGGCGGAGGCCTTCCGCCGGGGGTCGAGCGGTCTCTACGAGGTCCTGGGGCCGGGTCCCGCCGGGGCCTCGGGTCCCGCCGGGGCCGACCGCCGCGGGAGGCTCCGCGACCTGCACGATGGCCGTCTGCACGACCTCGCCCTCCTGGACGCCCGACGGGAACTCGCCCCGGGGGGACTCGTCCTCGGCCGCCGGACGGAACTCGCCTCCGGCCCCGTCCTGAGCGGCTGGGCGAGCTGCCCCCCGGAGCGCCGAACGCGGGCCGAACGGATCCTGGGCCGGCGTTTCCGCCGCTACCGCCGCGGCACCGGCCGCGACTGGTGGGCCTTCCTGGCGGACCAGGGTCCGGAACTGCGCCGGGTCCTGGCCCCGGATCACCCCACGTCCCCCACGGGGTCGGCCCCCTCGCACCGGGGCCGCCCCGTGAGCTGCCTCGCCCAGTTCGCCGTCTCGGACCCTACGGAGGTGGGACGGCTGCTCGCCACGCTCACCGACTTCCACCTTGCCCCCCCGCCGCCGGCCCCCCCACGCCCCGAGGACGGCCTCCCGCCCCTGCGCTACGAGTGGCGTGCCCGGGGGGCCTCGCGGCGGCTCCGGGGCCGCGCGTCAGGGGCAGCCCTGGGCGAGGTGGAGCTGGGGGGGGTCCTCGTCTTCCGGGCCCCGGACCTGGAGCTCTTCCGGATCGGACTCGCCCTCCTGGAGTGCGCCGCCACGGGGTTCATCCGCCTCCAGCATGCCACCGTGGGCGCCCCCCGCCCGAGCCATTAGACCACGATATTGACGAGCCGCCCCGGCACCACCACCAGCTTGCGGATGGGGCGTTCCCCCACCAGCTCGCGGATGCGCTCGTGGGCCAGGGCCATCTCCTTCAGGGTCTCCTCGTCGGCGTCGGCGGGGACCCGGATCCGCGCCCGCACCTTCCCCGTGACCTGGATGGCCACCTCCACCTCCGGGGCACGGGCCAGCTCCGCGTCGTAGTCCGGCCACGGGGCGTCCACGACCAGACCCTCCCCGCCGCGGGCCTCCCACAGCTCCTCCGCCAGGTGCGGGGCGAAGGGGGCGAGCAGGCGATTGAGCCGATCCAGGGCGTCGTCCAGGAAGGAGGCGTCCACCGGCCCCGCGTCCAGGGTGCGGCCCAGGACCCCCACCAGCTCCATGAGCCGCGCGATGGCGGTGTTGAAGGCGAATCCCTCCAGGTCCCGCGTCACCGCCTGCACGGAGGCGTGGAGGGCCCGCCGGGCCTCCACCACCCCGGAGGCGCCCTCCGCCGTTGACGCGGGCGAATCGAGGGCGCGGCGGTAGAGCCGCCACGTCCGCGCCACGAACCGGTCGATGCCCGTGATGCCCTGGTCGTTCCAGTCGCCGCCGTCGGCGAAGGAACCCATGAACATCATGTACATGCGAAAGACGTCGGAGCCGTAGCGCCCCACGAACGCATCGGGCGAGACCACGTTCCCGCGGCTCTTGGACATCTTGTCGCCGTCACGGGTGATGAGCCCCTGGTGGAAGAGCCGCGCAAACGGCTCCTCGAAGCCCACCCAGCCCAGGTCCTTCAGGACCATCGTGATGAACCGCGCGTAGATGAGATGCTTGGTCGCGTGCTCCGGGCCGCCGATGTACATGTCCACCGGGAGCCACCGGTCCACCACCTCCCGGTCGAAGGGCAGGTCGGAGCGTCCGGCCGAGAGGTACCGGAGGAAGTACCAGGACGAGTCCACGAAGGTGTCCATGGTGTCCACCTCGCGGCGGGCCTCGCCGCCGCAGGCCGGACACGCGGTGCGCACCCACTCCTGGGCCGTGATCAGGGGGGAGCGCTCCCCCCGTGGGGCCTGGAAGTCCACCCGCTCCGGGAGCAGGACAGGGAGCCCCTCCTCCGGCACGTCCACCACACCGCAGCGGCCGCAGTGGACGACCGGGATGGGTGCCCCCCAGTACCGCTGCCGCGAGATCAGCCAGTCGCGGAGCCGGTAGTGGACCCGGCCCCGGCCCACGCCCCGACGTTCCAGCTCCCGCACGACCCGGCCGCGCGCCTCATCCCCCGCCAGGCCGTCGAAGGGGCCCGAGCCCACCATGCGCCCCGAGGGGTCCGAGTAGGCCTGGCCCTCCGGGGCGCGGGAGCCGTCCGCCGGCTCGATGACGCGCCGGACGGGCAGGCCGTGACCCGCGGCGAAATCGTGGTCTCGCGGGTCGTGGCCCGGGACCGCCATGATGGCCCCGGTCCCGTAGCCCGCCAGGACGTAGTCCGCGACCCACACGGGGACCCGTTCGCCATTCAGAGGGTTCAGGGCCCACGCCCCGGTAAAGACCCCGGTCTTTTCGCGCCCCAGCGCCTCCCGGTCGATGTCGCGCATCCCCCGCGCGGCCTCGGCGTAGCGTCCCACCTCCCCGCGCCGAGCCGGCTCCGTGATGGTCTCCACCAGCGGGTGCTCCGGGGCCAGCACCATGTAGGTCACCCCGTAGAGGGTGTCGGGCCGCGTGGTGAAGATGGAGAGCCGCTCGGGCCGGCCCACGAGCTGGAAGTCCACCTCGGCCCCCTCCGAGCGGCCGATCCAGTGGCGCTGGGCCAGGAGGGTCTTCGCGGGCCAGCGCCCCTCCAGGGTGTCCAGGCCCGCGAGCAACCGCTCCGCGTAGTCCGTGATCCGGAAGAACCACTGCTCCAGGTCCTTCTTCGTGACCTCGCTCTCGCAACGCTCGCAGCGCCCCTCCTCCACCTGCTCGTTGGCCAGCACCGTCCCGCAGGCGGGGCACCAGTTGACCGGCGCGCGGGCCCGGTAGGCCAGACCGCGCCTCCGGAGCGCGAGGAAGAGCCACTGGGTCCAGCGGTAGTATTCCGGGTCGGAGGTATTGAGCTCGCGGGACCAGTCGTAGAGCGTCCCGATGGCCTCGAGCTGGCCCCGGATGTAGGCCACGTTGGCGCGGGTGGATTCGGCCGGGTGGACCCCGTGCTGGATGGCGTAGTTCTCCGCCGGGAGCCCGAAGGCGTCGTAGCCCATGGGCTCGAAGACGTTTCGGCCCCGCATCCGCTGGAAGCGCGCCCACGAATCGGCCGGGGCAAAGTTGTACCAGTGCCCGATGTGGAGCCGGTCGCCGGAGGGATAGGGAAACATCACCAGGACTACCATCTTGTCCCGGTGACGCGAGAGGTCCGTCGTGGCGACGCCGAGCTCCCGCCAGCGGCGGCGCCACTTGGCCTCCACGACGCTCGCGTCGTAGTCCTCGGGGAGCGTCACTTCGCCCAGGCTACAGCCGGAGCGGCGGCAGGTGGATCAAAATTCCCGGCGCTGGCGGGAGGCGGCGATGCCGAGTTGCCGGCGGTACTTGGTGACGGTGCGACGGGCGATGTTGAGCCCCAGCCCCTTGAGCTTGTCGGCAATCTCGTCATCGCTGAGGGGGGCCTTCCGGTTCTCGTTGCCGAGCATCTCCCGGATGCGCTCCTTCACCGCGATGGTGGCCTCCATCTCACCCTCGGCGTTGATGGTGCCCCCCGTGAAGAAGAACTTCATGGCGAAGATGCCCCTGGGGGTCTGCATGTACTTGTCCGCCACCGCCCGCGAGACGGTGGAGACGTGGATCCCCACCCGATCGGCGATCTGCTGCATCTTCAGCGGCCGGAGGAAGCCCAGGCCGTGGTCCAGGAAGTCCCGCTGGTATTCCACGATCTCGCGCGCGATGCGGAACAGGGTGTTCTGGCGCTGCTCGATGGACTCGATGAGCCACTTCGCGCTCTCGATCTTCTTCTTCACGTACTCGTAGATCTTCGGGTTGCCCTTCTCCTCCAGGAGCATGCGGCGGTAGTGGCTGGAGATCTGGATGCGCGGGATGTAGGCGTTCTCCAGGCGCACCTCGTAACGGCCGTCTATTTCCTCCACCACCACGTCCGGCACGACGTACATCACCTCGTTGTTGGAGTAGAGGGCCCCGGGACGGGGATTGAGGTGCCGGATGAAGGCGATGGCCTCCTGGACGATCTCGAGGGTCTCCGCCGTCGCCTTGCAGATCTTGGGGATCTTGTTCTGCTCGATGTCGTGGAGGTGGTTCTCGATGAGCTGCCGTTCCAGGCGGTAGCGGGGGTTGCGCCTCCCGATCTGGAGCAATAGGCACTCCTGGAGGTTCCGCGCCCCCACCCCCGGCGGGTCGAGCTGCTGGATGAGCTTCAGCGCCCGGCCCCCGTCCCGGAGCGAGTAGTGGCGCCCGTCCTCGGGCCAGGTATCGAGCTCGTCCACCTCGTCCTCGACCTCGGTGACCTCGGCCTCCGAGGGACCGGCCCCGTCGCCCCCCACGGCCATCGGGAGCGAGAGGTCCCAGCCGAAGGCCAGGGGCTCGCGGCTCATGAAGGGCAGGGGCGGCGCGCCCTCCTCGGGCTCGGCCCCGGCACCCTCCGCGAGGGCCGCGCCGTTGCCGCCTGGGCCGGCCGCTCCCTGTGGCTCGCTGGCCGCGCGGGTGCCGGTCCCGTTCCCCCCTTGCGCCTCGCCGGGCTCCGAGCGCTCCCGGTTGAGCTGGTCGAGGACCTCGTCCACCGGGTACTTGAGGTAGCCGTTGTCGTCGATGTTGTAGATGAGCTGCTCCCCGATCTCGCGCAGCTTCCCTTCCATCTCCAGGAGCCGGAACTGCCCGTAGAGGTAGTCCTGTAGCGACTGGGCGCGGGAGGCGGTGTTCTGCATCGCCTCGAGCTTCCGGTCCTTCCCGGAATCATCGAAGCGCTCCGGCCGTGTCTCCGAGAAGTACTCGCGCCAGGCCGTCTCGATGCCCGCCAGCTTCTCGAACTCCGCATCCCGCGCCGCCGCGTCGTCACGGGCCTCGACCGCGGGGGCCGCGCCCGCGAGGGGGCCCGCCTCCGTGGGCGAGACGGTCTCGGGGGGGTTGTCCGAGTCTTGCAGCTCCAGGACCGGGTTCTCCACGAGGTTCTGCTCGATGAGCCCCTTCAGATCCATGGTGGCGAGCTGCAGCACCTCCATGGACATGATCATCTGGGGCGCCAGGATCATGCGCTGCTCGAGGCGCTGGTACTGGCCGAGTTCCATCCGCATGGCGCTTCCCCCCGGGGCGGCCCGTGACCTGGACGGCCCGGACGGCCCGGATGCTAGCACGCGTTCGACGGCACCATCAAGGAGGCGGCAGGGGTGGCGGCAGGGGGCGCTCCAGGTAGTGGCGCTGGCAGGGTGGGCAGAGGTCGAAGCGGAAGAGGCGCGCCACCTGGTCCTCGGCCGCCAACGCCGTGACGCCCTCCAGGCGGCCCAGGGTGCGCCGCAGCTCGGCGCCCAGGTCCCGCGCGAGGTCCTCCCGGGTCAGTTCCAAGGGGTCGTAGGCGGCCCAGACCCGGATCTCCACCACGTAGCGCACGTCCTCCTCGGCCAGGAGGGACTTGCCGCAGCGGTCGCAGGTGAGCCCGTCGGCCATGGCGATTGCCTCAGGGGCGCACCCCCTTGGCCGCCTCGACAAAGGCCCGCAGGCGGCCCGGGTCCTTCACCCCGGGGGCGACCTCCACGCCGCTGGAGACGTCCACCGCGTGGGGCCGCACGAGGCGCACCGCCTCGGCCACGTTCTCGGGGCCGAGCCCCCCGGCGAGGATGGTCCGAGGGTGGACCTGGGCGAAGCGGGCGGCCTGCTCCCAGTCCACCCGGCGTCCCGTCCCCCCCTCGCCCGAGGGGCCCGTCGAGTCGAGGAGGTAGGCGTCCGCAAGCGACGGTTCCGGGAACTGCCCGCTCGGGAGCGCCCGCACCGCGCGGATCACGCGCAGGCCAGCCCCCTGGAACCACTGGACCTCCACCGGCGTTTCGGTACCGTGAAGCTGGACGGTCCCGATCCGGGCCCACTGGCAGAAGGACACCGCGTCGCGCGGGTCGGGGTCCACGAACACCCCCACCGCCGTGACGAAGGGCGGGAGCCTCGCGGCCAGCTCGCGCGCTTGGTGGATGTCCACGGCGCGCGGGCTCCCGGACCAGAGGACGAACCCCGCCGCGTCCGCGCCGGCCTCCACGGCGGCGTCCACGTCCTCGGCCCGCGTGAGGCCGCAGACCTTGACGCGAACCGTCAATGCAGGAAGTGCCGCACCCCGGTGTGGACCATGGCCAGGCCGTGGCGGTCCGCCGCCTCCACCACCTCGGCGTCCCTCCGGGAGCCCCCGGGCTGTATGAGCGCCGTCACGCCGGACGTCGCGGCGAGCTCCACGCCGTCGGCGAACGGGAAGAAGCCGTCGCTGGCGAGACACGCGCCCCGGGCGCGCGCGCCGGCCTTGCGCACCGCCACCTCGACCGCGTCCAGGCGGCTCGCCAGGCCGCCGCCGGCCCCCACCAGGGCCTCCCCGGCGGCGAGGACCACGGCGTTCGAGCGCACGTGCTTGGCGACCCTCCAGGCGAAACGGAGTTCGCTCGCCTCCGCCTCCGTGGGCGCCCTGCGCGTCACGACCCGCCAGGGGGGGTCGCCCCGGGGAAGGTCCGCCCGCTGGACCAGGACCCCGCAGCGCACGCGACGAAGTACCGTCCGGGCCGCGTCCGGCGGGGCCTCGCCCGCCTCCATGACCCGGAGGTTCCGCCCCCAGCGCACCCGGTCGGCGATCCACCCGGGGACGCTCGGCTCCACCGAGGGCGCGATGACCACCTCCAGGAAACGCTCCGGGGCCGCCAGGACGCGGGCGACCTCCAGGTCCAGGGGCCTGTTCAGGGCCACGACGCCCCCGTAGGCGCTCATCGGGTCGCCCCCCCAGGCGCGGTGAAAGGCGATCGGGGCGTCTGCCCCGATGGCGGCGCCGCAGGGGCTCGCGTGCTTGACCACCGCGGCGGCAGGACGCCCCCATTCCTCCACCAGGGCCCAGGCCGCGTCCGCGTCCACGAGATTGTTGTAGGAGAGGGCCTTGCCCTCTCCCCCCTCGCCGCCCACGACGCGCCAGGGGGCCGCGCCGGGGTCCAGGTAGAGGGCGGCCTCCTGGTGGGGATTCTCCCCGTAGCGCAGCGACCGGGCGTGCTCCCAGACCTGGGCGAGCCGCCTCGGCCATGCGTCGGCGGGCTCCGTGCGGCCCAGCCACTCCGCGATGGCCGCGTCGTAGGCCGCGGTGCGACGAAAGGCCTCCAGGGCCAGCCCCCGGCGCAGCGCAGCGCCCACGGCGCCGTCCCGGGCGCGCATCTCCTCGAGGAGCGCCCCATAGCGGGCCGGGTCCACCACCACAGCGACCCGCTCGTGGTTCTTCGCGGCGGCACGGATCAGGGCCGGGCCGCCGATGTCGATCTGCTCGACCGCCTCGGCCTCCGGGACGTCCCCGGAGGCCACGGTCCGCTCGAAGGGATAGAGGTTCACCACGACCAGGTCCAGGGGCTCGATGCCCCGGTCGGCCAGCTCTCGCCGGTGTCCCGGGGTGTCCCGGGCCAGGATCGCGCCGTGGATGGCCGGGTGCAGGGTCTTGACGCGCCCGTCCAGGAACTCGCCGCTCCCGGTGAGGCGAGCCACCTCCGTGACCCGGAGGCCGGCCTCCTCCAGGGCCCGCGCCGTCCCCCCCGTCGCCACCAGACGCACCCCCCGGGCGGCCAGCGCCGAGGCGAAGGGGACCAGGCCCGCGCGGTCCGAGACGCTGAGGAGCGCCCCTCGGACCCGGGTGGCCTCCGGCTCAGCCACCGTCCGGTCGGGCGAAGGCCGCGCGCACCAGCTCCAGGAGGCGTTCCGCGGAGACGGGTTTCTCGATCCAGCCCACGACGTTGGGCTGGCCCTCAATCTCCCGGACGGCCGCCTCGTCCAGGCGGCCGCTCACCACCACCACCTTCTGGTTCGGGCTCACCATCCCCATGGAGACGATGGCGTCGAGGCCGTCCCAGTCCGGCATGAGGAGGTCCATGAGCACCAGGCGATACTCGTGGCGATTGGTGAGCCGGAAGGCCGTACGCCCCTCCTCGGCCACATCGCAGCGGTAGCCCTCCTTCTGCAGGACACGCAGGAAGAACTCGCGGACGTAGGTGTCGTCGTCCACGATGAGGATCTCCCCGGTGGGCTCCACCGTCTCGTGCGCCTCAGGATGGCCTTGCTGGGACACGACGGGCCCCTCCAGGTGCGGGGATTGTAGCGATGGCCCCGGGGCCATCGCTACA
>JACQVX010000195.1 GCA_016209495.1 Planctomycetota bacterium
CTATCTGCTCCGGGAGCTGGCGCTGTCCAACGGGACCTACGCCCTGGTGCTGGGCTCGGGCGCCCTGGCCAAGTTCCTCGCCATGCCGCTCTGGGGGCGGGCCATCGACCGCTTCGGGTCCCGGGGCGTGCTCCTCTCGGGGGCGCTGTGCCTCCCGGCGGTCCCGGCCCTCTGGTGCGTGGCGAGGAGCCCCGCGGCCCTCATGGCCACCGAGGTCTTCGGAGGCGTGGCCTGGGCCGCCTACGAGCTGGGGGCCTTCCACTTCCTCCTGGACGCCATCGCCCCCGAGCGGCGGCTCCGGGTCCTGTCCATCCTCCAGGCCGCCACCGGCGTGGCGGTCTTCCTGGGGATGGGCCTGGGGACGCGGATCGCCGGCCTGGGGCAGGTGGAGGGCTCCGAGGCCCTCTGGGTCATCGCCGTGTCCGCGGCCATGCGTTGCGTCGTGGCCCTGGGCTTCGCGTTCCTCCTGGTGCCGGCGGCCTACGCGGCCCTGGGGCCCGCCCCGGTGCGTTTCGCCGCCTGGGTCCGCAGCCCCTTCCTCCCTGCGCGGCGCCCCTGAGGTCCCGCGGTTGCGACAAGTCTCGTCAGCGGCCGCCGGGGAAGTGACACCTTTCGTCCATCGCCGGAGTGTCCCAGATAGACCGGGCCGGAGCTTTTGCGGGGAACGGCGGTTGCCCTTTCGCGGGCCTGTGCACCAACGAACGGAGGAGAATCCCATGGATCGACGGCAGCAAGGCTTCTCGCTCATCGAGCTCATGGTGGTGATCGCCATCATCGCCATCGTGGGCGCCATCGCGATACCGCGGATCATCGGGTTGCAGAAGGGCGCCCAGATGAGCGCGGCGGTCGCCGACCTGCGCGCCATCAGCAGCGCCGAGGAGACCTACCGCAAATCGCAATTCCAGTACGGGAACATCGCCGCCCTGGTTGCCCAGAAGATGATCGACCAGGCCTGGAGGAACGACATGGTCCGGAACGGCTACAAGTTCACGGAGATTGCCGTGGCCGGCTCGTACATGGTCAAGGCCGTGGCCTTCACCGCCGACGGATCGGCCACCAATCCGGACCCGGACCTGAAGAGCTTCGTCCTCCTGGACGGGAACATCTACAAGGGGGCGACCACGCACGTGAATGCCAACGTCACCTCCGAGGCCACGGTCATATCGTCCTGCGCGGCGTCCCCGCCTACCCTGGTTGCCGTGGCCCAGCAGTAGCGACGGCCTCGGTCTGGCGCGGGGGGAGGGGGTGAGTCGCCGTAAAACAATCACTGACTCCATCATCCTGGTGCGGGCCCCTCCCCCTTCCATCGACGCGTGTCCACTCCCAGCTTCTTGACCTTGTAGCGTATGGCGCGGAAGCTGAGGCCGAGGAGGGCGGCCGCCTCGGTCAGGTTTCCGCCGGTCCGCGCCAGGGCCAGCTCGAGATAGCCTCTCTCGACCCCGGCCAGCGTGCCCTCCAGGTCCAGCCCCCCCGGGGGCAGCCTCTCCCCGAGCGCGTCCGGGGCCCCGGGCCGCGGGCCCAGGCCGGTGGCGGCGATCCACGGCCCCTCGGTCATGGCCACCAGCCTGTGGATGGTGTTCTCCAGCTCCCGCACGTTGCCGGGCCAGTCATGGGCGGCCAGCTCGGCGCGCGCCTCCGGCGAGAAGCCCTCGACCCGGCGGGCGTAGGCCCGGGCGTACCGGGCCAGGAAGTGCCCGGCCAGGAGGGGGACGTCCTCCCGCCGCTCCCGCAAGGGCGGCATGGCCAGGGGCACCACGGCGAGCCGGTAGTAGAGGTCCTCCCGGAAGGCGCCCAGGTTCATGGAGGCGGCCAGGTCCTTGTTCGTCGCGGCGACGATGCGGACGTCCACCCGGCGCTCGGCCTCTCCACCCAGGGGGATGAAGGCTCGCTCCTGGAGGACCCGCAGGAGCTTGGCCTGGGCCTCCAGGCTCAGCTCCGCCACCTCGTCCAGGAAGAGCGTCCCCCGGTCCGCCAGCTCGAAGAGGCCGCGCTTGTCCGCCACCGCCCCGGTGAAGGCCCCGCGCCGGTGGCCGAAGAGTTCGCTCAGGATCAGGGTCTCGGTGCACCCCCCACAGGAGACCGGGATGAAGGGCTCCGCGGCCCGGAGCGAGCCCCGGTGCAGCGAGCGGGCCACCAGCTCCTTTCCCGTGCCGCTCTCCCCCAGGACGAGGACCGTGGCGTCGGTGGCCGCCACCCGTCGGAGCAAGCGGCGCAGCGCCTGGATGGCCGGGGCATTCCCCAGGATGGCCTCCTCGCTCGGCCCCTGGGGACGGGGCGCGGTCAGGGCCCGGGCGAGCACCGCGCGGACGTTGTCCGTGTCGAAGGGCTTCTTGAGGTAGTCGAAGGCGCCGAGGCGCATGGCCTCCACCGCGTCGTCCCAGGTGCCGTGGGCCGTGATGACCACCGCCGGCATCTCCGGCCACCGGTCCTTGATGGCGCCGAGGAAGCCGAGACCGTCCATCCCGGGCATCCGCAGGTCCTGGATCACCAGGTCGGCGCCCTCGCGGCCCAGGACCTCCAGCGCCTCGCCCCCCTCGCCGGCCGTCCGCACCCGATAGCCCTCGCCGGCGAGGAGGATCTCCAGGAGCTCCCGGACGGAGGCCTCGTCGTCCACCACCAGGACCCGGGGCTTGCCCTCAGCCATGGGCCGCCCCGGTCGCCTCGGGGACGACCCCGCGGCGGGGGAGCCAGACGCCGAAGTCCGCCCCGCCCCCCGGGGCCTCCACCACCTCCACCCTGCCGCCGTGGGCGTCCACGATGCGGGAGACGAAGGAGAGACCCAGGCCCGTCCCCTCGGCGCGGGTGGTGTAGAAGGGGGCGAAGATGCGCTCCCGCTCCCCGGGGGGCACCCCGGGCCCCTGGTCCAGGACGCGGATCGCCCAGCCCTCGGGCTCCGGACCCTCCCCCCGCGCGGCCTCGCCCACCCGCAGCGTGAGTCGGCCCTGCCCCCCCATGGCCTGGAGTCCGTTCACGCCCAGGTTCAGGAGGACCTGCGTGAGCTGCTCCGGGTCGCAGGTGCAGGCGGCCTCCGCGGGTGCCTCCAGGACGACCTCGACGCCGCGCGCGTCGTCCCGGTTCCGGAGGAGGAGGGCCACGTCCGCCGCGAGCCGGCTCAGGTCCGCGGCCCTGGGCCTCAGGGGACGCAGCCGGCTGAATCGCAGGAACTCCTCCACGATCCGGTCCAGCCGGTCGCTCTCCCGGCAGAGGATACCGGCCAGGCGCCGGTCGGTCTCGGTGGCGCGGCTGGACCGCGCCAGCTCCTGTGCGCAGCCCCGGATGCTGGCCAGGGGATTCCGGATCTCGTGGGCGATGCCGCTGGCCAGCTCGCGAATGGCCTCGAGGCGCGCCAGGGCCCGGTCCGTGGCCTCTACCCGGCGGCGATCCGTCAGGTCCGCCAGGATCGCGATGCGACCCCTGGCGCGACCCGCGGGGTCCGGGATGCGGGAGACCCGCACCTCCAGGGGCCGGCGGCCGCCGCCCGGGAGGGGCAGCTCCACCTCGTGGACCCCCTCCCCCCCGTCCGTGCCCAGGACGTCCGCGAGGGACCGTCCCTCCCCCGGCTGTCCAGGGGGGAGACCCAGGAGCGCGCGCGCCCTCTCGTTCATGTGGACCGCGGCTCCACGGGCGTCCACCACCAGGAGCCCCTCCCCGATGTGGGCGAGGATCTCCTCGGTGAGGATCCTCACCCGGGCCGAGCGGGCCACCAGCGCGCCCGCCACGCCCGCCACCAGGTGGAGCGAGACGCCGTAGGCCACGAGGAATGCCAGGGCCCGGTCGATCTCCTGGGGCACCTGGGCCACCAGTTCCGGGGCCACCAGGGGGAGACCCGGATCGTAGCGGGCCGCCGCCAGGGAGTAGGCGATGGTCACCAGGGCCAGGAGGGTCGTGGAGAGGGAGGCCAGGAGGACGCCGGCCCGCGGCGAGACCAGGATGGTGGCGGACAGGACCGAGGCGAAGTAGAGGGGCAGGAAGTTGGAGCGGACCCCTCCGCTCAGGTATACCAGGGCGCTCACCAGGAAGACGTCGGCCGCCACCTGGAAGGCGGCGTAGCGGCGAAGGTCGCGAACCCAGGCGGCCCGGAGGGGCAGGAGGTAGGCCAGGTCCAGGGCCAGGACCGCGGCCAGGAGGACCAGGGCCGGCTGCGGGGCGGCCTCCCGGTGCTCGGCCAGGGCCACGTCCAGGGCGCATACCCCGGCCAGGAGGAAGCGCAGGACGACGAGCCACTTCACGGGCTGGACTACTTGTTCAGGTGCGTGGCCAGGTCGAAGATGGGCATGAAGACGGAGACGACGATGGTCCCCACCACCACGGACATGGTGACGATGAGGGCGGGCTCCAGGACGCTGGTGAGGGTCTCCACGGCGCTCTCGACCTGGTCGTCGTAGAAGTCGCCGATCTTCTCCAGCATGGTCTCCATGGCCCCGGTCTTCTCGCCCACCGCGATCATGCGCGTGACCATGGGGGGGAACACCCCGGACCGCTGCAGGGGGCCGGCCAGGTTCTCCCCCTGCCGGACGCTCTCGATGGACTCCCGCACCGCCGCCTCGATGACCAGGTTGCCGGTGGTGACGGCGACGATGTCCAGGGACTCCAGGATAGGCACCCCGCTCTGGATCAGGGTGGCGAAGGTCTTGGCGAAGCGGCTGATGCTGATCTTCCGGAACAGGGCCCCGATGATGGGGATGTGGATCAGGGTCCAGTCGTGGACCCAGCGGCCCGAGGCGGTGCGCCGGAGCCAGGACCAAAGACAGAACCCGACGACCGCCCCGGTGCCCCCCCAGGCCACGTAGTGGGTCTTGAGGGCGTTCGAGACGGCCATGGTGAGCTTCGTGATGTCCGGCAACTCGGCCCCCATGGAGTCGAAGACCTCCTTGAACCGGGGGATGATGAACGTGAGCAGGAAGATGGAGACCCCAAGCACCAGGACCAGGGAGACCACCGGGAAGGTGAGGGCGCCGCGCACCTGGCCGCGGAGCTTCTGGGAGCCCTCCAGGTAGTCCGCCATCCGCAGGAGGATGTCGTCGAGCTGGCCGGACGCCTCCCCCGCCTTCACCATGCTCACGAAGATGGTATCGAAGAGCCTCGGGTACTTCTTCAGGGCCTCCGAGAGGTCGGTCCCGGCGCGCACCTCCTCCGTGATGCGCTCCAGGACGTGGCGGAACCCGGGGTCGGTCTGCTGCTCGGCCAGGATCTCCAGGCACTCCATCATGGGGATGCCCGAGGAGAGCATGGTGGCGAACTGCCTCCCGAAGACCGCGAAGTCGGCAAGCTTGACCCGGGGCCTGGGGGTCCCCATGGGCTGGCTGAGACGCTGCCAGAGGGACTTCTCGGTCCTCGCCTTCAGGGTGACGCCGGCCAGGCCCCGGCGGCCGAGCTCGGCCTTCGCCTCCGTGGCCCCGGTCGCCGATATGGTGCCCGAGACGCTGCGGTCCCCCTGGCGCGCGGTGTAGGCGAAGGCGGGCATCGCGAGGGCGCTATCCGTCCTTCATCGTCTGGCTGAGGACCTCCTCCATGGAGGTATTCCCCTTGGATGCGTTCATGAGCCCCGCGCGGCGCAGGGTCACCATCCCCTCCGTGAGGGCCTGGGCCTTGATGTCCAGGGCGGAGCCGCCGCGGATGACGATGCGCTTGATCTCCTCGCTCATGGGGATGGCCTCCAGGAGCGCCAGCCTCCCCTTGTAGCCGTTGACGCAATGGCGGCAGCCCACGGGGCGGAAGAGGGCGATCGAGGGCATGTCCTCCGGGTGGAAGCCCACCTCCAGGAGCCGCTCCGGCGGGGGCGCCGCGATGGGCTCCCGGCACCGCCCGCAGAGGCGCCGCACCAGCCTCTGGGCCGATACCAGGATCACGCTGGAGGCGATCATGAAGGGGTCCACCCCCATGTCCACCATGCGCGTGATGGAGCTGGCCGCGTCGTTGGTGTGGAGGGTGGAGAGGACCAGGTGGCCCGTGAGGGCCGCCTTGACGGCGATCTCCACCGTCTCCAGGTCGCGGATCTCGCCGATCATCACGATGTCGGGGTCCTGGCGCAGGATGGACCGCAGGGCCGCGGCGAAGGTGAGCCCGCGCTTGACGTTCACCGCCACCTGGTTCACCCCATCCACCTGGTACTCCACCGGGTCCTCCACGGTGACGATGTTGTCCTCGATGGAGAGGATCTCCTTCACGGCGCTGTAGAGGGTGGTGGACTTGCCGCTCCCCGTGGGGCCTGTGACCAGGATCATCCCGTAGGGGGCGGCGATGGCCTCGCGGATCCGCGCCAGGACGAAGGGCTCGAACCCCAGGCTGTCCAGCTTGTAGGTGAGGTTCGAGGTGTCCAGGATGCGCAGCACCGCCTTCTCCCCGAAGACCGTGGGGAGGGTGCTCACGCGGAAGTCGATCTGGCGGGACTCCACCTTGAGCTGGAACTTCCCGTCCTGGGGGATCCGCTTCTCGGCGATGTCCAGGTCGGCCATGATCTTGATGCGGCTGATCATGGCCGTGTGCATCTTCCTGGGTACGGCCATGGGGACCTCCTTGAGGACCCCGTCCAGGCGGTAGCGCAGCCGCAGCTTCTTCTCGAAGGGCTCGATGTGGATGTCGCTCGCCTTCTCCTTGATGGCCTGGAAGATGATCAGGTTGACCAGTTTCACCACCGGCGAGTCCTCGTTCTGGGTGTCCAGCGCGTCGTCGTCCTCGTCCAGGTCGGACTCGGTCAGCTCCATCTCCGGGTCCACCACCGTCTCCATCATCTGCTCCAGGGCGTTGGAGCCGGAGGCGTAGTGGGCGGCGATGGCGCGCTGGATGGCCCGCTCCGTGGAGACGACGGGGCGGATCTCGCAGCCGGTGACGATCTTCACGTCGTCCAGCTTGAGGATGTCGAAGGGGTTGGCCACGGCCAGGGTGAGGGTGTCCCCGAGCTTGGACACGGGGAGCACCCCGTAGTATGAGGCCAGGTCCTGGGGCAGCGTGGCCAGGACCTCCTCGGCCAGGTGGACCCGGGCGAGGTCGATGGGCGGGATGTTGATCTCCCGCGCCACCGTGGCGATGAGGTCCTTCTCGGAGACGAGCTCCCGGTCGATCAGGTGATCCGCCAGGGGGCGCTCCGCCTCGGTGGCCTCGTCCATGGCGCGGTCCGCCACCTCGGCGCCCAGGCGACCGCTCTTCACGAGGATGTTCTTCAGCCTCTTGTCGAACTGGGCCACGGCGTTCTCCCCCCGGAGAGCCTATCCTCGCCTGGCCGCGGCGACAAGGGCGGCGCCCCGAGCCATGAGTCGCCGTGACGAAATGACTGCTACATTCGGCCGGCCACGAAGGCCGCTGGCGTCGTCGCTCCTAGCCATCGGCCTTCTCGCTCGGCCTCGGTGTTTCACGCAGTCATTGTCTTGCGACGCCTAACGCCGCCAGGGCCAGCCGGGTCGCCTCCGACTCCACGTCCGCGTCCGGGCCCCCAGGCTCCAGGGCCAGCCCCAGGGCCTCCCGGGCGGCGGCCTCCTCGCCGAGGCGCACCAGCGCGAGGGCCAGTGCCCGCAGGGATCGGGCGACCCCCGCGCCGTCGCCCGAGCGACGATAGGCATCCAGGGCCGCCTCCAGGGGGGCGACGGCCGCCGCGGGGTCCGACATGTCCAGCGCCAGCGCCCCCGCGAGGAACCGGGCCCAGGGGGTGGCCTCCTCGCCGCCGAGGGCGGCCTCCCGGAAGGCCGCGCGGGCGCTCGCCAGGTGGCCCGAGTTCAGGTGGGCCAGGCCCCGGAGGGCCGCGCTCGCGGACGCGGGTACGCCCAGGGCCGCCTCCAGGGCGAGGACCCTTGCCACCTCGGCGCAGGCCTCCCCGGGGCGAGCGCGCCGCAGGTCCAGGCCCACGAGGCCGCGTCGCGCATGGAGGGCCTCCAGGCGGTCCCCCAGCTCCTCCATGGCCCCGGCCGCCTCCGCGAGGGCGGCGCGGGCCTCCCCCAGCCGTTCCAGCCGCGCCAGGACCGCGGCCCTCTCCCCGTGGACGCAGGCCGCCCCGAATCGCTCCCCCAGGGCATCGAAGCAGGCCCCGGCCGCGTCCAGGGCGGCGGCCGAGCGCGCGAGGTCCCCCGCTCCCAGGAAGGCGCGGGCCTGGACCACCCGGAGGTGACCGGCCACCCGCCGCTCCCCTAGGCGCTCGGCGCGGGCCGAGGCGGCCTCGAAGGCCTCCGCCGCCTCCGGGTAGGCACCTGCCGCCAGGGAGCTACGGCCCAGGGCGTGGAGTACCGCGACGGCGTCCCGGTCCCGGTCGCCCTCCAGGGACTCGAAGAGGACCCGCGCCTCCTCCAGGGCCTCCCGCGCCGCCCCGTGCAGGCCCAACCGCGCACGCAGGCTGCCCACGCGGAAGAGGGTCTCCGCCAGCCGGCGGCCGCCGGCCTCGCGCTCCGCGGGGAGCACCGCCTCCAGGGTCTCCAGGGCCCCCTTCGTGTCGCCCGAACGCAACCGCACCCGGCTGGCGGCGTGCACTGCCTCCGCGGCCTCCTGGAAGCGCTCGGCCCTCACCGCCAGGCCGTAGCACTCCCGGTGAAGGTCCCCTGCCAGACCCAGTTCTCCCCTCTCCTCCCAGAGGTGGGCCAGGGCGCGCCGCGCCTCCAGCTCTTCCAGCGGGTCCGCCAGCTCGCGCGCCACGCCCAGGGCGGCCCCCAGGGCCACCAGGGACTCCGCCAGGTCCCCACGCCCCAGGGCCGCGAGGCCCCGGTTCCGCTGGAGCCGGCCCTCGCGGAGACGGACCTCCCGGGCGCCCGCCGCGTCGCCGGCCGCCCGGGCCCCGTCGCGGGAGCGCCCGTAGGCCTCCAGGGCCTCGCCCCAGCACCCCTGGGCCCCGAGGGCGTCCCCCAGCCGCCGCGACAACCTCCGGGCCAGCTCGCCCGCGGCGGGCGCACCGGCCAGGAGCCCCAGGGCGCCGGAGAGCAGCCGGGCCGCCTCCCCCGGCGACCACGCCGTCAGGGCCTGCTCCGCCTGTTGCCCCAGGGCGGCCGCCGCGGCCATGGGTTCCCCGGCCTCGGTCCAGTGGCGGGACAGCGCCGCCCAGCGACCCTGCCCGCCACGCGCCTCCAGGGCCTCCGCGGCCCGCCGGTGCAGCTCCCGGCGGCGCTCCAGGGCCATGGCGTCGTGGAGGACCTCCCCCAGGATGGGGCGTGCGAGGACGAGGCGAGCCGCCGGGAGGGCGCCCTCCCGCCGGAGGACACCGAGCCGCCCCAGGTTCTCCACCACGGCGTCCAGGTCCTCGCCCCCGTCCATGGACTCCACGAGCCAGGCCGGCGCCTCGGGCCCCGCCACGGCGATGGCCTCCAGGACGCGGCGCGCGCGGGTCCCCAGGGGCTCCACGGAGGCCAGGAGGAGGGCCTGCAGGCCGCCGGGGACGGCCTCCGGGGCCCCGCGCGGGGGGAGGGCCAGGGACTCGATGAAGAGGGGATTGCCCCCGGAACGCGCGAGGTCGGCCTCGAGGGCCTCCTCGTCCACGGGACGCCCCTGCCCGCCGAGGACCGCCAGGGCCAGCGCCCGGGCCGCCTCGGGCCCCAGGGGAGGCAGGTCCAGGACGCGCACCGCGGGCGAGGGCCCCAGCGCCACGGGGAGGGGCGAGCGGCTCGCCCCCAGGAGCAGGATCGGGTGGCCCCCGAGGACGGACGCGACTCGCCCCACCACCTCCAGGGAGGCCGCGTCCGAGCGCTGCAGGTCGTCCAGGACCAGGACCAGGCCCCGGGGACCCGCGTGGCGGCACGAGGCCAGGAGGACCCGGGCCAGTAACGGCGCCAGGCGGGCGTTCCTCGGCACGGCCCCCTTCGGCGAGGCCGGCCCCACCTCCGCGGGCGGGACGAGGGCGGCCGCCACCGCCTCCCGGTCCGCCGCCGGGAGCCCCTTCCCCAGGAGCGCGACGAGCCGCGTGCGGCGCTCCTGGGGGCCGCCCTCCAGCGCGAGGAGGGCGGCACAGGCCGAACCCAGCCGGCCGAAGGCCCGCCCCGACTCGGGTCCCTCGGGGGCCACCCGCGCCGCGGCCATCCCGGGCGGGATCGCCGCCGCCAGGACCCATTCCAGGAGGCGGGTCTTCCCCATCCCCGCCTCGGCCACGAGGACCAGGGCCGAGCCGCGGCCCGCCGCGGCCTCCGCGACAGCCCGCCCCAGGTCGGCCCGCTCCTCCTCGCGCCCCACGAGCGGCGGGGCGGGGCGTGCCGTCCCCGGCGCCGCCGCGCCACCCGCCGCTCGTGGGGCGAGGCGGTGGAGGGTGACGGGGTCCCGCTTGCCCTTCAACCGGGCGGGACCCACGGCCTCCAGCGGGCACGCGTCCGCCAGGGCCGCCGACGCCACCGGGCCCACCACCACCTCCCCTTCCCTGGCGAGCGCCGCCACCCGCGCCGCGACGTTCACCGCGTCGCCGATGACCGTGTACTCCTGGCGCACCGGGTGGCCGACGTTCCCCGCGAAGACGTGGCCCGCCTCCATGCCCGCGCGGAGGTCGCGCCACGTCCGGCGCAGGGCCTCGGCGCAGTGCAGGGCCGCCAGGGGAGGCACCTCCACCGTCCGCGGGGCCCCGAAGACCAGCATCCACCGGTGGACCCCCTTCTCGATCTCGACCTTGTGGAGCGCGCCCCCGTGCGCCCGCGCCAGGCCCTGCACCACGGCGCCCCGGGGACGCAGGGCCGCCGGGCCTTCCCCACCGGCCTCCACGGGCGCGGTGACGAAGAGGACCGACGCATAGCGGAACTCCCCGGTGGGCCGCAGACGCTCGGGACTCTCCAGGATGCGCGCGTAGACTCCCTCGATGAGGAACTCGGAGAGCCGCCCCAGGGCCGCCTCCGTCCGCCGGGCGTCGTCGAAGATCAGGGGCAGGGCCAGTTCCTCCCGGGGGACCGGCGGGGGGACCCCGCCCGGGACCGAGGCCAGGACCCCCAGCCCCCCGGCCAGGGGACGAGGCTTGCAGTCGGGGCCCAGGAGCCGGAGGGCCGCGGGCCCCACGACCACCTCCCCGGGGGCAGCCGCGGCCTCCGCCGCCCCGGCCGTCTCCAGCGCCCCGCCGGTCGCCAGGGGTCTCTGGCCCTGCCCCTCCCCCAGGGTGCAGACCCGGCACGGACCGGCCTCGACGCCCACCCGGAGGCTCAGGCCCACGGGCCCCGCGGAGGTCTCCACGCGGGAGAAGGCCGCCATGGAGGCCTGCATGGCCAGGCCCGTGGCGAGGGCCCTGCGCGCCTCGAGGGCCCCGGTGGCGTCCCCCCCGCCCCGGGGGGAGTGGAAGACCAGCGTGACCGCGTCGCCGCCGAAGCCCAGCGGCTCCGCCCCCTGCACGAAGGCCACCCCCAGCAGGGCGGTGTAGAAGCGATTGAGCAGCTCCAGGACCTCCTGGGCCCCCTCCTTCCCCCGCGCGGTCAGTCGCTCCGTGGTCTCGGTGAAGCCGCTCACGTCGGCCCTGAGGAAGGCCCCTCGCAGGGGCGCCTCCACGGGCCCGGCGCCCCCCGAGAGGGCCGCCTCCACGACGAAGCGCGGCAGGTAGGTGGAGACCGCCTTGAGGAGCGTGGCGGCCGTGTCGGGGGTCACGGCCCCGACCCGCGCTCGCCGAGCAGGACGTACGGGATCCGGCCCTCGTCCTCCTCGGCCTCCCGCGCCATGACCTCGCGCTGGACGGAGTCGGCGTGGGCCTTCCACCACTCCCCCCACCGGGCCACGGCGTCCTCGGGAAGCTCCGGCCCCGGTCGGGGCGCACCGGGGACCCGACCCAGGAGCCGCAGCACCTCGTCCGGGTCCACGCCCTCCGGCTCGCGGAGGGTCTCCAGCAGGGCCGGCACCAGGCGCAGCAGGCCCCGTCCCGAGACGGCCCAGTCCGAGGCCCGCGCCCCGGAGCGGACCAGGTGCACCAGGAGCCGGTCCAGGAGGAGCGACACCCTGGGAGGCTCCACCGGGAACCGGAACTGCCTCAGGGTCCTCGCCACGTCCCGCCGCACGGCCGCCTCCAGCGCCTCGTCGGCCCGGGCGCGGCCGGGGGCGTCCCCGGGGGCGCCGGCGGGACGGGCCGGCCCCTCGGTGTCGTGGGCCTCCCGCTGGGCCCGGGTGCGCAGGTCCACGACGTGGGCCCGCTGCTCGGCCGTGAGGTAGCCCTCCCGATGGAGGATGTCCTCCAGGGCGTCATCGGGCGCGACCAGCCGCTGGATGGTGAGGCACCGGGCCATGGCCTCCTCCCCCACGACGCTGCACTCCACCGCCAGCCGGGCCAGCAGATCCTCGAACGCGCTCGCCACGCGATCATGGGAGCGGATGGACCGGGGGCTGTCAACCTGGGGCCCGAACCGGCGCCCGCCCGCGTCCGCGCCAACGCCCTCGCACGCCCTCGCCCCTTGCGCCCACCGTGGGGGAGCCCAAGATGGCGCGCCGTGATCGCCATCGTGGACTTCGGCTCCGGCAATCTCCGTTCGGTCGAGAAGGCCTTCCGCCACCTGGGCGTCCCCGTGGAGGTCACCGACGACCCGGCGCGGGTAGCGACCGCCCGGGGCGTCGTCCTCCCCGGGGTGGGGTCCTTCGGCCCCGCGGCCAGGGCCCTGAAGGAACGCGGGCTGGACCTGGCCGTCCGGCGGACCGTGGCCGAAGGACGGCCCTTCCTAGGCATCTGCCTGGGCCTGCAGCTGCTCCTGGATTCCTCCGAGGAGGCCCCCCTGGAGTCCGGCCTCGGCCTCGTCCGGGGCCGGGTCGTCGCCTTCGACCGCTCGCGGCTGCGCGGGCTCGGGCTGAAGGTGCCCCACATGGGCTGGTCCCAGGTCGCGGCCTCGGCCCCGGAGGGGGGGGGAGGCCTGCCGGGCCTGGAGGACGGCGCCCACTACTACTTCGTCCACTCGTACCACGCCGTCCCGGACGACGCCTCCTGGGTGGCGGCCCGCGCCGACCACGGCGGCGCGTTCTGCGCCGCCATCGGGCGCGGACACGTCTGGGCCACCCAGTTCCACCCGGAGAAGAGCCACCGCTCGGGGCTGCGCATCCTCGAGGCCTTCGCGGGCCTGAGGGGTCCTTGAAGCTCATCCCCGCCATCGACCTGAGGGGGGGGCGCTGCGTGCGGCTCATCCAGGGCCGCATCGAGGAGGAGAAGGCCTACGGCGAGGACCCGGCGGCCCGGGCGCGTTCCTTCGCGGCCGACGGGGCGCCCATGCTACACGTGGTGGATCTGGACGGGGCCTTCGCGGGGCTGCCCCGGCACGGCGCGGCCATCGAGGCCATCTGTCGCGCGGTGGCGGTCCCGGTGCAGGTGGGCGGCGGGGTAAGGGACGATGCGAGCTTCGCGGCGCGACTGGCGGCGGGGGCCTCGCGGGTCGTCGTGGGGACCCGGGCCCTGGAGGACCCCTCCTGGGTGCGCGACCTGGCCAGGCGGCACCCGGGCCGGGTGGTGGTGGGCGTGGACGAGCGGGGGGGGGTCGTGGCCGCCCGCGGCTGGGTCCACACCAGCGAGACGCGGGCCATGGACCTGGCCCGCCTGCTCCGGGACGCGGGGGTGGCGGCCCTGGTCCACACCGACGTGGGCCGGGACGGGACCCTGCGGGGACCGAACCTGGCGGCCCTGGAGGCGGTGGTCCTGGCGGCCTCGCCGCTCCCGGTCATCGCCAGCGGGGGCGTGGGGACCCTGGCGCACCTGCGCGCGCTGGCCGGCCTCCCCCTGGAGGGGGTCATCGTGGGGAAGGCCCTGTACGAGGGCCGCTTCACCCTGACCGAGGCCATCGCGGCGCTGGCCTAGGCCGCGCTTTACCGTCTCCGCCGGCCGTGCTATCCTCCCGCCCTTCCCCGGCGGCCACGTCCCTGGAGGGCCACGACCTCATGGCCAGCTACACGACCGACGACATCCGCAACATCGCCCTGGTGGGCCACGGGACCTGCGGGAAGACCTCGCTGGCGGAGGCCATGCTCTTCGCCGCCAAGGCCACCACGCGACAGGGCAGGCCGGACGACGGAACATCCATCCTCGACCATGACGACGAGGAACGACAGCGAAGGTTCTCCATCGACGCCGCCATGGCCCACGGCCCCTGGAAGGGCCGCGAGATCAACCTGCTGGACACCCCCGGCTACCCGGACTTCATCGGCGAGGCCATCGCCGGCCTGGAGGCGGTGGACCTGGCCCTCTTCGTGGTGGACGCCAACTCCGGCGTGCGCATCAACACGCGCAAGCTCTGGGAATACGCCTCGCGCCGCGGCATCCCCCGGATGGTCGTCCTCAATCGGCTGGACATGGAGCACGCGGACTTCGTCGGGAACCTGGAGGGGCTCGCCGCGGCCTTCGGCGAGCGCTGCATCCCGCTGACGCTGCCCAACGGGAGCGGCGCGGGCTTCTCGGCCGTGGAGGGGACCTTCCGGGTGGGCGAGGGCGCCTCGGATCGGGCCCGGGCCATCCACGAGAAGCTCCTGGAGGCCATCATCGAGGTCGACGACGCCCTCCTGGAGCGCTACTTCAACGGCGAGGAGATCGGGGGCGAGGAGCTGGCCCGGACCTTCACCCGCAGCC
>JACQVX010000197.1 GCA_016209495.1 Planctomycetota bacterium
CCACGCCCACGTCCACGCCCACGCGCACGCCCACGCCCGCGCGCACGCCCCCGCCCGAGCCCTCGCCGGAGCTCGCGCCCACGCCGGAACCCACTCCGGCCCCGGTGGAGCCAACCCCCCTCCCGTCGACCGGCGAGCCGCCACCGGACTGGCCCAGCCGGCAGCGGGCCTTCGCGGCCGCCTACGACGACCCGGACCCCCACCGCCGCGCCCGGGCGGTCCTCGGCCTGGAGGACCCCGGGCACCTCCCCCTGGCCCGGCTGCTGCTGAAGCTGCTCCGGGACCCGGCGGCGGTGGTGCGCCTGGCGGCCCTGGAAGTCCTGGGCACGCTCCGGGACAGCGTCACGCTGGCCTGGCTCGCGACCGAGGGGATCGCCGGGACCCGGGGGGAGGCCCGGCTCGACCTGGTGGAGTCGCTGGCGCGGGCCGGGGAGCGCCGGGTGGTGCCCGTGGCCCTGGAGCTGCTGGAGAACGAACACCTGCTGGTGAGGGGCCGCGCCGCCCGCGCCCTGGGCCTGGTCCCGGACGCCGCCTCCGTGGGGCCGCTCATCCACGCCCTGGAGAAGGCGGAGGGGGCCGATGGCCACGAGGCCGCCCTCGCCCTCTACCGCATCACCGGCCAGGACCTGGGCTCGGACGTGGCCGCGTGGACCATCTGGTGGTCCGCGGCGGCGGGGGCCTTCGCGGCCCCCGCTCGGCCCCACGACCCCTGCGAGCGGCCGGAGGAGGAGCCGGGGGGAACCCGGACCGGCGGGCCCACCCTGGCGGGCTACGGTCCTCGCGTGGGGCGTGGGCGGACCATCGCCCTGGCCCGCCACGGCGGCGACGGGCAGACCGAGGGGGCCGTGGCCACGGGCCTGGACTGGCTCGCCCGGCACCAGGAGCCGGACGGCGGCTGGGGGGCGGACTCCACGGGCCGCTGCGACGCGCGCCGCGGGCCCCCCTGCGAGGGGAAGGGCTCGGCGGGGAACGGGCCGGCCTTCGCGGGGCTGGCCCTCCTGGCCTTCCTGGGGGCGGGCCACACCCACCTCCACGGGGACTACCAGCCCACGGTCCAGGCCGGCCTGGAGCACCTGAAGCGGGTCCAGGAGACGGACGGCCGCCTCTCGGGCAACATGTACCACCATGGCATCGCCTCCTTCGCCCTGGCGGAGGCCTACGGCCTGACCCGGGATTGCGAGATCCGCGACGCGGCCCAGCGGGCCGTGGACTTCATCTGCGCGGCCCAGCACCCGGGGAGCGGCTGGGACTATGGGCCCTTCTCGCCCTCGCGCAGCGACCTCTCGGTGAGCGGGTGGCAGATCCTGGCCCTCAAGGCGGCCCGCGCCGCGGGGCTCCGGGTCCCCCTGGCCGTCTGGCTGGACGTCTCCCTCTACCTGGACAAGGCGACCCGCGGGAGGGGCCACCAGTTCCGCGTGGCCTATGCCATCCGCGAGCCGGAGGCCGCCCAGGAGGGCCCGGCGCCCGCGGTGGACGGAGAGGGCCTGACGGCCTTCGAGGAGGGTGGCATCGGCATGGTGGCGGCGGCCACCGCCTGCCGCCTCTACCTGGGGGAAGGGGCCGAGGGGCCGGAGGTGCAGGACGGCCTGCGGGCCTTGCAGCTCCAGCTCCCCGGGCCCCGGGAGGTCCACCGATACTACTGGTACTACGGGACCCTGGCCGCCTTCCGCCAGGGCGGGCGAGCCTGGGACCGCTGGAACGAGTGTCTCAAGCGCTGCCTCACCCCCACCCAGGAGGTGGTCGGGTGCCGGCGAGGGTCCTGGCCCGCCGACGGGACCTACGGTCCCCAGGGAGGCCGGGTCTACACCACCGCCCTGGGCGTCATCATGCTGGAGGTCTACTACCGCTACGACGCGGAGTGAGGGGCCGGCGCCACCCCGGCGGCAGCGCCGCGAGCACCGCCGTCGCCACCTCCTCGGGGGTCCCCGCGGCCCACACCTCCAGGTCCGCCGCCGCCCGGTAGGCGGCCTCCCGCTCGTAAAGCAGGGCCTCCACCTCCGCCGCCGTGTCCACCCCGGCCAGGGGCGGACGGAGCGTCGGCGTCCGCGGGTCCGCGCGGAGCCTGCGGGCGATCCCCTCCGCCCCCAGGCGCAGCCACACCACGGGGCCCGCGGCGCGCAGGGCCCGCGCCGAGGCCTCGCGAAGGACGGCCCCGCCCCCGGCCGCGATCACCGTGCCTGCGCGCCGGGCGGCCTCCAGGACGGCGCCCGCCTCCAGGTCCCGGAAGGCCGCCTCCCCGCGCTCCCCCCAGAGCCGCGCGATGGGCAGGCCCGAGAGGCGCTCCACCTCCTCGTCCGTGTCCAGGAAGGCCCAGCCCAGACGCGCGGCGAGGATGCGCCCCACCGTGGACTTCCCCACGGCCCGGTAGCCCACCAGGCTCAGGGTCACGGCCCGGCGAGCACTCACCGGTCGATGTGGTCAAGGAATCGCATCAGGGGGGCCAGCGGGGGGGCACTCCATTCTTGGAATGCATGGGCGCGCGTGCCGGGCCCCAGCCGCGGGTCTTCGTCGGCGCGCATCGCGAACAGGGCCCCGATCAGCCCCCTCTCAGGACTCTGCGGGGCAACGCCTAGCCCCGCCATGCAGCTTCGGTAGGCCTCGACGCAGGCCTTGGAGGCAGAGTTCCTCGGGTCGGATGACCAGGCTTCCCACACGAGCGACTCGATCTCCCCCGGGCGGCTACTTCCCTCCGGCACGACGAAGAGCCCGACTCGCGGCTTCCCGCTGGTCCACGCCCCGTGTATCACCTTCTGGCCCGTCGTCGCGCTCAGGACCTGCTCGAAACGCTGTACCGTGCCGTTCGGGTTCTGGTCAGCGTCGACCACCGCCCCGATGGCCGACTTCTCGACGAGTAGCTGCGGCGTGACGTAGATCTCCATCGTGCCCGCCATGTCTGGCTTGCCATTGAAGTGCTTGATGAACACGCCTTGCCACTTCCGCAGGTGTTGCAGCGCCTCGGCAAGGAACGTGAGGTCGCTGTAGCCCTCCACCATGAGGATTCGCGGACAGTCCTTCTCCAGCGGCTTGACGGCCATGAGCTAGGAGCGGACGTCGACGCCGCCCGCGATGGCGGCTTCGATTCTCTCGCGTTCGAGTACGCGGCCCTGCACGCCCTCCTCGACGCGGAAGAGCCGGATGACGGCGAGGTCGTACTCGCTGCGCGCCTTCATGGCCTCATGCGCCGCCACGAGGCATTCATGGCTATGGGTTGTTACGAATAGCTGCACGTCAGCGATCGCCGCGGCCTCGGCGAGGCCGGTGAAGACGTCGATGAGGGCCGTATGGTGCAGGCCGTTCTCGATCTCGTCGATCAAGCAGACGGCCGCTCCAGACCCGACGATGTCCGAAAGGATCGCGACCAACCTGTACACGCCTTGTCCGACCTGTGCGAGCGGTACGCTCTCGGTGAGGCCGATATCGACCATGATGTCCTGGCCGTCCTTGTCCAGGTCGACCCGCACGCGGGCGATACGTGGGTCGACGGTCTTCAGGATGCGGTGTATGAGGTCTTCACCGTCTCGCCGTCGGACCGCGCGGCCGAACCCGAGCACCAGCGAGGCCAGGTCGCGCGTCTGCCCCGAGGTGACCTGGTACCGCAGCCTGAGGCCGTCGGACCCACAGACCACGTAGAGGGGTGGGACTCCCAGCGCGTGTTCTAGCGGCTCTGTTTGAGGTATGGTCCAGTCCAGGAAGACGCTTGCCCATCCTGCCGGGAGTCCCGCTCTCAGGCGCGTGCGTCCTCCGGCGCCGTCGCGAATGAGCCAGCGGAAGAAGCGCGGGCTAGACTGTCCACTGGTGGCACGCAACAGCCCAGGCAGCTCTGGGGCGCGCCTTGGGTCGCTCACCAGCGCAAGGCCCTCCAGCAGCGAGGTCTTCCCGCAGTTGTTCCTTCCCACTACGAGGTTCAATCCCTTCAAACCCTGCAGATCGAGCCGCCGGAAGCCCCGGAAGTCCTCGACGATCAAGCTCTGGATTCTTTGAGCCGCAGCCACGTTCCCTGCCTCTGCCGCCACACGGCGAATGGGCCTAGCCCGAAAGACAGCGTCGCTCGACGAGTATAGGGTCGCTCGGCGGCGGAGGCCATAGGGTCACGGCCCGGCGGACCCCGGCGGCGGGAGGCGCGCCCCCAGGTCGCCTCCGTCGCTCGCGGCGCCCCGGCAGGGGCTCTCCGGGGAGAGCCGGTAGTCGCCCGCCGAGGCGTCCACGAAGAGGGGATCGGCCTCGAGGCTGCGCGTGTCCAGGCCCGCCGCCTCTCGCCACATCCCCAGGGTATGGCACTTGACGTCCCTCCACTTCCCGAAGTACCTCGCCTGCACGCAATGGTGATCCGAGGAACGGCTGCCCAGCTCGAAGCCGATCCCCACCCGCACGCCCACCACGACGTTGTCTCGCAGTTCGGCCCCCCAGACCCGCTGGCGGAACTGGATCCCCACTTCGCCCCCGACGACGGTGTTGTGCAGGACCCGCGGGCGCTCCACCAGGACGGCGGCCCCCTCCACGTGGATCCCCCCGTCCACCGAGCTCTCCACCACGTTGTCCTGGACGAGGACCTCGCTGGAGTCCTGGGCGTTGACCCCGTACTCGAAGCGGCCGATCCGGTTTCCCAGGACCCGGGCCCCAGGGCAAGACTGCAGGAGGACGCCCGAGCCTTCCCCGCGTCCCTCCATCTCGGCGCGCTCCACCTCCAGGCCCGGCGAGCGTGCCGCGTGGACCCCGTAGTTCGTGTCCCGCGACCGGAGGCCCTCCACGCGGGCCCCCCGGCAGTCCCGGAGATCCACGCACATCCCGACCCCCTCCACCTCGCAGCCCACGAGCGCGAGGCCGTCCGCGCGGTCGGCCCGGACGGCCGTCCCCGACCCGGTCACCCCCGCGAAGCGGCAGCCCTCCACGGCCACGTCCTCGGCCCCTTCCACCGCCACGCCGGTGTTCCGGTCCAGGTCCAGCGAGAGCCCCCGCAGACGGACCCCGCGCGCCCGGACGGCCATCACGACCGGGGCCCCGGGGGCGGCCAGGTGCACGCCCCCGGCGCCCTCGACCCCGACGACCTCCACGTCCGCGGCGCGGGCGAGGAACGGCCCGAGGTAGAGCCCCGCGGCCACCTCCAGTCTCGCCCCCGGGCGCGCCGTGGCCAGGGCCTCCCTCAGGGTGGCGCCGCCGCCCTCCACTCGGCAGGTCCCGAAGTGGTAGTCCAGCGGCCGGGCCGGTTCGATGACGAGGGTCACCTGGCGCAAGGGGTGGCCCGAGGCGTCCTCCACCTCCAGCTCCCAGGCCCCCGGGGCCAGTGGCACCGTGCAGGGC
>JACQVX010000198.1 GCA_016209495.1 Planctomycetota bacterium
GGTTGAGATCTTCACGCTGGATGTTCTCGATCAG
Source organism: Planctomycetota bacterium (assembly GCA_016209495.1). Classification (GTDB taxonomy): domain Bacteria; phylum Planctomycetota; class JACQVX01; order JACQVX01; family JACQVX01; genus JACQVX01. The sequence continues at coordinate 35 of JACQVX010000198.1, forward strand.
CGCCAGCTCGAGGAGCTTGTCGTCGGGAACGTCCCGCACCACGACCGGGACGCGCAGCAGGCCGGCGCGCTGAGCCGCCCGCCAGCGGCGCTCGCCGGCCACGATCTCGTAGCCCCCCTCCGCGGGACGGACCAGCACCGGCTGGAGGACCCCCTCGGCCCGGATGGAGGCCGCCAGCTCCTCCAGACGCGCGGCGTCGAAGGTGGCCCGCGGCTGTAGGGGATTCGCCCGGAGGGCCTCCACCGGCAGTTCCATGGGCTCCTCCCGTCTCTGCGCCCCCGCCACGGCACCGCCCACGGTCTCCAGGGACGCTCCAGCGCTCGTCTCACCCATACCCCAGCACCTCCTTCGTCAGCTCGATGTAGGCGTTGGCCCCCCGCGAGCAGACGTCGTGCTCGAGGATCGAAAGGCCGCGCAGGGCCGCCTCCACCAGGGCCGGGTCTCTCGGGACCACGGTGCGGCACACCTTCCGAGGGAGGTAGGCCCGGACCTCCTCGGCGACCTCGCGGCACGCGGCTACCTCGTCCTGGTAGAGGGTCAAGACCAGACCCAGGAGCGAGAGCCGCGGGTTTTCGTGCTGCCTCACGCGGCGTATGGCCTGGAGCAGGTCCGCCAGGCCCTCCAGGGCGAAACCCCCGCAGTGCACGGGCGAGAGCACACCGTCGGCGCTCACCAAGGCCATGAGGGGCAGGAGCCCCAGGCCGGGTGGAGTGTCCACGAGCGCAAAGTCGAAACGACTCGCCACCGGGGAGAGGACCTCCGTCAGGCCACGGGTCCGGTCCGTTCGCCCTCGGAGTTCGTCTTCGGCCCCGACCCCCTCCCCACACGCGGTGAGCACGCTCAAGCCCTCGACGCGAGTGGGTCGAATGCGCTCCAGGACGCGCGCGCCCTCCAGGTCCCCCAGAACGGGGGACAGGCCCTCGAACGGCTGGGTCCCCCCTCCCCGCTTCGCCGGGGACCCCAGCCCCAGGCCGCGTGTCGCATGGGCCTGGGGATCCAGATCCACCAGGAGGACTCGGGAACCGGCCACCGCAAGGCCGGCCGAGACATGGATGGCCGTGGTCGTTTTCCCTACGCCACCCTTCGGATTGACCACCGCGATGACCTGGGTCACCGAGAAGACGCCTGCGAGCGGGGCCCAAGGGCTTGTTTCACGTGAAACAGCTTAACACATCATCTTGCGTCGGGCACCCCGAGGTCCCAGATCCCCGTCACCCACCCTTGTCACCCACTACCAAGGAAGGGACTGGCCTCGGGAGTCGTCTGGACTAGAATCGCGGGCGCCGGGAGTCGAGGGAATGCGCGCATTCTGGGCCATCGCCCGCACCACACGCCAGGAGGCCCTGCGACAGCCGACCATCTACCTGGTCACGGCGTGCTTCGCGGCCCTGATCGTGAGTGCGCCCTATGTCGCCTATTTCGCCTTCGGGAACGAGCGCGCCCTCATTTCCGAGATGGCCACCGCCTCTCTCACCCTCTGCGGGATGCTCACGGCGGTCTTCTCCTCGTCGGACGTCCACGGGGCGCAGGGGGGTGCACGCCCCCTGTGGTACCTCCTGGCCCGCCCCATTGGACGGGCCACCATCCTGGCGGGGCGCTTCCTGGGCGTCCTCCAGGCACTGGGTCTGGTCTGTCTCGTCCTGGTAGCGGCCCTCGCCCTGGCGCTCTACCTGCAAGGGGAGCTCGCACTCCGCCCGGTCTCCGGCGGCCTGGCCCTCGTGGCCCTGGAACTGGTCCTCATGGCCGCCATCGCCACGGCCGCCAGCAGCCGACTGCCCCTCGTCGGCACGACCCTGGTGGTCTTCGCCGTCTACGCCCTGGGTCACATGAATCCGTACCTCTCGGAGCGCATGGCCGAGAGTGGCCCGGCGGGGGTCTGGGTCGCCCGGGTGTACCGGCTGCTCGTCCCCAACCTCGAGTGCTTCAATCCGGCGGAGGTCCTCTGGCGGGATCGGATGCCTACCGCCGAACTCCTGGGGTGGGCCGGCCTCTACGCGGCCTCATACACCCTCGCGGCCCTGGGTCTCGCCCTGGGGCTCTTTCACAAACGTGATATCGCCTAGTGTGCGCTGGGCGGGGGACCCGACCCGCCCTCCGCCCCCTTTCCAGGAGAGGCGGCATTCGGGGCGGCTCCCGTGTGCGGCGGGCCCGGCTGCGGCCTGGAGGCCTCGGCCTCGATCTCGTCCTGCACGCCCCGGATTCCCTTCTTGAACTCCACGATGCCGCGCCCCAGCGAGCGGCCGACCTCGGGGAGCCTGCGGCCGAAGACCAGGACGGCCACCACCCCGATGACGACCCACTCCAGGGGACCCGGCAGCCACGAGAGCAGCTCGGGCATGGCCATCACCTCCTCTCCTCCTCCGGACCGTGTTCGTAGAAGATCCGGCCTATGTTACGCGCCGCGCGGGCGAGGAGCACCTCGCGGATCCTCGCGTCCGCGTCCGGCCCTTCCTCCAGGACGCCGAACTCGCGTTCGTCCTCCGGGAAGCTGATGGCGACGACCCGCTCCACGAGGACCCGCGCCTTGCTCACGTCCACGACCTTCAGGGCGACCCCCAGTCGCCCCTGCAGGAGCCCGATGGTCCTCGGGGGCCGCGTATGGAACTCCACCACCTCGCCCTCCACGTAGACCTCGGCCCCCGCGCGTCGGGCCACCTCCCCCGTGGAGGCCCCCGCGGGGCCGCCTTCGCCCAGGGCGTCCCGGAGCTCCAGGAAGCTGACCAGCCGGGCCTCGGTGCGGTCCTCCAGCTCCCGTAGGACCCGCTGCGCCAGCTCCGAACCCAGCTCCGAGCGGAACGCCGGCTCGGCGGCGTCCCCGAAGGGGATCACCGCCACGCGGCGTCCCTCCACCGGGACCTCCGCGTCCTTCCAGCCGGCATGGAAAAGCGAGGAGCAGCCCGCCACGAGCGTCAGCGCCAGGGCCGTCGTACGCATGGCGGGCGTCACCTATCGGCCACCCGCGCCCGGAAGGGCCTCGTCCCAGCGCCCCGGGAGGAAGCTCCCCGCGTAGCCCCCCGAAAGCTCCACCTCCTCGGACTCCAGGTGCACCACCACCTCCGGTGCCTCTCCGCGGTCCAGGCCCTGGCGGAAGCGCACCGGGTCGCCCCGCAGCGTCACGCGCGCCAGGGCCCGCTCCCACACCCCCTCACGCGCCTCGGCCTCCACTCCCTCCGACGCCACCCGTACCCCCCCGGTGGCCAGGGCTCCGGCGACCTCCCGCAGCCCCTCGATGAACCGGACCTCCGCGTAGGGCGCCTCCAGTGTCCAGCGCCGCGGCGCTCCCTCGGGGTCCCGGGCGAGGAGCCGCCCGCGCACCTCGCCCTCCAGGATAGCCCGTCGGTCCGAGACCCGGAGCGTGATGCGCCGGGCCTCGGCCACGTCCACCCCCAGCTCCGTGTCCCGCTCCAGTCTGGGCTCGCCCCCCGAGAGGACCAGCAATTCGGCCCCCTCGGCCCCCTCCCACTCCACGAGGTCCCCCCGGGCGCGCAGCCCGTCCGAGGCCCGTTCCACCCGCGCCGGGGACCCGTCCACCCGGGCGCCCCGCACATGGCGGGCCTCCTCGTCCACCCAGGCCACCAGGTGCAGTCCCTCCAGGTGCCACGGGCCTCCAGGCCCCGGCCCCCCGGGAGTGGGCGCTACCTTGCCCGTGACCCCGCCCGGTCCCGAGGCCTCCACGCGGCCCAGGGCGCGCTCGTAGGCGATGCGCTCCGCCTCGAAGCGGTCCTCGCCGCGGACCAGGCGCGAGCGAGCCCCCGGGCTCTCCACCACGCCGACCTCGAGCGTCTCGTCCCAGGAGAAGAGCTCCCCCTGCACCTCCGACTCGCCGTCCCGGGCGACGATGCCGCCCTGGGCGCGCGCACGGCGCACCGCGAGGGAGCTCGGTGCGCTCGGACCGCCCTCGGCCGGGACCAGCTCCGCCTCGACGCGCGCGGCCTGGATCTCCCAGCTCCGTTCGCCGCCTGTCCGCCCCTGGCCCCGCCAGGTGACGAACACCTCCCCCTGGGCCTCGGCCCGGCGAGCGGCCTCGTCGTAGCGCAACCAGGCAGCCTCCAGGCGATCCTCGCCTTGGAGGAGGCGCTGCCTCCCGGGTTGGCCGGCCCGGGACCCGGCCACCGCCTCCCGGGTCTGGACCTGCCATTCGATGTGAGCCCCCTCCAGGGTCCGCTCGCCGTTCCGGAGGAGGGCTGGAGCGCCCTCGAGCACCAGGGTGCGTTCGCGCAGGGCGCCGCCGCTCAGCCGCTCCAGGAAGAGGTCGGCCGCCTCACCCTCGAGACGGTAGGGCTCGCCGGATCCCCGCGCGGCCACCAGGCCCTGGACGTGGACCTCGGCGCGGGCGTGGAGCCCCCCGGGCCACCACAGGAGCCGAGTGCCGCGAAGCTCCCCCTCCGTGTGGCGGAGGACCGGGGCGGCCCCCACGCCCCCTTCCACCTCCACGAGGCCCGTGGCGCGGTCCCAGCGCAGGTTAAGGCCCGTGAGGAGGGCCGAGCCGTCGAGGGCCTCGGCCCGGAGCTCGCCCCCCACGAGGGCGCTGGCCTCCAGGCGCTCCAGGCCCCGCCGGTCTTCCTCGGCGCCGGTGCCCAGGAGGCGGACCCGTTCGCAGGAGAGCCTCCAGGCCTCGGGCATCCGCGGGGACGCCTCTCCCCTGGGCTCCGCCTCGCCGCCCGGCTCCTCGCCGGCGGGGAGCTCCGGATGCAGCTCCCCCTCGAAGCGCCCCTCGAGGATCACCTCGGAGCGCCTCAGGTCGAGGAGGGCCCGCCGGGCGTGGGCCCGGTCGCCGGTGCGGGGGTCCAGGTACTCCACCCCCGACTCCCCCGTGAGCACGGCATGCCCCGTCCCCTCCTCCCAATCCATCCGCTCGCCCCGCAGGGACACAC
>JACQVX010000199.1 GCA_016209495.1 Planctomycetota bacterium
AGCGGCGGGTCCCGGCCCTGGGGGGAGAGGTCTACGCCTACATGAAGGGGCTGGAGGAGTCCCACGGCCCGCCGCGGCTAGACGTGGAGGGGGCCCGGGTCCGGCCCGACTGGCTCTATGATTTCCTGCAGGCCCCCACGACCCTGCGCCCCTGGGTGAAGCTCCGCATGCCCACCTTCCACCTGAGCGAGGAGGAGACCACCACCCTCGTGCGCTACTTCGCCGCGGCCGGTCGCGTCTCCTATCCCTTCGTCCGGCCCGAGGAGGAGACCCAGGCCTACGCGCACGAGCGGGAGCGGGAGCGCCCGGGCTACTACGAGACGGCCCGCCTGGCGGTGACCGGCGAGGAGTTCCAGTGCGTGAAGTGCCACGCCGTCGCGGGTCTCAGCGAGGGCCCCGGGAGGGAGTGGCCCCTGGACCTCGCCATCGTGCGCCGGAAGCTCCGGCCCGAGTGGCTCCGGCGCTGGCTCCGGAACCCCTGGGACATCGTCCCCGGGGCCGCCATGCCCGAATTTGACTGGGGTGCGAACCACCCCACGTTCATGGACGGCGACACGGACGCCCAGGTGCGGGCCATCGCCGACTGGCTCATGAGATACGAGACCCAGAGAGAGAGGTAGGCCATGCGGCATTCCATCCTGACCGTTTCCCTGACGACGGCCTTGGCGATCTGGTGCACCGGCTGTCCGTCCGAATCCACGCACACGCCCGGGACCCCGGCCACGCCCCCGGCCACGCCCACGGCCGCGCTCAAGGCCATCGACCCCGCCACCGCCGGCGGCATCAAGGGGCGCGTGGAGTGGTCCGACCCCGGCGTCCCCAACCGGGCCCCCGTGAACATGGGCGCCGACGCCAAGTGCTCCGCCATGCACGCGACCCCGGTCCTGGACGAGACGGTCATCGTCAACGACAACGGGACCCTGCGAAACGTCTACGTGTGGGTGAAGACCGGCCTGGAGTCCTTCAAGGTGGCGTCGGGGACCGGGACCGTGACCATCGACCAGCAGGGCTGCGCCTATCACCCGCACGTCCTCGCCCTCCAGATGGGCCAGACCCTGCAGGTGAAGAACTCGGACGCGGTGCTCCACAACATCCATTCGCTGGCCGAGCTATGCGCCGCCTTCAACTTCAGCCAGTCCAAGCAGGGCGACATCAAGGACGTGACCGAGAACCTCACCGACGCCGAGTTCTTCAAGGTCAAGTGCGACGTCCACCCATGGATGGGGGCATGGATCGGCGTCTCGCCGCACCCCTACTTCGCCGTCACCGGCGAGGACGGGGCCTTCCAGCTCGTGGGCCTCCCCCCCGGCCGGTTCACCGTGGAGGCCCGCCACGAGGAGCTGGGCAGCAAGACCGCCGAGGTCACCGTGCCGGAGAAGGGCACGGCCGAGACGAGCTTCAGCTTCAGCGAGAGCGACGGCTAGCCGCCGCCGGACCCCGGGACCAGGGAGCCATCCCCATGCATTGCCTATCGCGGATCCGGTCTGGCCTGCCCCTTCTGGTCACCCTGGCGGTCGCCCTGCCCTGGGGTGCCGCCGAGGCCGCGGAGTGGGGCTGGCTTCCCCCCAACATCAACAGCGCCTACGGCGACGAGGTGGACGACCTCTACCTCGTCATCATGTACCTGGTCCTCGTCATGTTCGCCCTCACCGAGGGGGCGCTCCTCGTCTCCTGTCTCCTCTTCCGCCGCCGGGAGGGGCACCGGGCGAGGTACTCCCACGGGAACCTCCGCGCGGAGCTGTTCTGGTCCGTGGTGCCCGCCATCATCCTGGTGTGGCTGGCCCTGGTCCAGACGGACACCTGGGCCAAGGTGCGGGAGCGGTTCCCCACCGGACCCGAGGTCTACCGGGTGCAGGCCCTGGCGGAGCAGTTCTCCTGGAACTTCCGCTATCCGGGGACGGACGGCCAGTTCGGGACCGCCGACGACGCCTACGACGGGACCCTGGTGGTCCCGGTCCGGACCCCGGTGGTCATCACGCTGGCCTCCAAGGACGTGATCCACAGCCTCTTCCTCCCGCACCTCCGGGTGAAGCAGGACACGGTGCCGGGGCTGCGCATCAAGGTCTGGTTCGAGGCGGGGCGGGTCCCCTGCTGGGACCTGACGCGCCAGGAGCTGGCCCTGCTCGACCCCGAGGACATGGACGCCGCGCGGGTGGCCGTGGAGGGCTTCGCCTTCCAGGAGACCCGGGTGGTGGACCTGGAGAGCCGGGAGCCCTGGGACGAGGGGAAGGGGCTCTGGAAGGGCCTCAAGGCCTTCGCCTATGCCCCGGCGGGCGCCGCCGCCCGCATCCGCCACCGGGGGGCCACCGCGGACGGGGCGCACGGCGAGGCCCAGTACGCCCTCCACTCCCTGGACGTGGCCTGCGCCGAGCTCTGCGGCCTGGGACACTTCCGGATGAAGAGCCGGCTCTTCATCTGGCCCCGGGACATGGTGGACGCCTGGATGGCCGCCAAGGCCGCCCAGGGGGCCGACCGGCAGCTCGCCAAGAAGTGGCGGCGCATCTACGACGAGGGCCATCCTCACTGGAATCAGGACTGAGCGCCATGAGCAACGATCACATCCACCCCCCCCCGTCCAGCTTCTTCTACAAGTACATCTGGTCCACGGACCACAAGGTCATCGGGAAGCAGTATCTCTTCACCGCCTTCTTCTTCCTCCTGGTGGGCGGCCTCATGGCCATGCTCATGCGCTGGCAGCTCGCCTACCCGGGGAGCCCGGTGCCCGTGCTGGGGAAGATGCTCTCGGCCCTGGCCTTCATCGACGACGACGGGCGCGTCACCGAGGAGGGCTTCAACCAGCTCGTCACCATGCACGGGACGATCATGATCTTCTTCGTGGTCATCCCCATCCTGGTCGGGGCCTTCGGGAACTTCCTCATCCCCCTGCACGTGGGGGCCCGCGACGTGGCCTTCCCGGTCCTGAACGCCCTCTCCTACTGGCTCTTCCTCCCGGCCAGCGTGCTCATCTTCGCCTCGCTCTTCGTCGAGGGCGGCCCGGCCCAGGCGGGGTGGACCTCCTATGCGCCCCTGGCCGACCTCACCCAGACGGGCTTCAGCGCCGGGCACGGCCAGACCCTCTGGCTCCTCGCCCTGTTCCTGGTGGGCTGGGCGTCCATCCTGGGCGGGTTCAATTTCCTCACGACCATCATCAAGCTCCGGGCCCCGGGCCTGGGCTGGGGCCGGCTGCCCCTGGTCACCTGGGCCCAGTTCATCACGGCGGTCTTCCAGCTCCTGGCCACGCCGGTCCTGGCCGCGGCCCTCTGCCTCATGCTGGTGGACCGCCTCCTGGGGACCTCCTTCTTCATCCCCGAGCACGTCTATCCCGGGGACGTGGCCTCGGGCCGCTCCGGCGGCGGCGTGGTCCTCATGTGGCAACACATCTTCTGGTTCTATTCGCACCCGGCGGTCTACATCCTGGTCCTGCCCGGGATGGGCATCGCCAGCGACCTCATCTCCACCTTCGCCCGCAAGCCCATCTTCGGCTACAAGGCCATGGTGGCCTCCATGGCCTCCATCATGGGGCTGGGCTTCATCGTGTGGGGACACCACATGTTCGTCAGCGGGATGCAGCCCGTCATGGGCAAGACCTTCATGATCTCCACCATGCTCATCGCCCTGCCCTCGGGGGTGAAGGTCTTCAACTGGCTGGGCACCCTCTGGGGGTCGTCCATCCGGTTCACGGCCCCCATGCTCTGCGGCCTGTCCTTCCTCTCCATGTTCATCATCGGCGGCCTCTCGGGCCTCTTCATGGCCGCCACCCCGGTGGACATCTTCATACACGACACCTACTACATCGTGGCCCACTTCCACTACATCGTCTTCGGCGGGACCCTCTTCGCCGTCTTCGGTGGGTTCTATTTCTGGTTCCCCAAGATGTTCGGCCGCATGATGCACGAGGGCCTGGCAAAGCTGCACTGCGCGCTGACCTTCGTGGGCTTCAACCTGGCCTTCTTCCCCATGCACTTCCTGGGCGAGGCGGGCCACATGCGCCGGATCTCCACCCCCACCGAGTACGAGTGGCTGATGCCCGTCCAGCCCATGAACGTCTTCATCAGCCACTCGGCCTTCCTCCTGGGCGCGGCCCAGCTCATCTTCCTTTTCAACTTTTTCTGGTCGTGGGTCGCCGGGCGGCGAGCGGAGCCGAACCCCTGGCAGTCGAACACCCTGGAGTGGACCACCCCGAGCCCGATCCCCTACTACAACTTCGACAAGGTCCCCACGGTGCACCACGGACCCTACGAGTACAGCACCGCCGGGGCCGAGACCGACTGGACCCCGCAGGACCGGCCCGACGCCGGCCCGGCCGCCGGCCCGGCCGCTGGCGCCGGGAAGGGGCACTAGACCTTGGCGGGGCCGGGCCTCCACCGATTCGCCTGTCTCACGGCGGCGGCCACCTTCGTCCTCCTGGTGGCCGGAGGCCAGGTCACCACCACCGAGTCCGGCGACGCGGTCCCGGACTGGTGGTTCCTCCCCATCTCCTACGGCTCGCTCCTCCCTCGGATGGTGGGCGGGATCTTCTGGGAGCACGGCCACCGCCTGGTGGCCTCCACGGTGGGGGTCCTCACGGTGGTCCTGGCGGCCTGGGCCTGGAGGGCCGACCCGAGGCCCGTGGTCCGTGGCCTGGCCCTGGCGACCACCCTGGCCGTAGTCCTCCAGGGCTGCCTGGGCGGGCTACGGGTCCTCCTGGTGGCCCCCGGTGGGGCCATCGCCATCGTCCATGCCTGCTTCGCCCAGGTCTTCTTCTGCCTCACGGTGGTCCTGGCCCTGGTCACCTCCCGGAGATGGTCGGTCCCAGACCTCGCCCCCTCGCCGCTCCCGTGGGTCGCGGGGCTGACCACCGCCGCGGTCCTGGCGCAGGTCGCCCTGGGCGCCGTCCTCCGCCACACGGGCGCCGCCCCCATCACGTTGTCCGCCCACGTCGCCGGGGCCGTGGCGGTCCTGGCCCTGGTGGCCTGGTGCAAGGTCCTCGTGCTCCGGCGCCACCGAGGATCCGCGCCGCTCCGCCGGGCTTCCTGGGCCCTCTCCGGGGTGCTCGCGGCCCAGCTCGCCCTGGGCCTGGGGAGCTGGCTCCTCACCACCTCGGGCTTCGAACGGAGCATCTACGCCCCGGGGCTGCACATGGCCGTGATCACGGGACACCAGAGCGTGGGGGCCCTGCTCCTGGCCTCGGCCCTGGTCCTGGCCGTGCTGGCCAGTCTGGGCCGCCCGGCAGGGATCGACCTGCCCCTGGCCACGGCGGAGGTCAGGGCATGAGCGAACCACCGGAGGTTGCGCGGCGAGCCATGACCCACGCCCGCGACTGGCTCTCGCTCACCAAGCCCCGCATCGCCCTCATGGTGTCGGTGACGGCCGTGGCGGGCTACCACCTGGCGGACCCGACCGCGGGGGCGGGGGTGGCCGGCCTCCTGGCCCTGGGCACACTACTCTCCGCGGCGGGGGCCAGCGCCCTCAACATGGTCCAGGAGCGGGAGCGGGACGGCCGCATGGCCCGCACCGCCGGCCGCCCCATCCCGGCCGGGCGCGTCGCGGCGCGGTCCGCGGCCGTCTTCGGCATGACCCTGAGCGCCTCCGGCCTGGGCGTCCTGGCCCTGGGCGCCGGCCTCGTCCCCGCGGCCCTGGCCCTGGCCACCTCGGTCGCCTACCTGGGGGTCTACACCCCGCTCAAGGCGCTCACCCCGGCGAGCACCATCGTGGGCGCGGCCCCGGGGGCCCTGCCCGTCCTCATGGGCTGGACCGCGGCGGGGCGCCCCCTGGACGGGGAGGCATGGACCCTCTTCGCCATCCTCTTCCTCTGGCAGCTCCCCCACTTCCTGGCCATCGCCTGGGTCTACCGGGCCGATTACGCGGCCGGCGGCTGCCCCATGCTCCCGGTCCTGGACCAGAGCGGGGCGAGCACCGGCCGGCAGGTGGTCCTCCAGACCCTGGCCCTGCTGGCGGCGAGCCTGGCCCCCGTCGGCTCCGGGATGGCGGGACCCCTCTACTTCTACGGCGCCGCGGCCCTGGGCTGCGGCCTCCTGGCCTTCGGGGTCCTCTTCGCCCTGGCCCGCTCCACGGCCAGCGCCCGGAGGCTCTACATCGCGTCCATCACCTATCTGCCGGTCCTCCTGGCCCTCCTGGCCCTGGGCCGGACCCCACATTGAAGGAAGAGGCGAGCATGTACCAACCCGTCGCCGTCGCCGCCGGGGACCACGCCCAAGCCCACGAGTCCGAGCACGAGGTCTCGAAGTTCGGGATGTGGCTCTTCCTGGCCTCGGAGGTCATGTTCTTCGCGGCCTTCATCGCCGCCTACGTGGTCCTCCGGGCCCACAGCCGGGGCGCCTTCGCCGAGGCCGCCCGGGAGCTCAACGTGGTCCTGGCGGCGGTGAACACCCTGGCCCTCATCACCAGCTCCCTCACCATGGTCCTGGCGGTGGGGGCCGCCCAGCGCGGGGACCGGCGAGGCACGGTGCGCGGCCTGGCGGCCACCATCGCCCTGGGCTGCGTCTTCCTGGTCATCAAGTACTTCGAGTACTCGGCCAAGTTCCACCACGGGATCTACCCGTCCACGAACGCCTTCTTCGGGTGCTACTTCCTCCTCACGGGCTTCCACGGACTCCACGTCCTGGCGGGGATCATCGCGCTGTCCATCCTCCTGGTCGTGGCGAGCCGCGGCGTCTTCCGGGACGGCTACTACACCCCCGTGGAATGCACCGGACTATACTGGCACCTGGTGGACGTCGTGTGGATCTTCCTGTTCCCGATCCTCTACCTCCTCCATTAGGGAGTCCAGGCCATGTCCCATCCCGTAGCGACGCGTCCCAGCGTGGTCGTCTTCGCCTGGCTGGTGGTCCTGACCGCCCTCACCGTGGGGGCGGCCCACGTGGACCTGGGGTACCCCGGGGGCGTGGTGGTGGCGCTGGCCATCGCCGTGGCCAAGGCCACCCTGGTGGGGCTCTGGTTCATGCACCTGAAGTACGAGACGAGGATCTACCACGCCGTCGCCCTGTTCCCGGTCGTCCTGTTCTGCATCCTGGCCTGCGCCATGGTCCCGGACGTGGTCTACGGGTCCTTTTGAACGAGGCTAGGCGAGGGTGGACTCCAGCCACTCGACGAACGAGCCCCCCTCGCGATCCACGTCCCTCCAATCGGAGGACGAGAGGCCCAGGCTGACCACCGGCGTGAGATCGGGGCGGCGGAAATCCAGGGCGAGGACCAGGAAGCCCTCGTTGCCTATGCCCACCAGGCCCCCGAACCAGCGGAACACGGGGAAGTGGCGATTGAGGGAGATGAGCTGGTCCACGCACCAGAGCCCGCGCCAGGTGGGGGCGGGCGGACCGACCCCCTCGGCCAGGAGGAAATCGCGGTACTCCTCCGGGAGTCGCAGGCCCAGCTCCAGCTCGGCCATCTCGATCCGGGTGGGGTCCAGGGGACGGCCCGCGCGCCAGCCGGCCGCGCGCAGCCGATCCAGGGCGGCGGCCATGCGGGGAGAGGGGGGCTCGCCCATTGGGGGTCGAAGGTAGCACGGCCGCGGGCGGCCCGTCCAACGGCGCCGGCCCCGCGGTCGATTGTCTGGACCTGACACACCGCTACGGGGAGCGGCTGGCCCTGGACGCGATCCGGTTCCAGGTACGCCCGCGCGAGGTCTTCGTCCTCCTGGGGCCGAACGGCGGGGGCAAGAGCACGCTCTTCCGGATCCTCTCCACCCTCCTCGCCCCCACCGGCGGCACCGCCCGCGTGTTCGGCGCGGACGTGCGCTCGAAACCGGACGCCGTGCGCCGCGCCATCGGCGTCCTCTTCCAGGCGCCGGGCCTGGACGGGAAGCTCACGGTGCGGGAGAACCTGATGCACCATGGGCACCTCTGGGGCCTCCGCGGGGCGGCCCTGGCCTCTCGCATGGACCAGGTCCTGGAGAGGCTGGCGGTGCGCGATCGCGCCGGAGACCGGGCGGAGGACCTCTCCGGCGGCCTGCGCCGGCGGGTGGAGGTGGCCAAGGCCCTCCTCAGCCGGCCCCGGCTCCTCCTCCTGGACGAGCCCTCCACGGGCCTGGACCCCATCGCGCGCCGCGACCTGGCGGCCCTCCTGCGCCGCCTCCGCGACGAGGAAGGGGTCACGGTCCTCCTCACGACCCACCTCCTGGACGAGGCCGAGGCCTCGGACCGCCTGGCCATCCTGGACCAGGGCAGGCTCGTGGCCCTGGGCGCCCCGGAGGACCTCCGGCGCCAGGTCGGTGGGGAGGTGGTGACGCTGCGCGGGGGGGAGCCGTCGGCCATGGCGCGCGAGGTCCGGGAGCGGCTGGGGGTGGAGCCGCGGGTCCTGGACGACCAGGTGCGCATCGAATGCGCCGGGGGCCACGCCCTGGCGGCGCGCCTCGTGGAGGTCCTGGGTCCCAGGCTGGACTCGGTCACCGTGGGGCGCCCCACGGTGGAGGACGTCTTCGTACGGGCCACGGGCCGCCGCCTGGACGGTCCGGGCGCGGCGGGGGGCGGGTGAGCCGTGGCCCTGGCGGTCTATACCCTGTGGCGGCGCGAGGTGGTACGCTTCCTCCGCCAGCGGAGCCGCATCGTGGGCGCCTTCCTGACCCCGGTGGTCTTCTGGCTGCTCCTGGGCTCCGGGATGGGCGACTCCATCCAGGGGGCCGGTCTCGGGGGGGGGAGGCTACCTGCGCTACTTCTTTCCCGGCTCGCTGCTCCTCCTGGTGCTCTTCACGTCCATCTTCAGCGCCATCTCCCTCATCCAGGATCGGCAGCAGGGGTTCCTCCAGTCGGTCCTGGTGGCCCCGATCCCGCGTTCGGCGATGGTCTTCGGGAAGGTGCTCGGA
>JACQVX010000200.1 GCA_016209495.1 Planctomycetota bacterium
AAAACCGGAGCCTCCAGCGCCGGCTCGACGAGCTGGTGGGGGCCGGCGAGATCATCGGCGGGAGCCCTGCCATCCGGCGGGTGCTGGCGCTCGTGAAGCAGGTAGCGCCGTCGGCCTCCACGGTCCTCATCCAGGGAGAGAGCGGCACCGGCAAGGAGCTGGTGGCGCGGGAGCTGGTCCGCCGGGGCGCGCGCGCCGCGGGGCCCTTCGTGGCGGTCAATTGCGCCGCCCTCCCGGAGGGCCTCATGGAGAGCGAGATCCTGGGCCACGAGAAGGGGGCCTTCACCGGGGCCTCGGAGCGCCGCGCCGGGCGTTTCGAGCAGGCGGATGGTGGGACCCTGTTCCTGGACGAGATCGGGGACATGCCGCTGGGCCTGCAGGCGAAGCTCTTGCGGGTCCTGGAGGACCGGGTGGTCGAGCGCCTGGGGGGCGGCCGGCCGGTGCAGGTGGACGTGCGGCTCGTGGCGGCCACGAACCAGGACCTGGCGGCGGCCGTGGAGGATGGGAAGTTCCGGGAGGACCTCTACTATCGGTTGAAGGTGGTGGACCTCTACGTCCCGCCCCTGCGTTCACGGCGGGAGGACATCCCGCTCATGGTGGAGCGTTTCCTCTCGCGCTACGCGGCGGAGCACGGCCGGACCGTGCGCGGCGTGGCCCCGGCCGCCCTGGGCCGCCTGGTGGCCCACGACTGGCCCGGCAACGTGCGGCAGCTCGCCAACCTGGTGGAGCGCTCGGTCGTCCTGGCCAGGGGCGAGACCATCCAGGAGGAGGACCTGCCCCCGGAGGTCCTGGCCCCGCCGGCGGGGGCGAGCGGCCCTCCGGGTGTCGGGGCCGCCGGCGCCTCCGGCGGCGAGCCGTGGGGGGCCCAGACCCTGGGGCTCCCCCTGGCCGAGGCGAAGGCCCACCTCCTGCGCCGCTTCGAGACGGCCTACATCGAGGCCCGGCTCCAGGAGCACCGGGGGAACATCTCCGCCGCGGCGCGCTCCATGGGCGTCCATCGCCAGAGCCTCCAGCAGAAGCTCCGCGAGCTGGGCGTCCACCCCAATCGCTACAAGGACTAGGTCAGCGCCAGGGGCGCGGCGGCGCGGGCGCGGCCGGGCTCGCGTCGAGCGGCTTCCCGGGCCGGAACTCCCCCAGGCCCCGCTCGGCCATGAGGGCCTCGATGGCCTCCACGGCCCGGGGGATGGCTCGGGAGAGGACCTCCGAGCCCGTCGACGTGACCAGGACGTCGTCCTCGATGCGGACCCCCAGGGCCTCCTCACGGAGGTAGACCCCCGGCTCCACGGTCAGGACCATCCCCGGGGCGAGGCGGGCCTCGGTCCCCACGTCGTGCACGTCTAGGCCCAGCCAGTGGGAGGTCCCGTGGGGGAAGCGCCCCGCCTGGCCCGCCTCCTCGATGACCCGCAGGGCCGCCCGGTGCACCTCGGCCAGGGTGGCGCCGGGGCGGACGGCGGCGATGCCCGCCGCCTGGGCCGCCAGGACCAGCTCGTAGACCTCCCGCTGCCTCTCGCCGAAGCGCCCCGAGGCCGGGATGGTGCGCGTGACGTCCGCCGTGTAGCGGTCCACCTCGGCCCCCACGTCCAGGATCACCAGGTCTCCCCCCTCGAGGGGGCGTTCGGAGGCCCGGTGGTGCAGGACGCAGGAGTTGGGCCCGGAGGCCACGATGCTGGGGAAGCCCGTGCCCTGGGCGCCCCCGCGCCGGAAGCAGTACTCGAGGAGGGCCGCCAGCTCGTCCTCCCGGACCCCGGGGGCGGCGAGCCGCATGGCCTCGACCAGGCCTAGCCGCGTGGCCTCCACCGCGCGCCGCAGTCTGGCCAGTTCCAGGGGGTCCTTCACCTGCCGCAGGGCGGCGATGAGGGGGCCGGCCGGCCGTGCCCCGGCCGGCCCTGGCTCCGGGCCCGAGTCGTAGAGCGTCCCCCCGGTCCGCCGGAGTCCCGCCAGGGCCTCCACGAGCCGGTCCAGGGGGAGGGCCTCCTCCAGCCCGAAGGCCTCGGCCGTGGCGGGGCCGGCGGCCAGCCGCGGTCCGTCCCAGAGCCCGCGCACCGGGTCCGCGGCCGGCAGGAACAGGGTGGAGCGCTCGTGCGTCAGGACGAGCGCCACGTCGGGCTCGTCCAGCCCGGTGAGGTAATGGAGGTCGCTCGTCTGGCGGAAGGGGAGGCGCTCGTCCCACGCCGCCCCCCGCACGAGGACGGCGGCCCCCTCCGGGAGCGAGGAGGCCAGCGCCGCGCGGCGCCGCGCGCAGGCCTCCCTCAGCTCGCCCGGAGGCAGGTGCGCCCAGGTCCGACTCGCCCCCGCGAGGAGCAGCGCGAGGGAGACGAAGGCCACGGGAAGGCGCATGACGGCAGGATAGCAGCGCACCTGCCGGAGGGCCACTCCGGGGAAGGTCGACGGGCACGGCCACGACCACGGCCACGGCCACGGCCACGGGCCCCCTGACCACTCCCCTGTTCCTTCACCCCCCGCCGGGCGGCCGATATCATTCCGCCCCGTGACGGCGGAGAGGGTCCTGGACGCCAACCTGAACCGGGCCCGGGAGGCGGCCCGGGTGCTGGAGGACTACGTCCGGTTCGTCCGCGCCGACACCGCCCTGGCGGTCCGATGCCGGTCCCTGCGCCACGCCATCGCCGAGGCGGGGATCGAGGCCGGGCTGGACGCCGCGAGGCGAGCGGGGGCAAGGGACGTGGCCGCCGACCCCCTCGCCGCCGTTCCCGGGCCGCCTCACACGGACGAGCACGCGGTGGCCCTGGCCGGCGCCGCGCGCCTGGCGGAGGCCCTGCGCTCCCTGGAGGAGTTCGGCCGGGTCCGGCACCCGGCCCTGGCGAGGCGGGCGGAAGCCCTGCGCTTCGAGGCCTACGCCATCGAGGCCGCCATCGAGCGCCCGCGCCTGGGGCGGCGGGGCGGGCCTGTCCTCTACGTCCTCGTGGATCCCGAGACCTGCCGGGGAGACCCGGTGGGCATCGCCCTCGCTGCCGCGCGGGGGGGGGCGGACGCGGTGCAGCTACGGGCCAAGGACCCTGGCGACCGCGCCTTCCTCGCCCTGGCGCGGGAGGTCCTGAAGGCCCTCGCCGGGACGGGCGTCCTCTTCCTCGTCAACGACCGGGTGGACGTGGCCCGCGCGGTGGGGGCCGACGGGGTCCACCTGGGGCGGGAGGACCTCCCGGCGGAGGCCGCGCGCGCGGTGCTGGGACCCCACCCCCTGGTGGGGGTCTCCACCCACTCGGCGGCCCAGGCCGCCGAGGCCGCGGCGGCGCCCGGGGTGGATTACCTGGCGGTAGGTCCCTGCTTCGGCACCTCCACGAAGCCGCTGGAGCCGCCCGTGGGGCTGGACGTGGTGCGTGGGGCGGCGGTCGCCGTGGGGGGCCGCAGGCCCCTGCTGGCGGTGGGGGGCATTCGTGCCGATACCCTGGATGCCGTCCTGGACACGGGGGCGCACTCCGTGGCCCTGTGCTCCGCCGTGTGCGGCGCGGACGACCCGGAGGCCGTCACCCTTGCGATCCGGCGTCGGCTCCACGAACGGGCCACCCCTGAGTCGGGCCGCGCCTGAGGGCGCACCGGCGACCGCCGGCACGGTCGGCCCCGGGGCGGCGTTCGACGACCTCTTCGCCCCGGCCCGGACCGTGGGGCTGGCGACCCTGGCGAGCCGCGTCCTCGGCCTGGTCCGGGACATGGCCTGCGCCTCCTTCTTCGGGGCGGGCGTCCTCTGGGACGCCTTCGTCCTGGCGTGGACGATCCCCAACCTGTTCCGCCGCTTCTTCGGCGAGGGGGCCCTGCAGTCGGCCCTGGTGCCGACCTTCGTGGAGACCCTGGAGCGCCGCGGCCCCGGGGCGGCCCACCGCCTGGCCAACTCGGTCCTGGGCCTCTGCCTGGTGCTCCTGGCGGGCCTCACCGCCCTGGCCATGGCCCTCGCCTGGGTCCTGGCCCGGACGGTCCTGCCGGTGGGCGAGGTGGCGGCGACCCTGGCCTTCGTGGGGAAGCTGGAGGCCACGGAGGCCACCCTGGCCCTGGTCGGCCGGCTCCTTCCCTACTTGCCGCTGGTCTGCATGGCCACGGTCCTGTCCGCCCTCCTCCAGGCCCGAGACCGCTTCCTCGTCCCGGCCCTGGCGCCGGCGGTGCTGAACCTCGCCTGGATCGCGGGCCTCGTCGCCTCGCCGCTCTGGGGCCGGTCCCCGGCCGCCTGCATGAGCGGCGTGGTGGCGGGGATCCTGGCCGGCGGGGTCCTGCAATGCCTCATGCACCTCCGCCCGCTGGCCGGGGTGGGCTTCCGGGTGGCCCCGACCCTGGGCTGGGGCGGCCCGGAGATGGCCCGCATCGGCCGCCTCCTGGCCCCCTCGCTCCTGGGCCTGGCCGCGCTGCAGCTCAACCTCCTGGCGGACCGCTTCATCGCCATGGCCTTCGTGAGCGGCGAGGGGGCCGTGAGCGCCCTCTACTACGGAAACCGCTTCCTGCAGCTCCCCCTGGCCCTCATCGGCGTCTCCGTGGCGGTGACCTCCTTCACGCGCTTCAGCCGTCTGGCCGCCCAGGGAGAGGCCCGCGCCCTGCGGGAGTCGGTCGACCGGGCCCTGCGCGGCACCCTCTTCCTGGCCCTACCCGCCTCCGCGGGTCTGGCGGTCCTGGCGGGGCCTACCATCGCGGTCCTCCTGGAGCGCGGCCGATTCGACGCCGAGGACACGCGGCGCACCGCGGTCGTCCTGGCCCTCTACGCAGGCTCGGTCTGGGCCGTCTGCGCCCAGCAGGTCCTCGCGCGGGCACTCCAGGCCCTGGGCGACACCTCGACCCCCGCCCGGTGGGCCATGCGCTGCGTCGCGTTGAACCTGGCCCTGAACCTGGCCCTGGTCTTCCCCTTCGCGGAGGCGGGGCTCGCGGCCGCCACATCCATCGCCGCGGTGGTCCAGCTCGCGGGGCTGGTCCTCGAGGTCCGCCGACGGCTGCCCGGCGCGCTGGGGCTCGATACCCTGGTGGCCGCCCTGGCCTCCACCCTGGCCTCGGGCCTCATGGCCGCGGCCTGCCCCGCGACCCTGGCATGCCTGGACGGGTCGCCGCGCTGGGTGGCCCTGGCGGCCGCCCTGGCGGCGGGGCTCGCGGCCTACCTAGGCCTCGCCAGGGCCCTGGGACTTCGCGAGCTGGCGGACGTCCTGGGCCACGCGGGGCGCCGGCCCCCGGCCGGGGGCGGCGAGGTGGACCCGCGCGCGGGTCCGGGGTAGTCTTGGACAGCCACGCGATGCGCCCCGATGTCCTCCGAATCCTGCGGCAGCTCCTGGTCCTGGCCGGACTGGGGGTGGCGGTCTGGGCGGGCTTCTACGCCTGGGAGCCGGCCCGGGCCGCCTTCGTGTTCCACACCCTCATCCGGGACGACCCGGAGCGCCGCCCGTGGGTGGCCCGCCAGGTCCTCGCCATGGGGACCCCGGCCCTGCGCCGGGTCTTCCGGACCCTGGAGGACCCCTCGGAACCGGTCCACGCGAGGCTGGCCGCCGCGCGCCTGCTCCGGGTCCTGGTGGAGGACCGCACCCTCTTCCGGGTGCGCGCCTTCAAGGTCTCCGGCCAGTGGATGGCCCTGGCGCGCTGGGTCCTGGAGGAGGGGCGGACGGAGCTGCAGAACGCCCTCTACCGCGGGGTCCTGGACCCGGTGGACGCGGTGGCCCAGGAGGCCTCGGACACCCTCTACCTGCTGGCGATCCAGGAGCCGGAGTTCTTCGATTCCCGGGCGGACCGGGACCGGATTGCGGCCTGCGCCTCCTTCGTCCTCGATGAGGCGCGGGAGATGGCCGACCCTACCCCCCGCGACCTGCTGGCTGCCCTGGCCTCGCCGGAGGCGGCGGTGCGGGTGCAGGCCCTGGTGGCGATCCTCCGCTACCGGCTCTCCTCGAGGCCGGTGAGGGACGCGGTCCTCCTCGCCGCCCGGGCCCCCAGCCAGGAGGGCAGCGCCAAGGTCCGGCGGCTGGCCGCGGGCGTCCTGGGCACCCTGGGGGTGGACCCGGCGGTCCGGGGGGCCCTGCGGAGCCTGCTCGCCGACGACCGCCCCTGGGTGGTGATCGAGGCGGCCAGGGCCCTCGGCCGGGTCGGCGGTGCCGGAGAGGTGGCCACCCTCGTCGAGGCCATGGACTCCCCCTCCCACGAGGTGCGCTCCGCCCTCGCCACGGCCCTGGGGCGCATCACCGCCCGGCAGGCCGCGGCCGAGCGGGGGGCCTGGGACGCCTGGTGGCGCGAGGCCGCTGCCGCCTTCGACCCGGTGGCCGCTAGGCGACAGGGGCTCCGCTCGGCGGACGCCCCGGCGGCCGCCGACGCGGCCCTCTGGCTGGGTCACTCCCGGCTCCACGACGCCTCGGCGGCCCTCCTGGAGGTCCTGGCGGGGCCGCTCGACGCCCTGGTCCGCGTCGCGGCGGCGGAGGCCCTGGGCCTCCTGGAGTCGGTGCAGGCCGTCCCGCGCCTCATCGACGCCCTGGAGGACCCGGACGCGGCGGTGCGGGTGGCCTCCGACGGGGCCCTGCGCCGGGTCACGGGCCACGACTTCGGCTTCACCCGCCGCCGGGGCTGGGTCGTCGAGGAGGCGGACGAGCGCACGCGCATGGCCGCGGTGCAGCGCTGGCGCGAGTGGTGGGCGGAGAGCCGGCTCCGATCCCGGGAGGAATGGCTCATCCGAGGTCTCCCGCAGATGCCCCCCGCCATGAAGATCCTGGCCCTGGACGGCCTGGCCCGGGTAGCCGCCGACGGCTCCCTGGCCATGCCCCAGGTGGTGCGACTCCTGGACGACCCGGAGCCCGAGGTGCGCCTCGCGGCCCTCGAGACCGCCCAGGCCCTGGGGCCCGACCCGCGGCTCCACCCCCGCCGGCTCCTGGAGCTGGTGACCGGCGACCCGGCCGAGGAGGTCCAGGAGCTGGCGGTCCAGGTCCTGCTGGAGCTGGAGGGGAAGCGCTGCCACGAACCCCTCATGCGCCTCCTGCGCGAGGGGGGTCTGGACAGCGACGCGATCATCCACGCGGTGCGCGCCCTCCCGGAGGAGGACCTCCTGCGCTACGGCGTCGTCGAGGCCAACTACGGGGCGGAGGACCTGGTGACCGCCATCGCCCGGTCCTTCCGCAACGAGGACCCGGAGGTCCGCAGCCGCATGGCCTACGTGGTGGGGGCCCTGGCCGCCGGCCTCCCCGAGGCCGTCCGCGCGGCCGAGGAACCCGCCGCGGGGACGCCTGCCGTGGCCCCTGGCGGCGAGGCGGGGCGGCTCCTCCTGGACGCCATCCGGACCCGCGCCGTCCCTGCCCTCCTGGACGCCCTGCGGGACCGCTCCCAGTCCGTGCGCTTCGCCGGGCTGCACGCCCTCCTCGCGGTGGTGGGCCCGGACGCGCAGGGGCGCAGGGACGAGCGTGGCTACCGCTACGAGCTGGGCCCCGAGGAGAACGCGGACGCGATCCGGCGCTGGGAGGAGCTCAACGTGGGCCGCGACCTCGGCTCCGCGGACCCGGGCCTGCGCCTCCGCGGTCTGCAGGACATCGAGCGATCCGGGAACGAGGGGGGCCACCTCCTCCCCGTGACCACCCTGCTCTCCATGGTCCGCGGCGACCCCTCGGACGAGCTTCGCTACCGCGCGGCCTGGCTCCTGATGAAGCGGGGCGACCGGGCGGTCGCGCGCCACATGGCCGCGATCTTCCACGAGGACAACGTGAAGGCCCGACTGGCGGTGACAGCCGCGGTGCGCGACCTGGGCTGGATCGCCATCCTCCCCGTCCTGGACGACCACGCCAAGGACCCGCAGCCCACCTACGCCCGACAGGCCATCGAGGCCCTGGGGCTCGTGGGCGAGCGCGAGGGGCTCCCCCCGGCCCTTGCCCAGAAGTACCGCCACACGATGCCTACCCTCTTCGACCGCCTCCTGGACCATGAGCACCCCGAGCTGCGCTCGGCGGCCCAGGACGCCCTGGTGCGCATCCTGGGATCCCGGGAGACCGCCGGATACCGGTGGGACGACCGGAACATGGAGGCCCGCGACCGGGCCGCCCTGGCCTGGAAGGCCAGGGACCTCCCGCGCGACTAGACCACGTCCCTTCCCAAGGTCGTGGGCGTGGGCGTGGTCGTGAGCGTGGGCGTGGTCGTGGGCGTGGTCGTGGGCGTGGGCGTGGGCGTGGGCGTGGTCGCGGGCGTGGTCGTGGGCGTGGCGGTGCCGCCGAGAGCCCCGTCAGCGCCCCCGCCCCCGGACCCAGCGCCCGCGAGGGGCGAGCACCACCGACAGGACCACCGCCCGCTGCGCCGGGGAGAGGTCGGACCGCCCCAGGAGGGCGGCCAGGCCCCCGGGATGACCCGGCGGCCCCTCGGGACGGGGGCGCGGCGCGGCGGCGATCGCGCTCGGCGGCGCCGGGTGCGGGGTAGAGGCCGCGAGGGGCTGGACCGCCTCGCGACGGCCCACGCGCCTCGGGGCCCTGAGCGCCCGGGGGGGCGGCGCGGAGACGGGACGCACGACCGGCCGTGGCTCCTCCGGCGCGGGGGGCCGCGGCGACCCGGCCAGCGGGCGTGGGGGCGCGACCGGGGCCGGTGGCGGGGCCTCGGCCGGCTCCTCGGGGCGCCTCCCCTCGACGAACTCTTCCATGAGCTTCCGGACCTCGCCCATAGGGTCGCCGCGCGGGGCCTCCGTCCCGCGCTCCCTGGGGGTGGAGGTCCGCTCCAGGAGCTTCTGGAAGGCCTTGACCAGGGCCACCACCAGGAAGATGACGGCGTAGAGCGCGAGCTCGTCCACGCGTCGCCCCCTAGATGGCCTCGCCGCCCGGCCGGGCCTTGGCGTCGCCCCCCTCCCCGCCGATGGAGTCGCGCATGTGGGTATCCGCCTGGATGTTCCTCAGCTGGTAGTAGTCCATGACCCCCAGCCGGCCCGCCCGGAAGGCCTCGGAGATGGCCTTGGGGACCTCCGCCTCCGCCAGGACCACCTGGGCCCGGTTCTCCCGCACCAGGGCCTGCATCTCCTGCTCGCGCGCCACCGCCATGGCGCGACGCTGCTCCGCCTGGGCCTGGGCCACGCGCTTCTGGGTCTCCGCGCGCTCCGCGTCCAGCTTGGCCCCCACGTTCTCCCCCACGTCCACGTCGGCGATGTCGATGGAGACGATCTCGAAGGCCGTCCCGGCGTCCAGGCCCTTGGCGAGGACCGTCTTCGAGATGTGGTCCGGGTTCTCGAGGACCTTCATGTAGGAGACCGAGGAGCCGATGGTGCTCACGATGCCCTCGCCCACCCGGGCGATGACCGTCTCCTCGGTGGCGCCGCCCACCAGCCGGTCCAGGTTCGTGCGCACCGTGACGCGGGCCTTCGCCTTGAGCTGGATCCCGTCCTTCGCCACGGCGTCGATGGTCGTCCTCCCCTGCCGAGGATCCGGGCAGTCGATGACGCGGGGGTTGACTGAGGTGCGCACCGCGTCGAAGAGGTCCCGGCCCGCCAGGTCGATGCCGCAGGCCCGCCGGAAATCCAGGTTGAGCCCCGCCCGGTTCGAGGCGATGAGGGCCCGCACCACCCGCAGGACGTCGCCCCCCGCCAGGTAGTGGGCCTCCAGGTTCCGAGTGGTGATCTCGTCCCGGGTGTTCAGGCCCGCCTGCACGGCCATGACCTTGGCCTCGACGATGACCGCCGGGTTCACCCGGCGCAGGTTCATCATGATGAGCTCGACGGGTCCGATCTCCGCCCGCGCCGTGTAGGCCCGGAGCCAGAGCCGGAGGTAGAGGGCGACGAAGACGAACACGAAGAGGCAGAAGACGCCCCCCACCCCCACGACTAGCCAGATCCAGAGGTCCTTCATCATCCTGGGCCAGCGCCTCCTTCCGCGCGTCGTACGGGCCGCACCACGACCCGGTTGCCTTCCACCCGGTCCACCACCACGTCCTGGCCCTTCCCCACGGGCAGTCCCTCGCTCACCACGTCCACCCGCTCCCGGCCGAAGACCGCGATGCCCGCCGGCCGCAGGTCGGTGGCGGTCCGGCCCTCCCGCCCCACGAGGCCGAGGTGGCGCCCGGCACCGGAGGCGGTGCCCTCCAGCGGCCCCTCGGGGCCGTGGAGGAGGTAGCGGCGGCCGAGCCGCGTGCGAGGCAGGACGCGGAGCAGGGCCACCAGGAGGGAGGGCATCCCCACCACCGCCGCCGCCGTGAAGCCCCAGCCGGCCACCGGGCCGGACCGGAACGCGCACCACACCGAGCCCGCGAGGGCGGCCACGCAGGCCGCCCCCAGGAGGCCCATGGAGGGGAGGAAGACCTCCGCCACCATGAAGGCCACCGCCGCCAGGAACAGGCCCGTGGCGGCGAGGAGCATCGGGTCCACCTAGCCCGTCCCCTCCCCCCGCGCGGCCCGGACCAGGACCCTCATCCCCGCCACCGAGACCACCTCCACCGGCGTGCCGCACTCGATCAGGTCCCCTTCCGCGACCACGTCGCACATCCGTCCGGCGAATTCCGCCTTGCCCACGGGCCGGAGCACCGTCACCGCGATGCCCTGGTCCCCCGGGGCCAGCCCCGGGGGCGACTCCACGGCCGGACGAACCTCGCCCGGGGCCGGGCCCTCCAGGAGGATGCCGCGGGCGAGGCGAGTCCTGGGCAGCGCGACCGCCAGGGCCGCCATGAGGCCCACGGCTCCCAGTGTCCCCAGGGTGAGCTGGAGGAGGTTGGTGCGGAAGAGGTCCCACTGCCACTCGAACTCGGGGGCCTCCATGGGCCCCTGGGGCCAGTCGAAGGGCTGCATGGCGAGGAGGACCGAGGCCGCCATGAGGACCAGGCCCAGGACCCCCAGGACGCCGAAGCCCGGGGTCACGAAGAGCTCCACGGCCAGGAGGACGACGCCGAGGAAGAAGGCGACGATCTCCATGGGGTGGGCCGTCCCCACCAGGTAGGAGGACCCGAAGAAGACCGCGAGGGAGGCCAGGCCCAGGATCCCCGGGATCCCGAAGCCCGGGACCTTGAGCTCGGTGTAGAGGCCCACCAGCCCCACCACCAGGAACAGGATGCGGATGGCGTAGACCAGCTCGGCGAGGCGCTCCCCGAGGGTGTAGTCCAGACGGAGCACCCGCGCGTCGTCGAAGCCCTCGGCCCGCAGCAGCTCCTCCACCGAGGCCGCGACGCCGTTCGCCAGGCCCAGGCGCACCGCCTCCGTGGCGGTGACGTTCAGTACCTGGCCCTCGGGGCAGACCACCCCCACCACCCGGTGTTCGCGACCCTCCCGCTCCAGGTTGTCCACCTCCTGCCGCGTGAGGAAGCGCCTCTCCCCCTGGACCACCACCTCCAGGATCTCGAGCCGCGGGTCCACCATGGCCTGGGCCAGGTTGGCGCTGCGCCCCTTCTTCTCCGCCCAGGAGCGGAACGCGGCCCGCACGGCGCTCTGGTACTTCTCCCCCAGGGCCTCGACGGCCCCCTCGGCGCCGGGGGCCACGGGCACCGCCGAGCCCATGGACGTCCCCTCGCGCATGTAGATGGAATCGCAGGCGATGGAGATGAGGGAGCCCGCCGACCACGCGATGCTCGTGACGAATGCGGCGGTGCGGAGCTGGTCCGGGTAGTCGTTCAGGTAGCGGCAGATGTCCAGGGTCTGGAAGACCTCGCCCCCGGGGGTGTCCACCTCCACCACCACGACGCGCGCCCCCATGCGCAGGGCGTCGGCCATGCAGCGCCGCACGAACATGGCGGTGGGGAGGTCGATCTCGTCCTTGTCGCGGATGGGCAGGACCACCGCCAGCGGTCGCGCGCCCTCGTCGGCGGCCGGACCACCCCCCTGGGCGCTCGCGACCGAGGCGCCCGCCAGGGCGAGGCCCAGGGCCAGGACCCCCGCTCGGCCCTTGCCGACCGCCACCGTTCGCCGCGTCACGCCCATGCGCGCCGCATCGTAGGCCCCCGGGGGAGGCCGTCAAGGGCAGGGGGGAACCGGAATGCATGGACTCGACGCGCCACGCCGCATAGAGTGCCCCGCCGTGTCCCGGGCGCGGATCCTGGTGGTGGACGACGACCCGGCGGTGCTGGGGGCCCTGGAGGGCCTCCTCTCCCGCAAGGGGGGCCACGCCGTCGAGGTCCTGTCCTCGCCGGCCGAGGCCCTGGAGAGGCTCCGCGCCGGCCGCCACGACGCCGCCCTGGTGGACGTGGTCATGCCGGGGATGTCCGGGCTGGAGCTGCTCGCGGCCCTCTCCGCCTCGGGTCCCCTCCCCTGCCCGATCCTGGTCATGAGCGCCGCGGCGACCCTGGAGATGGCGGTGCAGGCCATGAAGGGCGGGGCGGTGGATTGCTTCCAGAAGCCCTACGTCCCCGACGACGTCCTCCTCCGGGTCGAGCGGGCCCTGGAGGGGCAGCGGCTCCGGGACGAGAACCGCCGGCTGCGCTCGCGCCTGGACGCCGGGCGCGGCCCCGAGGCCCTCCTGGGCGTCTCGCCCGCCATGGCCCGGCTGCGCGAGGAGCTCCGCCGCCTGGCCCCCCTCGACGCCACCGTCCTGGTGCGCGGGGAGAGCGGCACAGGCAAGGAGCTGGCGGCCCGGGCCCTGCACCACGGCGGGGGCCACCGCCCCGGGGAGTTCGTCGTCGTGGACTGCGCCGCCCTCCGGCCCGAGCTGGCCGACTCGGAGCTCTACGGCCACCGGGCCGGGGCCTTCACCGGCGCGGACGAGGACCGGGCGGGGCTGGTGGCCCGGGCCCGCGGAGGGACGCTCTACCTGGACGAGGTCGGCGACCTGGCCCCGGAGGCGCAGTCCCGGTTCCTGCGCCTGCTCCAGGAGGGGGACTTCCGCCCCGTGGGGGCCGTGGCGCCGGAGCGCCTGGAGGCGCGGGTGGTCGCCTCGACCCACCGCGACCTGGAGACCCTGTCGGCGAAGGGCGAGTTCCGGGAGGACCTCTACTGGAGGCTCAAGGTGGTGGAGGTGGAGGTCCCGCCCCTGCGCACGCGCACCGAGGACCTGCGCCTCCTGGTGGGGCACTTCCTGCGGGAGCTCTCCGGGGCCAGGGCCGCGGCCACCACCGTCTCCGAGGCCGCCCTGCGGGTCCTGGCGGCCCACCCCTGGCCCGGCAACGTCCGGCAGCTCCGGAACGTCGTCCTCAGGGCCCTGGCCCTGGGCGCCGCGGGGGAGCTGGGCCCCGGGGACCTGCCCCTGGACCCCCCGCCGCCCATGGGCCTGACCGGCCCCGCCGCCCCCCCGGCGGGCCCCCCGCCCAGCCTGGAGGAGGCCCAGGCCCGGGCCGTGCGCCACGCCCTGGCCTGGGAGCGGGGGAACAAGCGCGCCGCGGCCCGCCGCCTGGGCGTGAGCGCCACCACCCTCTACCGGATGATCGAGCGATACCGCATCGAGGCCGCTTCACCGCCCCGCGACGACGGCCTATAATCCGGGCGCCGTGAACCCCCTGGCCAACGCCTTCGGCTGGTCCCTGCGCGTGGGGCGCGTCTGGGGCATCGACGTCCGCGTCCACTGGCTGCTCCTCTTCCTTGCCGCGGCGGAGGTGCTGCGCGCCTTCCTGACCGTGGGGCTCCCCCCGCACCTCGTGGCCCTCTGGTGGTTCTGCTTCTACGTCATCATCTTCCTCCACGAGATGGGTCACTGCGTGGCCGCCCGCTCCGTGGGGGGCGACGCCCACGAGATCATCCTCTGGCCCCTGGGAGGCCTGGCGGCCTGCGACGCCCCCCGCGTCGCCCGCCCCCGGATCATCACCTCCGCGGGCGGCCCGGCGGTGAACGCCCTCCTCGCGGTCCTCCTCTACGCGGGGATGCGCCTCGCGGGCTGGCCCGTGGGCTGGGGCTTCTACTACTTCGAGTCCTGGCCCCACTTTTTCGCCAACAGCGTCTTCGTCGGCAACCTGATCCTCCTGGGCTTCAACCTGCTCCCGGCCCTGCCCCTGGACGGGGGAGACATCACCCGCTGGGCCCTGGAGCCGAGGTACGGCTACGGCCGCGCCACCCTCATGACGGTGAGCGCCGGGCGGGTGGTGGCCATCGGCATGGGGCTCTACGGTCTGGCCACCGGCCAGGTCCTCCTCATCGGCTTCGCCCTCTTCGCCTGGTTCTCCTGCGAGGCCGAGCGGCTGGCCCTGGCGGCCGGCGAGGGCCCCGACGGCGAGTTCGGCTACGACTTCTCCCGGGGCTTCCGGGGCCTGCCCGGCGAGGAGACGGAGCGCCCGCGCCGGAGCGGCCCCATCGCCCGGTGGCGCGAACGGCGCCAGCGGCAGCGGGCCGAGCGCGATCGGGCCCGGGAGGCCGACCTCCGCCAGCGCGTCGACGCGCTCCTGGAGAAGGTGAACCAGGGCGGCCTGGGCAGCCTCAGCCCAGGGGAGCGCCGCTTCCTGGACCAGGCCTCCAGGAAGTACCGCGAGAGGGACCAGGGGCCCCGCTATTCCAGATAGCGCCGGAGCGAGTCCAGGACGGCCTGGAGGTCGCGCCGGTGGGACTCCGCGCCGCCCAGGCGCCAGCGCAACCGGCCCCACGCCCCGCGCACGGTCCAGACCTCCACCACCGCGACCCGGCAGCCCTCCCGCACCGGTTCGGCGATCAGGTGGGTGACCCCCTCCACCGCCCCGTCCCCGTGGAGGAAGGTGACGCTGTGACCCTCCTCCACGTCGATGACCTCGATGCGCCCACCGGCCGCCACACCCCTCCCCCGCACCCGGTAGCGGGCCCCGCGGCCCGACGGCCCGACGCCATCCCGCTCGTAACGCAGGCGCACCCCGTCGGGCCACCACGAGGCCTCGGGCCAGAGGACGAGCTGCGGAAAGACCGCCCGGGGCGAACGGCCCAGCACCATGGAGCACTCGTGGATCACCGGGCGCCCCCGAGGGCCATCCCCCCCAGGACCCGCACCACGGCCTGGGCCGCCATCGGGTCCAGGTCCGGCCGAAGCTCCCGGCCCAGGGCACGCCGAGCCAGATCCTTGTGGACCGGGGCCGGCGGGATCCCCCGGGCCCGGGTGACCCCGGGGAGGCAGGCGTCCAATCCCATGAGGGGGCATCCATAGCACCCGGCGGCTCGCGGGTTCAAGCGGAACGCGCGCGCACGTGTTTGGCGTGCGCGCGGGCGTGGGCGCGGCCGTGGGCGCGGGCGCGGGCGTGGGCGCGGCCGTGGCCGTGGGCGCGGGCGTGGGCGCGGGCACACCTCCTGTCCCTACCCCGCGATTCCCCCCCCTGGGCCGGGTCGGGACCCGGTTCTCCCATGGACGAATAGGGCCCCGCCGGCGAGGATCGCCGCCACGGCGGCCGCGCGACCAGGGCCCAGCGGCTCGCCGAAGGCCAGGACGCCCATGGCGACGGGCACCGCCGTGGCGGCCAGGTTCAGGACCGGGGAGATCACCCCCACCCGTCCCACCGACAGGGCCCGCTGCACGACGACGAAGCCCGCGGCGTTCAGGGCCAGGAAGATCCACGCCGGCCCCTCCACCAGGGCGCCCGGCGACCAGCCGTCGGGGTGGGCCAGGGTCTCCAGCGTCGTCTTTCCGGCAGGCACCGCCGCCCCGAAGAGGACCCCGGCGGCCGCACCCAGGGCCAGCTCCCCTCCCAGGTGCGCGCGGCGGGAGACCAGGGCCAGCGCGGCCAGGACGGCGGCCCCACCCAGAGCCAGGAGCGTGCCCGGGCCCGGTTGCCGGGTGGACTCCCCGGGCGGGAAGGAGGCCATCGCGGCCGCGGCGGCCAGCACCATGACGAGACCGACCCACTCCCGAGTCCGGAGCCTCTCCCCCAGGAGGACGGCCCCGAAACCGGCCGCCACCGCCACCTGGAGACTGACGATGGGCTGGACCACCACCATCGGGCCGAGGCCGAGGGCCGCGATGTAGAAGCCGGCCGCGGCGGCCCCGATCAGGCAGCTCGCGAGCCAGAGCGGGTCGGCCACCGCCGTTCGCAGCGTGGCCCAGGCCCCGGCGTCCTCCAGCCCGAGCCGCGCCAGGGCCCGCCGCTGCACCGCGGCTCCGAGGCCGAAGCCCAGGGCCGCCAGGAAGGCCATGGCCACGGGGGCGGTCATGGCCGCCATGCCAGTCGCCGTGACGAAGGGAGGGCGCATCCGTGCAGGCCCTCATCGGGCCCGAGCGGGCGTGTGCGCGGGCGTTGGCGTGACTCGTGGATCGTGACCCGTCACTCGTGGGACGTGCGCCGTGCCTCGTGCCTCGTGCCTCGTGGCCGTGCACTCAGTCCGCGAGCTTGACCACCAGGCACTGGCCCGTGCGCATGACCATGGGGGATTCGCGCTTGTCGGCGAAGAACTCGTCCACGGCCTGCCGCTGGGCCCGCCGGTAGGCCGCGAATCCGTAGTCGTCGAATACCAGGACCCCTCCCGCCACCAGTCGGTCGTAGAACCAGCGACAGCAGTCGCGCGACGCCGGGTAGATATCCACGTCGACGTGGACGAAGGCGAAGCGGGAAGAGTCCAGGCCCCCGAAGGTCTCCGGGATCGGCCCTGGGCGGAACTCCACGCCGCCGAAGATGGACAGGTAGCGCTGGACCTCTGCCAGGTCCACGTCGCCCAGGTCACCCGCGGCATGGTAGTCCCGGGCCCGGTCCGCGTCCTCGGGCATGCCGCGGAAGGTATCGAACAGGAAGAGGCGCTTCCCGTCCACGCCGGAATCCCGGAGCGTATGCGCGATGAGCCAGGCCGTACCGCCCTTGTAGACGCCGCATTCGGCGAAGTCGCCAGGCAGGTGGGCGCAGTGCCGGGCCCGCTGTCTGAGGGCGTAGGCACGGTCCTCCGAGACGACCGTGTGGCCCCGGATCTCGGCATAGAGGGACTGGAACTCGGGCTCGAACCAGGGGGCGTAGGTCGCGTACGAGTAGGGCGGACAGTGCACGTAGCTGCCGCCGGGAACGGTCCGGTGCAGGTCGATCCCGAACCTGCGAAGGAGGCGGCGAATGGCGGTCCTCAGGGCATGGGGCATTCCAACGCGGTCTCCGTCCCACCCTACCCTTGGCCTCGGGACGCCTGGGTTGCCCGATGCGACCGCCCCCCCGGCGAGGATCCGGGAACGGCCCTCATGGGGTCCAGGGCCGCGCTCGCGGGTCACGGGGGACTCGCAGGACCACACAGGGCAGTGTAGCGGCGTCCGGCCCCCTCGCGCCAGAGGTCCACGGCCAGGGCCAGGCCCGCGCCCACGTCGCGACGCCGTCGAATTGACTCCCCATCCCCCCGCGCTAAGATGCTGCCCCTTGCCTGGCGGAGGTCCCCCTTGAAACCCGCGGCAGCCTTGGGGTCGTTCCTGGCGGGCGTCCTGGTCTTCACGGCCTGCTTCAGCCAGGGGCTCTCCCTCAAGGACCCGGCGCCGGATACCGCCCCCGCCTCCCCGGCCCCCCTGGCGGCCCCTGGGCCCGACGAGGTGCTCGTCACCGTCGGGGGCGAGGACGTCTCCGTGGCCCAGTATCGGGAGGCGGTGCTCCGCAAGGTGGGCCGGAGCTTCCTCAACGACTACGCCAACGAGCGGCTGGTGCGCCAGGAGGCACGGCGGCAGGGGCTGGAGACGACCCCCGAGGAGGTGGAGGCCTGGGTCGCGCGCCAGGCGGCGGCCATCGTGGAGCAGGAGGGCTTCGCCGGGGACTGGGCGGCCCTGGACGTGGCCCTCGCCCGGAAGGGCTACACACGGGCGCACATGTACGATGAACTCCGGTCCACCGCGGAGTTCCCCATCCTGGCGGAGCGGCTGATCCGCCGCTGGCGGCAGACAGAGGAGGCCCTGGCGCAGGCCTGGCGGCTGGAGTTCGGGCCCCGGGTCGAGGTGCGGCGGATCCACCTGGCGGGTCCCAGGGGAGACGCCGGGGTCCTGCGCCGGGCCGAGGCCCTCCGGGCGAAGCTGGACGCGGGGGCCGATTTCGCGAAGGTGGCCCAGCAGGAGGGCGAGGGTCCCGAGGCGGCCTCGGGCGGCGCCCTGGGGCCGCTTCCCCGCGGTGCCCTCGCCCCGGTCCTGGAGGAGGCGGTCTGGTCGCTCGAGGCCGGGCAGCTCGCCGGGCCCATCTCCACGGACCGGGGATACGACATCCTCCAGGTGGTGGCCCGGGTGCCGGAGCAGGCCCCCCTCGAAGAGGTGAGGGGACGGCTCCAGGAGGCCCTCGAGGCCCGCGCCGTGTCCCAGGACGACCTGGAGGCCCTGGTGCGGCGCCTTCGCGCCCCGGGGTCCGTGGAGTTCCGGCTGGCGGGCGGTGCAGGGCGGTGAAGGAATAGTGGAGTCCCCCGTGGAGGTGGAGCCCGCGGGCCCCCGGGCCGCCCAGGCCGCCCCCGTGGCGGCCCCGCCGGTCGCGCCCGCGAGCGCCGAGCGGCTGCCGGCGATCCTGGAGGCCGCCCTCTTCGCCCACGAGGGCCCGGTCTCCCTCCAGCGGCTCTCCGACTCGCTGCAGGTCCCCGCGGGGACCGTCCGCGCGGTCCTGGGGGAGCTGGCGGCCTCCCTGGAGGCCGCGGGCCGCGGCCTGCAGGTGGCGGAGGTGGCGGGGGGCTTCGCCCTGGTGACGCGGCCGGACCTGGCCCCGTGGGTCGAGGCGGTGACCCTCCGGCGCAGGGAACGCCGCCTCACGCCGGCCACCCTGGAGACCCTGGCCACGGTGGCCTACAAGCAACCCCTCACCCGCGTGGAGATCGAGGCGGTGCGCGGGGTGAACTGCGGGGCCATCCTCCGGCAGCTCATCGAGCTGGAGCTGGTCCGCGTGGTGGGTCGCTCGGAGGCCCTCGGCCGGGCGGTCCTCTACGGGACCACACCGACCTTCCTCAAGCGCTTCGGACTGGGCGCACTGTCGGACCTGCCGCGGCCCGACGCGCTGGAGTAGCACGACCGAACTTCCGACCCACGGCGACTGATAGCAGGAGCACCCCATGCTGCGATTCCTTCGCAGGCACCAGAAGCAGCTATACATCCTGGTCATCATCTCCCTCTTCGGCCTGGGGGTCTCGGGCCTCATGATCGACGCCCTCCTGTCCATCGAGATGCCCTGGAACCGCGACCCCTACCGGGGCGTCGCGGGCACCCTGTTCGGCGAGAAGGTCCCCGGCACGGAGGTGGACGCGACCTGGGGCCGCCTCCAGCGCTACCGGGCCATGCGCTACCAGTCCCGCGGGGCCACCGCCGGCGAGGCCTGGCACCACGTCCTCATGACGCGCGTGGCCCGCGAGATGGGGATCCGGGTGGGCGACGGGGAGCTGAGGGAGGCCCTCAAGGCGTTCTACCTGGACACGGAGGCCTCGCGGCTGGCCCTGGAGGACGTGCAGAAGATGCGCGAGGTCCTCGAGGGCCGGGACCTCACCTACTACTACTTCCAGCGCCAGGGCGAGCGGCGCAAGCAGGTCCAGTGGGACCCGGCGGCCTACCGGCGGCTATTCGAGGCGCACAACGAGCGAATGCGCGGCCGGAAGCTCATGGCCCTGGCCGTCCGGATCCCGGAGTTCGAGGAGACCTTCCGCGAGGAGCTGGCCATCGAGAAGGCCCAGGAGGTGGTGCGCCAGGGCGCGGCCCTCCGGCCGGAGGAGGTCTGGGAGGAGTACCAGCGGGACAAGCACCGCCGCCGGCTGGACCTCGTGGCGGTGGCGGCCGCCGACCACGCCCAGGGCCCGGCCCAGGTCTTCCGGGCCGACCCGGCGCGCTTCTACGACGAGCATCGGGCGCGGTACCAGCGGGAGAGGACCGTGGACGTGGAGTGGGTCTTCCTCCCCTGGGAGGCCTCCGGGGTCACCGAGCTCCCCGCCTTCTCGGACGACGAGGCGCGGGCCTGGCTCGCGATGCCGGACCACACGGCGATCTTCAAGGACCTGCCCCCGCCGGACGAGGTGCCGGGTGAATCCGATGGGGAGGAGACGGAGCGCCGTTTCCAGCAGGTGCGGGCTCAGGTGCTCGACCTCATGCGCCAGGAGCGCCTCCAGGTCCGCTACGAGCAGGACGGCCAGCAGTTCCGCCGCCGCGTCCCGGCCACCAAGGACGGGGCCTCCTCGGCGCCGGAGAGGCCCTACACCTGGGAGCGCATCCCCTTCGAGCAGGCCCGTCTCGCGATCACGGCGCGCCTCCTGGCCGAGTACCAGCGCACGGCGCTCCTCGGGCGCCTCGACCCCGTGCGGCTCGCGGCGGCCCAGGCCGCCTCCCAGGGCCGCGACGCCACCCTGGCGGAGGCGGTCCGCGCCACGCTCGCCGGTCTGGAGGTCCAGCGCACGGGCCCGCTCGGCCGGGAGGCCCTGCGCGAGGCGCCTCTGGCGGGCGGTGGCGGGGGCCTGCTCCAGGATCGGTTCGACGAGCTCGCCGCGGGGGCCCTGAGCGAGGTGGGATACGGCCCCACGGGCCTCCACCTCTACCGGGTGGCCGCCGTGGAGATGGACGCCGCGGCGAGGTACGCCGAGCTCCCGGAGGATGCGAGACGGCGTGTCGAGGAGGACGTGGAGGAGGCCTACCTGGCCGACCTGGCGCTCTGGTGGGCCGGCAGTCGGGGTCGCCACGACGGGGTCACGGTGGCCGTGCTCGACGCGGACCCCGAGGGCCTCCGGGCCGGGATGGGCGCCTCGACCACGGAGGCCCAGGCCTGGGAGGAGGCGCGCGCGCGCGTGCGCCGCGCCCGCGAGGCCCTCCTGGAGGCGGTGGGGACGGGGGTGGAGCCGGACCTCGAGGCCCTGGCCGGCGCGGCGGGGGTGGACCTCGCCCGCTACGGGCCCGAGCCGGTGCAGTCCCTCGCGGCCCGCATGGGCCTGGGCGGCGCGGGTCGCGAGGCCGAGGTGGAGGCCCTGGCCGTCCAGAGGGCTCGTGCCGTGGTGGAGACGCGGGACGGGGCGCGGGGACCCTACCTCGCGTGGGTCCTCGAACGCGCGGCAGGGCCCGACTACCGGTCGCTCGTGGACGCGCTCCTCGCGGACATGGCGAAGGGGGGCAAGGAGGCCCGCCGTTCCAGGGCGGCCGAGCACCTCGGGGCCAACCCTGGCCGCTTCGACACCGTGGAGCTGGAGGTCTACCACGCACGGGTGGAGCCGGCCTCCGAGGGGGGACCGGACGAGGCGGCCCGGCGGGCCGCGGCGGAGGAGCGACTCGCGACCGCGCTGCGCCTGGCGGACGAGGGCCGGCCCGCCGCGGAGGCGGCGCGGGAGGCGGGGGTGGAGGTGGAGCCGGTGGGTCCCCGGGTGGTGGCTGGCCTCGCGGGGGGCCTGCCGGTGGGGGATGCCTCCCTGGCCTCGCTGGACGGGCAGGTGCTGGGGCTGGGCATGGGAGGGTCCACGGCGCCCCTCGCCCTGGGCGCCGGCTCGCGCGCCCGGGTGCGCCTCGCGCGGCGGACGCCGGCCTTCGACCTCGCGGCCTTCCAGCAGACGCTGCTCCGGGACGCCCAGGCGGTGGGGGTCCGCGCGACCAGGGCACGCTACGACGAGGACCCGGATCGTTACCGCGAGCCGGATCGGCTCGCCCTCACGGCGGTCGTCGGGCGCCGCGCGTCCTTCGAGGCGGGCCTGGTGGCCCCGTCCGAGGACGAGGTGGAGGCGCGCTACCGCCGCGTCCGGGATCAGGAGTTCGCAGCGGCCGCCCCGGCGGATGCGCCCGCCGAGGGGACCCGGCCCCTGGAGGAGGTGCGCGCCGACGTGGAGCGGCTCCTCTCCCTGGGGGCCCGGTCGGAGGAGGCGCGTCGCCGGACGGAGGCCCTCCGGGAGAGGCTCGCCCGCGAGGGCGTGGCCACGGCGGAGGCCTTCGAGGCGGCCGTGCGGGAGGCGGGGCATTCCCACCTCACCGTGGCGGGATCCCTGGACGACCTGGGACGGCACCCCCAGGTGGGCCATGGATTCGCCTACCTGGGGAGGGTGGCGCCCGAGGGCGAGCTGAGCGAGGTCCTGACCCAGTACCGGCGGGCCCGCTTCTTCTATCGCCGGCGTTCGTCGGTGCCGGCGACGGAGCGGCAGGTGGGCCTGGAGTACCTCTGGGCCCCCGAGGGGGCCTTCCGGGCCCGGGTCTCGAGCTACACCAGCCGCGAGGACTGGAAGGCCCAGGCGGAGGACCTGGCGCGCGCGGCCCTGGACGGGCTCCGGGAAGAGGCCCTGGCCCGGGGCGGCTTCTCGGCCCTGCGGCTGCCAGAGGGGGTGGAACGGCGCTCGACGGACCCGGTACGGGTGGAGGACCTGGCGACCCACTTGGAACTGGGCGGCGCCGCCCTGCGCTCGGAGCTGGCGCTCCTGGGGAGCGGCGGCCTGACCCGGGTCCACCGGGTCCCGGGGAATGGGGCGGTGCTCGCGCGGGTCTCGGGGGTCGCCCCGGGCACGCCGGAGAGATACACCGTGGACGTGGCGCTGCGCCTCTACGAGGACGAGCCCGCGGGCACGCCCCGGGAGGAGGCGGTGCGGGAGTTCTACGAACGGAACCGGGAGGACCTCTATCGCCTATCGGGGCCCCGGTGGGAGCCGCTGGACCTGGTGGTGGACCGGGTCCTGGTCGGACTCCGGGAGGAGCGGGTCGAGCAGGCCCTGGAGGCGGCCCTGGCCGGGGCCCGGCGGCGGGCCCTGGAGGGTGCGGGGGGGGCGGAGCCCCCCCGGGACACCCCCGTGTCCCCGGTGGACCTGAAGGCGGTGGCGGCGGAGGGGGGCCTGGTCTGCCTGAGCCTGGGACCCTCCACGGCGGACGAGCTGGCCCGGGGCGGCGAGCTGGAGTCCGACGCGCTACCCCTGGCCCTGAGCCTCACGGAGGAGGGACGCCTCTCGGAGGTCCTCGCCGGGGGCGCCGGCGGCTCACGCTTCTTCTTCCGGGTGGATCGCCGGGAGCGGGGCGAGCTTCCCTCCTACCCCGAGGTGGAGGGGCGGGTCCGCGCGGACCTGGCGGAGGCGCTCCGGAAGGACCGGCAGGACTACTTCGAGGCGAACCGGGAGCGTTACGGCCGCTTCGGGACCGACAAGGAATACGTCCTGGAATACCTCTTCGCCCCCTACGAGGAACTGGGGGGCGGGGAGGGCGTCACCGAGCCCACGGAGGCTGAGGTCCAGGCCGCGTGGGAGAAGCACAAGGACACCGCCAAGCTCCTGGGGCCGGACGGCGTCCGGCCGTCGGGGCCGGAGGCGGTGCGCGAGCGCCTCGTGCGCCTGGCCCGGGGCGAGGCGGCGGCCCGGCGGCTCATGGGCCGGGCCGAGGACCTCGTCCGCACGGACGAGGACGCCGCCCGGCGACCCTCCCTGGCCGCGGTGGCGGCCCAGGTGGAGGGCCTACGGTGGCGGCTGAGCGAGCCCATGGCCAGGGGAGACAGCCTTTGGGCCCCGGAGGTCCGCTCCTTCTACCACGTGGACCCGGTCCTGGACCGATACGCAGTGGGGGAGATCTCGCCCACCCTGGAGAACGACCACCGCACGGGCCTGTTCCTCTTCCGGGTGAAGTCGGCGGACCCCCCCGAGCCCCCGTCCTACGCCTCGGTGGCGGACCGGGTCGCCGCGGACCTCTACGCCGAGCGATCCATGCAGGCGGCCTGGGACGCCGCCCGGGGACTCCTGGACGCGGCGCGGGAAGGGGGGGTGCGGGGCCTGGAGGCGGCCGCCGCCCGCTCGGGGCTGCCGGTGGGTCGCACGGGACTCTTCGCCCGGACCGGGGTCGAGCCCATCGAGGGCTTCGCGGACGCCGGGGTGGCCCGGGTCCGGGGCTTCGACATCCAGGACGTGGGCCAGCTCGCGGAGGAGGTGGCCCGCGACGACGTGGCACGGGTCTGCTACGTCCTCCGGCTGGCGGAGCGGGAGCCGGCGAGCGCCGAGGCCTTCCCGGCCGAGGTCCCCTCGATCAAGAAGGCCCTGGCCGCCTCCCGCGACTGGAAGCGCCAGCGGGAGTGGGAGGCCAGCCTGAAGCTCGAGGCCCTGGGTCTCTCGGAGGAGACCGTGGCCGAGGCCTACCGGCGGGACATGGACGACATCGAGCTGGAGGCGCGCCATGTCCTGATCAAGCTGGACGAGGCCGAGGCGCGCATCGCCGCCTGGCCCGACGAGCGGGCGCGGGAGGTGAGCGGGCGTGCCCTGGACCGGGTCCGCGGCGGCGAGGATTTCGCCGCCGTGGCCCGGGAGCTGAGCGAGGACCCCCGCACCCGCTCCCGGGGCGGGACCCTGGGTACGGTGAGAGAGGGGGAGGAGCAGGAGTACGGGCCCATCTTCCGGGACGCGGCCCTGGCCCTGGCGGAGGGGGCCACGAGCGGGCTGGTCAAGACGCCGGCGGGCTACCACGTCATCCGCTGCGACCGGCGGGTGGACCGGGGCGCGGAGCTCTCCCACATCCTCGTCCACCTCTACGACAAGGTGCCCACCCGGGCCCAGCGCGAGGGCATCTACCGGGAGTACGAGGATCGGGCGCGAGACGTGGCCCGCCGGGCCCGCGCGGGGGAGGACTTCGCGGAGCTGGCGCGCGCCCACAGCCAGGACGAGGCCAACCGCGAGAAGGGGGGCGACCTGGGACGCTTCGGCAAGGGCACGATGGTGGAGCCCTTCTGGCGGGCCGCCCTGGAACTGGATCCCGGCCAGGTCTCGGACCCGGTGCGGACGCGGTTCGGCTTCCACGTCATCCGGCTGGAGGCCCGCCGCCACCGGACCGAGCTGGCGGACCGCCGCGCCTCGCTGGTCCTGGGCGACCCCAGGGACGAGGACTCGGGGATCTTCCAGCGGGCCCGCTTCAACCGGGAGAAGGGGGCCTGGGAGGTGAGCTGGCCCTCGGAGCCCGGGGGGGGCTAGGAGTCGGTCGGAGGGGACTCGGGTCCGCCTCCGGGCGGCACGCGCGAGCCGTTCGTCCCAGGAGACCCGTGGCGGCCCGAAGGGCGCGGCGAATGGAGTCAGCCATTGTTTCGCGGCGACTCAGTATCGCGGCATGGACGGGTCGACGACCTCGCCCCAGAGGTCGATGCCCCCTGCCAGGTTGCGGGCGCGGAATCCCCGTTCCCGCAGGTACTGGGTGACCTCGGCACTCCGCATCCCCGTGTGGCAATGGACTACGATCTCCGCGCCCGCCGTCAGCTCCCCCAGCCGGTGCGGCACCTCGTCCATGGGGATGTGCACCGAGCCCGGTAGCCGGCAAATGGCCACCTCCTCCTCCCAGCGCACGTCCAGGATGAGAGGCGCAAGGCCCCCGTCCAGGAGGGCCTTCAGCTCCTCGGGACGGATGTCGAAGGCCGGAACCTGCTTCCCACTCATGGGCGGGAGCGCCTCCTCCTCTCGGCCGCCAGCTCGACGAGCCGTGCGACCATGGGGGCCACTGGGCCATCCTCCGGCGTGAAGACCGCCCGCACGCCCATCTCCAGCAAGGTGGCCCGATCGGCCGGGGGAATGATACCTCCCACCACGACGGGTACCTCGCCCGCTCCACGCGCCGCGAGGGAGCGCAGGAGCTCCCGGGCATGGTGGAGGTGAGCACCGGACAGGACCGAGAGTCCCACCACGTCGGCGTCCTCCTGGACCGCCGTCGCGGCGAGGTCGCCGGGGGCCTGCCTCAACCCGCCGTGGACCACCTCCAGCCCTGCCTCCACGCACGCCATGGCCACGAGCTTGACAGCGTTCAGGTGCCCGTCGAGCCCCCCCTTGCCCAGGACCACGCGATAGCGCACCGGCGAGGGTGCGACGCCCAGGACCCCGCCGGACCCGCCCGCGCCCCCGCTCCCGGGCAGTCCCACGGAATAGCGGCGGCCCGACGCCGCCTCCACCGCCCGGGCCCACTCGCCGGTGGTCCCTCCCGCCTCCGCCAGCCCCAGGGTGGCGGACATGGTATCTTCCCCCCGCGCCAGGGCGAGGCGGAACCGGTCCAGGGCGGAGTCCACTGCGGAGCCGTCGCGCCTCGCCCTCCATGCCGCCAGTCGCGCGAGCTGCCTCGCCACCGCCTCCGCGCCGGTCTGCCCCCTGGCCACGGAGGGCGCCGCCTCGGCCAGGCCGATGGCCTCCGGGAAGGCGTTGACCCCCACCACCGCCCGATCGCCGCGGGCCACCGAGGCATGCCAGGCCACGAGGGCCTCGGTCAGCCGCGCCGCCGCCCAGGGGATAGCGGCCTCGTAGCCCAGCTCCAGCACACGGTCGGCCACCGCGCGGGCCTCCTCCTCCAGCTCGGCCGTCAGGCCCTCGACGACCCGGGACCCCTCGAAGATGTCCGGGTGGTCCGCGACGCCCGTCTCGTACATGAGCACCTGCTGGGTGCGGAGGGCCAGGGTCTGCTCCACCTCGTCCGGCAGGCCGAGGGCCTCGCGGAATCCCGGGAGCTGCAGGGCCCCCACCCGGGCCGAGGCGGAGAGGACGGCGGGGAGCGCCTCGTAGGCGATGCGCACGATGTTCAGCTCGGGCTGCTCCGCCGTGAGCGTGAGGGAGCGGACCTGGCAGCCCGCGCGGAAGGCGACGCCGTCGATGCCATGGCGCTCCTTGCAGAGCCGCGGCCAGAGGCGGGCGTAGGCCCTGAGCTTGCACACCTCCGGGACCAGTTCCAGCCCCGAACCCACGAAGAAGGAGACGCGAGCCACCACGGCGGGAAACTCGGCGGGCTCCACCCTGCGGCGCACCTCGTCCAGGACCAGGAGGGCGTTTCCCAGGGCCAGGCCCACCTCCAGGGCCCCCGAGGCCCCGGACTCCATGTAGTGGTACCCGCACGCGTTGATGGGATTCCACCGGGGGGCGTGGCGGGCCGCCCAGGCGATGAGGTCGGTGGAGAGGCGCAGGCTGGTGGCCGGGTCGAAGGCGTAGGCACCGCGCGCGACGAACTCCTTCATGAGGTCGTTCTGCGTGGTGCCTCGCAGCTCCCCTGGCGGGACCCCCTGCCTCCCCGCGAGGACTGCATAGAGCGCGAAGACCCAGGGGGCCGTGGCGTTGATGGTCATGGACGTGTTGGCCGCCCCCAGGGGGATCCCCTCCATGAGGCGCCCCATGTCCCCCAGGTGCGAGATCGCCACCCCCGTCCCTCCCACCTCGCCCAGGGCCATGGGGTGGTCGCTGTCGTAGCCGTTCTGGGTCGGGAGGTCGAAGGCCACCGAGAGGCCCCGCTGCCCGCGCTCCAGGTTGGCGCGGAAGCGGGCGTTCGTGGCCTCGGCGTCGCCCAGGCCCGCGTAGGTGCGGATGATCCAGGGGGGACGGTCGTCCAGGTGCATGGCCTTGGTCGCCGTCCCTAGCCCCGTTTCGCCACCAGCTCCCAGAGGTCCAGGTCCAGGACCACCTCCTCCCGGTAGCCCTTGCCGTCGGCGGCACGCACCGCGAGGGCGGGGACGGTGGAGGGCTCCACCCCCTTGAGCACGTAGAGGTGCACCCGCAGGGCCCCCACGGGGGCGTCCCCCAGGGGGTCCGCCTCCACCACCTCGGAGAAGCTGTAGAGCGTGTCGCCCGCGTGGACCGGGTTGGCGTGGGCCCCCCCGTTCACCGCCGCCAGGCCCAGGCGGTTCTCGAAGCCGTTGAAGGCCTGGGCATATCCCAGCGAGATGGGATAGCCGCCGTAGACCAGGGGGTCGCCATGGGTCAGGACCGCGTCGAAATGGAGGCGCGCGGAGTTCTGGAAGAGACGGGTGAAGGCCATGTGGTCCGAGGCGTTGACCGTCTGACCGTCCAGGTGGAAGACGCGCTCCCCCGGGGCGTAGTCCTCGAACGCGTGGCGGCCGCCCGTGGCCTGTAGGTCCGGGAGCGGGTCCAGGCCCCCAAGGCACAGCTCGCGCGCCTTCACGGGACCCGGGACGCTCGGGACGGAGGGGGCCTCGAGCCAGCGGGTGGGGGCCTCGCCGCGCTTGCGCACCATGACCCAGCGCACGTAGGAGAGGACCTCGCGGCCGTCCTGGTCGCGGCCCGTGGTCCGGACCCAGACGATGCCCGTGGCCCGGTTCGAGTTCTCCTTCAGCCCCAGGACCTCCACCTCCGTGGAGAGCACCGACCCCAGCCGCACCGGGCCACCCCAGCGCATCCCCGCGTAGCCCAGGTTGGCCCGGGCGTTCAGGGAGACCGGGCGCACCGTCTGTCCCATGACCGTGTGGAACACCACGAGGGGGTGGACCAGGCCCGCGGCGCCCGAGTAGCGCGGCGTACGGTCGCCGGTGAGGGCGATGTAGGCGGCGGCCTCGCCCTCGCCCAGCCGCCGCGGCGTGGGGCACCGGATGCGCTGCCCCAGGTCGAAGTCCTCGAAGAAGGGCCCCGCCCCGCCCTTGGGGCCCGTGGGTCCCTTGGTCATGTCCCTACTCCCACCCACTGTATGCCCTCCATCCCCGCGTTGACAGACAGCCATGGCGATTGCCTCGGCACATACTGAACCGACTCCAAGTGATGCTGAAAGGTGAAGGCCAAAGAAAGATTCCCCGGTACTTGTAAGAAGACCGGAAGCAAAGTGGTGCCTTCCCCGAGCTGCTCGAACGCGAATAGGATTCTCCGTCCTCTCAAGCAGGACCCAGTCGTCAGTAGTTAGCTGTTGCGTTGAGACCATGCGCGGCTCCCACTTCCCTGGCCAGGAATCTGGTGACGCCGAACGCCCAGCATCAGCGGCGGCCGAAGGCTGTCGGCTGCATGCCGAAGTTATGCGGCGCCGACCTCGACGATCTCACCCTCTGAGCTTGGCGCCGGCACCGGCAAGCCGTCCTCCTTCAGCCCGGCAATGTGGAGATCTACGGCCTCGCGGATTAGCCGCAGGACATCCGCCCGGGTTTCGCCTACCGCTACACACCCTGGGAGGTCCGGCACGTGAGCTCCCCAACTCGTTGCCCCTCGCTCCACCACGACCATATAGCGTGTCATTCGCCACTCCCGGCCTTCTTCAGGCCTGCCTGCTTCAGGATCGCGTTTAGCGTGCCCGGCGGCACATCCAAGCTCGGCTTCCCGGCCACTGTGACGATACCCGGCTTGTTCGGGTTCTTGTATTGGCGGTGGCTGCCACGAGTCCTCGCCAGCCGCCAACCGTCCTCCTCGATCAGCCGGATCAACTCACCGACCTTCATTTATCCCCCGGTGTCAACACTCGCCATCCGTATGACGCCCAGCATCAGCGGCGGCGCGCAGCGCCGTCCGCTGCAACGGCTTGTTAGCCAGCATTCGAGACGATGCTCAATGGAGGCCGCCGCGGCCGACGATGTGCATGATCACGAAAAGAGCCGCAAGGCCGACAGCGTGAAGCCCCACCACGCGCACCCAGCGCGGTGTCCCGGCAGCTGACGCAGGGATGGGCACTGATCGGCCGACATCGGGCGCAAGGGAGACCAAGGCAGCCTCCGATGCCCTGCGCCGACCATACGCGGTCAACCCCTGCGGCTTGTAGACATTCAGCGCTTCGATCGCGAGCAGGACGAGCAAGCCGACACCCGAGTGAAGGAGTTCGCCCCGCAGCGCTCCGCGCAGCCCGCTGGCATCGGGACCGCTCGCGTCAGCAGCTACGCGCGCGAAGAAACTCACTGTCTGCATGTGTTGCAGCAAGACGGTCGTCGCAATGGTGGTCAGCAGG
Source organism: Planctomycetota bacterium (assembly GCA_016209495.1). Classification (GTDB taxonomy): domain Bacteria; phylum Planctomycetota; class JACQVX01; order JACQVX01; family JACQVX01; genus JACQVX01. The sequence continues at coordinate 29,277 of JACQVX010000200.1, forward strand.
AGTGAGATCGTCGTCCAATAGTGTCGGAACAAACCCCAAGGCGTACCCAACGACATAACCAGGCCGCTAGGCAACGACGCTAGGGCCAGCGGGACGATCAGGTACCAGCCAATCAGCTCCATAGCGATCCAGGCTGCTCGCAACGTCTGACTGCCTTGGATGGTCATCGCCGCGATGACCAAGACCAGGTAGGCGGCGACCGCGCCGATCCAACCGACGGCGAGGCTGATGTGCACCGTGAGCGCGAATTTACGGAGGTGTCGTGTCATCTCATCGCCTTCCTATGCTGGCTAACAATGATTAGATGGATCCGTATAAGATGCTGGATTCCTCGTTCCAGCACGCATATGACGTCTTTGAGTGTTCTGCAAGATGCACAATAACGCCTTTCTGGTCAATGGGTTTCGGATGACCCATCCGTTGACTCCAGCATGTTATGCGGATCAGTAGCCTCCTCAGCAGAATCTGTGGGCCGCTATCGAGGCCTGCTCACCGCCGACCAATGGGTTACGTCCCCGATCCTGGGCTGCGAAGTGGTGATCGAATCGGAGACCAGCGCTACGGGGTGCGGTACCCCCTGGAGTCCCCGT
>JACQVX010000201.1 GCA_016209495.1 Planctomycetota bacterium
ACCACGAAGAGTAGCGCGCTGCGCGCGTTCCTGTCATCGAGCCTGGTCCTGGCCCTGTCCTGGGTGGCCGTGCCCGCGATGGCCCAGGATGCCCCGGGTGCCGACGCCCTCTTTGCCCAGGGACTCCTCGTCGAGAACGGACGGCGGGACCCGGAGGCGGCCATCGGGATCTACCAACGGATCATCGACACCTACCCCGATGACGAGGTCTTCCGCCCCCAGGCCATCTACCGGCGCGGGCTCTGCCTCAAGAAGCTGGGGCGCCTCGATGAAGCGGCGGGATCCTTCCGCGAGCTGCTGGCTCGTTACCCGCACCACGAGGAGCTGGAGGGTCACGCCCGGCTCGAGCTGGTGGAGACACGCTTCGAGGGAGGGCGGGACGAGCTGCGGGGCCGCAGGGAGGAGCTGGAGACCGAGCTCCGGCGGCTGCGCTCGGCCCTGGAGGAGGCGGAAGGGTTGTTCGAGGAACTGGGGGCCGAACTGGAGGAGGCCCTCCACGAGTCGACGGAGGACCACCCCCGGGTCCGGGAGCTGCGAGACCGGCGCGAGGAGGCGGAGCGCCACCTGGAGGTCCTGCGGCACAAGTTCGAGGAGACGGTGGAGCGGCTGCGGACCCTGGAGCGGGAACTCCGGGAGGCGGAGGCGTCCCGGCGTCGCGCCTTCCGCGAGCGGCTGGGGGAGCTGCAGGCCCGCATGACCCAGGCCCGCGAGCAGCTCCGGGAGGCCGTGCGCCTGTGGAACCAGGCCGATGAGGGCCGCCGCTCCGAGGAGGTCCCCGGCTCCGAGGAGGTGGCGCGGTTCATCGAGGATCTGGGCGCCGAGGTCCGCCGGCTCCGCGCGGAGACACGCGCGGAGCTGGAGCGGTTCCTGGACGAGTCGAGGGAGCGGGCGGAACGGGAGGTGGACGCCCTGCGCTCCCGGTTGCGGTTGGAGGGCCTGGACCCCGACGAGGTGACCGCGCGGGCCGAGGAACTGGCGAGGCGCCTCCAGGAGAGGCTAGAGGCCGAGGAAGGGGCCCTCTGGGAGCGCGTCCAGGACTGGATCGAGGACGAGGGGGATGATCGGGAAGAGGGGGTGTACCACGGCCGGGAGGACCTGGAGCGGGTGCGGACCCACATGGAGGAGACGCTCGCGGAGCTGCGCCGTCACCTGGAGGAGCAACTGCCGGAGCTGAGGCAGAGGCTCGAGGAGGAGCTGGAGGACCTGCGAGCGCGCCTGAGGCGCATCGAGGGGGAGCGGGAGGAGGAGGAGACCCCGCGGGAGGCCCCCCGCCGCGCGCGCAGAGTCTACTGACAGGGGCCTGCCTAGGGCTTGCCTACCGTCAGGCCCTCCGCCGGCTGTACGCTGTAGAAGGCGGGGGGCCTGCCGGTCGCAGCCTCGAAGGCCTGGGTGACCCGGGTGCGGAACAGGTCCATGCCCCCGGCGGGGACCAGGGCCAGGGCGCAACCGCTGAAGCCGTTTCCGCAGCGCCTCGCCCCCAGGACCCCGTCCACCCGGTGGGCCGCCGCCACGATGGTCTCCAGCTCGTGACAGGCGAGCTGGTAGTCGTCCCGGAGGCTGGTGTGGGAGGCGTCCAGGAGTCGTCCGAAGGCCGCCAGGTCGCCGGAGGCGAGGGCTGCCCGCGCGCTCACCACGCGGGCGTTCTCCGTGACCACATGGCGCACCCGGCGGAAGAGCACACCGGGCAGGAGCTGCTCGATGCGGTCCATGTGCTCCATGGGGACGTCGCGCAGGCTACGGCTGTCTGGGCGATAGCGGGCCCTCAGGATCTCCAGGGCGTCGTCGCACTCCGACTGCCGCTGGCGCCGTTCCCCATCGAGAGGTCCCGCCCCATGGGTGTCGCAGACTACGAGGCGGTAGCCGTCGAGCGACATCCCCACGTGGGAGTGTTCCAGGGTGCGGCAGTCCAGGAAGGTGGCCGAGCCCGCGCGCGCCATCCGGCAGACGAAGGCATCGGTGATGCTTCGTTGCCCCGCCCCCAGGGCGTTCTCCGCCCTCTGGCAGAGGCGGGCGAGCCCGGGTCCGTCCACGCGCAACCGCCAGAGCACGGCCGCCAGTCCCGCCACCGCGACCGCCAGGGCGCTCCCGAAGCCCAGACGGCCGCCGCAGTCGTCCGCCGTGCAGGGACCGTGGGGGCCACCGGCGGCCCCGGGGCTGAAATCCCCGGCGATGCATAGGTCCAGTCCGCCGGTCCCTGTGCGGGCCATGGAGAGTTCCTGGAGGACCGTCCGGATCGGGTCCGTCCAGTGCTCCGAGGTCTTCGTCATCGGGGCCCGGGCCAGCGAGAAATCCACACGGGTGTCCATGTCGGCGGAATGGACCGCGATGCGCGGGTCCTTGCGCAGGCCCGCCGAGACCCAGACCCGGATGTTGGCGGCCAGGGGCAGCACCAGGCCGTCGTGGCAGTCGCTGTGGTCCCCGAAGGTCTGGATGGGCAGGGGGGCGCTGGAGATCCCGGCGGGCTTCCTCCCGAACGCTTGCCGGAAGGCCTCGATGGCCCTGTCCCGGGAGGTGGAGGTCGCCGGGATCTCGACGAGCTCGGGGACGCGTTCGGCGGCGTCCGCGTCGTCTGCCGGTATGCCACTCGTGATGGAGCCAGTCACGCAAGTCCCTCGCTTCGCTCGGGCTTCGCCCGGGGAAATGAAAGTCCCTCGCTTCGCTTGGGACATCAGCATCCCCCAGAGGCGAGGACCAGGCTCTCCGCGACCGTGGGGGGCGCGATTCTACGGTGGCCTGGATGGCTTGTCAATCGCCGTAAGTTTCGAAACCTAGGATGCATCGGGACCATCTACCTCGGAATCACCCCGGGTACGGGGAACTGCAATCGCACTCGCGCTACGCCCTCGAGGCCCGGGAACCGCGCCAGGACCCAGGCCAGGTTCTTCAGCTTGGCCGCCGGGGTGAGTTCCCCGGGCCCCGCCTCGATGGCGGAACGTCCCCATTCCAGGACCACGTCCTGGCCCGCCCGGAGGATGATCTCGCTCGCGGTGGGATCCAGCCGGCCGCCCACGTTCGAGACGTCGATGGCGCGAATGGGGCACAGGCGCTGGGCCCCATGCTCGCGGAGGGCGGCCGCCACGGACAGCCCCGCCAGGACGTCCCGCCGCGCCCAGGCGAGACCGTCGTCCGGGGGCGGGGTGCCGTGGGGCAATCCGTGGATCCAGGGTACGTCCGGGTCCTCGCCGGGAACCGCTCGCGGGAACTGGCGCGAGGGGAGGCGTACGCCATCCGCGTCCGCCAGGGACCAGAGGTCGCCGGAGTCCACCGCGGCCACCGGCAGTCGGGGCACCAGGTCGCACACCAGGCGATCCGGGAGGACCCGACGGACGCCGCGTAGCTCCCGCACCCAGGGCAGTGCGCGGCAGAGTCCCGCCACCCGACCCACCAGCGTCGGGTCCAGGGTGGAGGCCCCCGCGGGGAGCGCGGACACCTCGGCGAGGAGGGCCTCCCCGCAGGTGGCCGGCAGCCCGGCCGGCAGGTCCAGGAAGCGGACTCGGTAGTCCTCCATGCCCTCGACCCGCCCCCGGACCCACAGGGCCCCGTAGAGGGCGGCCCCCGCCAGGGAGAGGGCGGCCAGGGCGTGCCAGGTGGCTGCCCGGCGCAGGGTCGAGAGGACGAGGACGGCGGCCCGCACCGTCCTGGAAGGTCGGCGCCAGGACACCTTGCGCCCGGTCCCACGGGCGTGGGTCATGGCCGTGGCATGGGCCATCAGGCGCCTCCGAGCGCCAGGGCGGCGGAGGCCGACCCCGTGGCCGCGGCGCGGCCCAGGGCCAGGCGCATCATGCGCTCGCAAAGCTCGGGGAACGGGATGCCGCGGGCCGCGGCGGCCTTGGGGAGCAGGCTCTTCTCCGTGAGGCCGGGGAGGGTGTTCACCTCCAGCACCCGGGGCGGTCCCCCCTCCTCGAGGATCACGTCCACCCGGGAGAAGTCCCGGCAACCCAGGGCCTCGTGGGCCCGCAGGGCGGCGTCCTCCAGCTCGGCCCTGCGCGGGCCTTCGAGACCATCGTCCAGGAGATAGCGGGTCGTGGGGTCGCGGTACTTGGCCTCGGAGTCGGAGAAGGCGCGGCCGGGGAGGGGGGCGATGGGGGGCAGGGCTCGGCCTTCCAGGACCCCGATGGTGTATTCCCGCCCCCTCACCCGCGGCTCCACGAGGGCCACCGGGCCGCAGCGCAGGGCGGACCCCAGGGCCGAGGGGAGGTCCGCGGGGCCCTCGACGATGCTCACGCCGATGGACGAGCCCTCCGAGCTAGGCTTCATCACCGCAGGGTACCCGAACCCCTCGCGGATGGCCCGGTCCACGTGCCGGGGGTCCGCCGCCGCCGCGCGGACGACCCGGTGGGGCGGGGTGGGGATGCCCACGAGGGCGAAGCGGCGCTTGGCCTCCAGCTTGTCGAAGGCCGCGCGGCTGGCCTCGGGCCCGCTTCCCGTGTAGGGGAGGCCGACGGCCTCCAGCCGTTCCTGCACCTCGCCGTCCTCGCCGAAGGTCCCGTGGAGTACCAGGAAGGCAAGGTCCGCCCGCAGGCCCTCCAGGGCCCCGAGGCGCCGGTCGGCGACGTCCACGGGGAGGACCGGGTGTCCCAGGTGCGCCAGGGCCCTCGCCACCGCCCGGCCGCTGGCCAGGGAGACCTCCCGTTCCCGGGAGACGCCGCCCATGAGGACCGCCACCCGTACGGGCCGATCCAGGATCGAGTCAGGGTGCATGGCCCGGCCCTCCCGGAGTCGGCGACGCGACTCGCAGCCCATGGCGCTCGCCCGCGCCCGGCAGGGAATCCCGCGGTCCGCTGCGGCTACGGTGACCCTCCGCGGGAGGGTCGCCTGCTCGCTCGGCCGACGCGCATCGGCCTGCGCTCGTAGCCGCGAGGGTGCGGAGCTCCAGGTCCAGCCGGATGCCGTGCAGGGTCGCCACCCTGGCCCGGACCTCCTGGATGAGCCACCGCACCTCCGCCGCGGTGGCGCCGCCCCGGTTGACGATGAAGTTCGCATGCCGGGGGGAGACCTGGGCCCCGCCCCGCCGGAGTCCCTTGCATCCGGCCTCGTCGATGAGCCGGCCCGCCGAGTGCCCCGGGGGGTTGGTGAAGACGCAGCCCGCGCTGGGCAGTTCCACGGGCTGGGTGCGCACCCTCTCCTGGAGGTAGGTCACCATCCGCCGGCGCGCGGCCCCCACGTCTCCCCTGGGAACTCGCAGGACTACCTCCATCACGACCCGCGTGCCGAGGGCGCTCGTCCGGTAGGCGTAGCCCAGGGCGTCGCCACACAGGGTCACGACCCGGTCTCCCTCCAGGGCCACCACCTCCTCCACCATGGGCCCCATGGCCCCCGAGCGCGTCCCCGCGTTCATGACGGCCGCGCCGCCCACCGTGCCGGGGATCCCCGCCAGTACCTCGAGGCCCGCCAGCCCGTGGGCGAGCCCGGCGGCGATGAGCCGGCCCAGGCCCACCCCCGCCTCCGCCACCAGGTGCTCCCCGCTCGGGACGAGGCGGTCCAGTCGCCGCGTGCAGACGACCGCGCCCCGGAATCCCGCGTCGTCCACCAGGAGGTTCGAGCCTGCGCCGAGGACCGCCACGGCGAGGCCCCGGTCGCGGAATCGCCCCAGGCAGAGCCGCATCTCCTCGAGGCTCTCGGGCTCGGCGTACCAGTCGGCCGCCCCCCCCACCTTCAGCGTGGTGAGCGGGGCCAGGGACACGTCCCTCCGGACGAGAGCCTCCAGGCGGGAGGGGGTGGCCGTGGGGGCGGCCGGCAGGCCCGTGGTCATGCCGCCCGACCCGCGCCCAGGTCGCGCACGAGCTGGGTCGCCACGCGGTGCACGTCGCCAGCGCCCATGGTGATGATCACGTCCCCGTCCCGCCGGTTCGACTCCACGAAGCGAACCACGTCCTGCAGCGAGGCCATGTAGCGCGCGTCGCCCCCGCGGGCTCGGATGCGATCCACCAGGTCCGGGGACCCCACGGCGCGCCGCTCCGATTCCGGATCGCGGGCCGCGTAGATGTCGGGGACCAGCGTCAGGTCCGCCCGGGCCAGGATCCGCGCGAAGGCGTCCAGGAGCTGCCTGGTCCGGCTGTGCTGGTGCGGCTGGAAGACGGCCCAGATGCGCCTCCCGGCGTAGCGGTCCCGGGCGCTCTCGAGCACGGCGGCGATCTCCGTGGGGTGGTGGGCATAGTCGTCGACCACGGTGGCCTGCGCGTCGTCGTGGACCACCTGGAAGCGGCGCTCGACCCCGGTGAAGGCGGCGAGGGCCTGGGCCGTCGCCGCCGGGGGCACCCCCAGGCGGTGGGCCACCGAGGTGGCGGCGCAGGCGTTGAGCAGGTTGTGTCGGCCGGGGACCCGCAGGGCGGTTTCGAGGTAGGTCACGCCGTCGAGCAGCAGCTGGAAGGGAGAGCCGGGGCGGCCCGAGGCGGCGCGCACGGTCCAGCGCGCCTCGCTCGATGTGCCCTCGAGGGCGTAGGGGTCCAGGGCGGCCCCGGTGGCGGCCGAGGCCGCGCGGGCGGTCGCCAGGGCCACCGGGTCGCCGGCGTGGACGGCCGCGGAACCGCTGGCCGGCAGCCGGCGCAGGAACTCGCCGAAGGCCTCGGCGATCTCCTCCAGGTCGCGGTAGTAGTCCAGGTGGTCCGCCTCCACGTTCGTCACGATGGCGTGGCGCGGACGGAGCTGGAGGAAGGACCGGTCGAACTCGCAGGCCTCCGCCACCAGCTCGGGACCCGTGCCGGCCCGGGAGGCCCCGCCCAGGGGAGGATAGCGTCCGCCGATGACGAAGGAGGGGTCCCGGCCGGCCTGATCGAGGACCCACGCCACCATGGCCGTGGTGGTGGTCTTCCCGTGGGTGCCCGCCACGGCCACCCCCACCCGGTCCTCCATGAGCAGGCCCAGGGCACGGGCATACTTCAGTGTGGGGATCCCCAGGCGGCGCGCCGCCGCCAGCTCCGGGTGGGCCTCGCCTACCGCGGCGGTGTGTATCACCAGGTCCAGGCCCGGGTGGACGTGTCCGGAGGCGTGGCCCACGAAGACCGCGGCGCCCGCCGCCGCGGCCGCGTCCAGCGCGGGGCCGTCGCGGGCGTCGGAGCCCGTGACGGCGAGCCCGCGACCCACCAGCAGGGCAGCCAGAGCCCCCACGCCGGAGCCGCCGATGCCCACGCAGTGGACCCGGCGGACCTCCCGCGCCACTCCGTCGATCCGGGCACGCCAGACGTTGGTGGACACCGGGTACTCCACCCCAGGGCACCACAGGGCGCGCGGCCTCGGGGCGTCCTGGGTCATCATGGGATCGCATCCCCGCGCCCCCTCTATATCGGCCGCCAACCCGGCCGGGTTGACCACCGCCGGACTAGCGGGCCTCCGTGGCGGGAGGGATGACGAGCACCATGCCGGGCTTCAGCCGGTGAGGGTCCTCGATGCGGTCGCGGTTGGCCTCGGCGATGAGGGGCCAGCGCGAGCCGGTGCCGTAGTAGTGCGCGGCGATGGAGAAGAGCGTCTCCTCCTGGGCCACCGTGTGCGTGACGGCACCCGTCGGGGTCCTGGGGGCCGAGGCCCGTGGCGCGGTGGTCCCTCCGTCGGTCTCTCCCGTGGGGATCACCAGCTCGGTGCCTGGCATTAACCGGGAGGGGTCGCTCACCCGGTCCCGGTTGGCCTCGGCGATGGCCGGCCAGCGGGCCTCGGTCCCGTAGAGGCGCTTGGCGATGGACGAGAAGGTATCGCCCTTCTGCACGGTGTAGCGCCGCTGGGCCGCGGGGGCCGCGGGCGGCAGCGTGGCGGCGGGGGCAGCCGTGGCGGACCCCGTGATCGGGGCGGTCACGGGGAGGCTCACCGGGACCGTGTTGGAGCCAGCGGTCGCGGCGGCGGGCAGGGCCACCACCACGCGCCCCTCGGGGGGGGTGACGGGGGGGGCATGGAGCGAGGAGATGGAGGTGATCCGGGCCGGACCTCGCGGGGGCAGCCCCGTGGGTCGCGGGTCCGAGCGGCGGGCGAACTGCAGGGCCTCCGCCTCGCTGCGGCGGTCCCAGACCACCGCGCAGGTGATGATCAGGACGAGTACGGCGACTAGACCGATCTTGGCACTGGTTCCCATGGGGCATACTCCTTCGAGGGGTGGTGCGAGGCCTCGGACGGCCTGGCCCCACCCGGGGGGGTGAGGGTGGACTGGATCACGAGGTCCGCCACGCGCTGGGCGGCCCCGGGGATGTGGATGCGGCGGGCGGCGGAGGCCATGCCACGGAGGCGCTCCCCGTCGCCCCAGAGGCGGCCGATGGCCTCCGCGGCGGAGGCGTCCAGGGCTGATTCCTCGAGGACGACGGCGGCACCGGCCTGGGCGAAGAGGCTCGCGTTGGCCCGCTGGTGGTCGTCCTTGGCGTCCGGGTAGGGGACGAGGACCGAGGGGATGCGATTGGCCGCCAGCTCCGCCAGGGTCGAGCCCCCGGCCCGGGCCAGGGCCAGCCGGGCGGTCGCGTAGACGGCGCCCATGGCCCGCGTGTGACGGCGCAGGACCGCGCTCACGCCCGCGGCGGCATAGGCCGCCTCCAGCGGGGCCGGGTCGTTGTCCCCGGCAAGGTGCACGACCCGCAGGCCGTCCGCCCGGCGGGCGATGTTGGCGACGTGGGAGGCCAGGAAGCGATTGAGCGCCGCGGAGCCCTGGCTCCCCCCGGTCACCAGGAGCGCGGCGCGGGCGGCCCGGGGGGTGGCCAGCGCCTCGTGGCGCACGGGGAGACCCGTGAGGACTCCCCGGGGGAGGCGGTAGTCCACCCCGGGCCAGGGGAGGCAGACGGCGCGGGCCGCGCGGGCCAGACGGCGAGTGGCCCGGCCGCTCACCACGTTCTGCTCCAGCAGGAAGAGGGGGACGCCGGCGGCCGCCGCGGCCCGCGCGGGGAGGTAGGAGGCATATCCCCCCAGGCCCACCGCCGCCACGGGGCGCAGGCGGAGCACCGCCTCGCGGGCCGCGCGCCAGCCGTCCAGGGCGCCGCGGGCCGTGCGGGCGAGGGCCCGCCAGCCCAGCCAGCGAAGGGAGGGAAGGGGAAGCCGCTCGAAGCGGCCCGGGATCATGCGCTCCTCGACGGCCCTGCCCGCCGTGGCGAAGACCACGCGCAGGAGGGGCCAGCGCGCGAGCAGGGCCTCCGCCACCGCCACCCCGGGGGCCAGGTGCCCGCCCGTGCCGCCGCCGCAGAGGAGGATGACCGGGTGCTCGGGGGCGGCGTGATTCATCCCTGGGTCACACTCCCGCATTCGTGTGCGTGGGCGTGGCCGTGGGCGTGGGCGTGGCCGTAGGCGTGGGCGTGGGCCTCCGACCCGCGGGCCACGTTCACCAGGATGCCCACCGCGGCCAGGGTCATGACCAGGGAAGAGCCCCCGTAGGACACGAACGGCAGGCCGATGCCCTTGGTGGGCACGCTGGCGGTGACCACCGCCACGTTCATCAGGGCCTGCAGGCCAATCATGAAGCTGACCCCGAAGGCCAGGACCAGGCCCTCCAGGTCGGGGGCACGGCGGACCACCCGGAGCCCCTGGGTTACCAGGAATGCGAATCCCCCCACCACCGCCAGGGCGCCCGCCAGGCCCAGCTCCTCGCCGACGATGGCGAAGACGAAGTCCGTGTGGGCCTCGGGCAGGTAGCCGAACTTCTGGAGGGAGCGGCCCAGCCCCACCCCCAGCCAGCCACCATTGCCCTGGGCGATGAGGGCCTGATGGATCTGCCAGGCTGCCCCGGTGGGGTCCGCCCCCGGGTCCAGGAAAACGGCCAGGCGGTGGGCCACGTGCTCGAATCGGGCCCAGGCCACCAGCCCCACCGCTGGAACCAGTGCCGCGGCCGTGAGGGCAAGGTGGAACGGGCGCACCCCCGCCACGAGGAGGGTGGCGAGACCGACGGTCGCGAGGAAGACCGCCGACCCCACATCGGGCTCGAAGAGGACGAGGGCCGAGACCACCCCGATGGCCCCCGCGACCGGGAGGAATCCCGCGCGGAATCCTCGCAAGGCCTCGCGGTGCGTGGCGGCGTAGCGGGCGAGGAAGAGGACCAGGGCCAGGCGGGCCACCTCCGAGGGCTGGAAGACCTGGGGTCCAAGGCGTACCCAGCGGTGGGCCCCGTTGCGCGGCTCGCCCAGGCCCGGGACGTAGGCCGCGATGAGGAGGAGCGCCGACAGGAAGAAGAAGGCGGGGGCCGCCCGGAGGAGGAGGCTGTAGGGGGTGCAGGCGAGCACGGTCAGGGTCGCCGTCCCGACGAGGACCCAGACCACCTGACGTCGGAGGAAGGCATCGCCGTGAGGGAGGGTGGCGGAGTAGACCATGACCACCCCCAGGGCCACCAGGGCCGCAACCGTCACGAGGATGGACGAGGCGAGGGAGCCCTCGCGGCGGGGCGTCTCGGCGGGGGGGGGGGGCTGCTCGGCCACGCCTATCGCACCTTCAGGGTGGCCAGGGCCGCCAGGGCCAGGAAGGAACCCAGGATCCAGAGGCGCACCGTCACCTTGGACTCGGGCCAGCCCCGGAACTGGAGGTCGTGGTGGAAGGGGGCGCAGCGCAGGACGCGGCGGCCCAGGACCCGGTAGGAGGCCACCTGGGCCACGACGCTCAGGGCCTCCAGGACGAAGATCCCCCCGGCGATGGCCAGGAGGGCCTCCTGCTTGATCACCAGTGCCACGGCGGCCAGCCCGCCCCCCAGGGGGAGGGACCCCGTGTCCCCCATGAAGACCTCCGCCGGGTGGCAGTTGAACCAGAGGAAGCCCAGCCCCGCGCCCAGCAGGGCCCCGCAGAAGACGGCCAGTTCTCCGGCCCCGGGGACGTGGGGGATGAAGAGGTAGGCGCTGTAGTCCATGCGGCCCGCGAGGTAGGCCGCGACGAGGAGGGTCAGGCAGACCGGGATCATGATTCCTATGGCAAGGCCGTCCAGTCCGTCGGTCAGGTTGAAGGCGTTGGAGGACCCGGCGATCACCAGGGCCGCGAACAGGAGGAAGCCCACGCCCAGGGGGATGGCCGCGTGCTTGGCGAAGGGGAGATGGATGCTGCGGGCCGCCTCCCGGTCCTCCGGAGGGATGGGCCCTCTCAGGGGGAGGCTGGCCTCCAGCTCCGTGGCCGGCGCTTGCGCGAGGGCCAGGGCGGGGCGGCCGGCCTCATCCCAGGGCGGGGCCTGGACCCGGTGCGTGGAAAGGAGGACCGCGCCCGCAGCCAGCCCCACCACCGCCTGGGCCGCCAGCTTCTGCCGCGCCGTCAGGCCGCTCCCCTTCGGCCGGGTCAGCTTGATGTAGTCGTCCGCCAGTCCTACGAGCCCCAGGGTCGCCACCACGGCCAGGACCAGGAGGACGTAGACCTCCAGGAAGCGGGCCCAGAGGAGGGTCGAGCCCATGAGGGCCATGAGGATGGCCAGCCCGCCCATGGTCGGGGTGTCCCGCTTGCCGGCGTGGAGCTGACGGAGCCGCGCCGAGTCCTTCTTCTCCACCCGCTCGGAGACCCGGTGGGCGCGCAGCCAGCGGATCACCGCCGGGGCCAGGACCAGGCTGGCCGCGAAGGCCGTGACGGTGGCTGCCGCGGTCCGGAAGGTGATGTAGCGGATCAGGTTCAGGGCCGTGAGCTGCGGAACGAGCGGGTCCAGGAGGTAATAGAGCAAGCCGTCCGTCCCGCCTCAGGTGGCCCGGTTCCAGCCGGCGGCTCGCCGGCGGTGTACCCGCTCCAGCTCCGCACGCCAGGCCACCGCATCGGCATACTCGCCGGCGACGCGCTCGAAGCGGCAGGATCGGGAGGCCTTGAAGAGGACCGTGTCCCCCGCCCGGGCGACCGTCGCCAGGGCGGCGCCCACGCCTGCCGCATCACTCAGTGCGCGCACACGGCGCGGCGCCATGCCGGCCTCCAGGGCCCCGGCGGCGACCTCGTCGGCGTACGGACCCACCGCCACGAGCCTGTTCACCCCGAGCCGGGCCGCCTCGGCCCCCAGCTCCCGGTGGTACCACGCGGCGTGGCCCCCCAGCTCGGCCATCTCCCCGAGGACCGCCACGGTACGGCCCCGACGGCGGGCCGCCAGGTCCTCGAGCGCCGCGCGGGCTGAGGCGGGATTTGCGTTCCAGGTGTCGTCGAGGATGGTCACGCCCCCGGCCCGGCGCACGGCGAGACGCTGGGGCGGCGGGGCAGCCCCCTCCAGGGCCAGGGCGGCCTCGGCCGGGGCGACGCCCAGGCATTGCGCGGTCGCCAGGGCCGCCAGGGCGTTCCACGCGTTGTGCAGGCCACCGAAGGGAAGCTCCACCTCCGGTCCGCCCTCGACGCGGAAGACGGTGCCTCGCTGGGTGCGCCGCGGGTCCAGGCCGCGCACCTCGTTTCCCGCCCCGGTGCCGAAGTGCACGACCCGGCGGGACGAGCCCCTCGCGATGGCCCTGCAGCGAGGGTCGTCGCCGTTGACCACGAGCCAGCCGTCCGCGGGGGGGACCAGGGCCATCTCCCCCTTGGCGCGCGCCACGCCTTCGAGGTCCCCGAAGCCCGCCAGGTGGGCGGGCCCCACGTTGGTGATCACCGCCACGTCCGGCGCCGCCAGCGCCGCCAGGCGCCCCACCTCTCCGGGCGCGCTGGCCCCCACTTCCACCACCAGGAACTCGCAGTCGGACCCGGCACCCAGGATCGTGAGAGGGACGCCCAGGTGGTTGTTGAAGGACCCCGGGGCCTTCGCGGTGCGCCCGTGGCGGGAGAGGATGCGGGCCAGCAGGTCCTTCGTGGTGGTCTTCCCATTGGAGCCGGTGACCGCCGCCACCCGGGCCCGGAGACGCCCGCGCCAGGCCCCGGCCATGCGCGTCAGGGCCTCCATCGTGTCCTCCACGATGATCATGGGGCCCCCGGGGGCTGGGCGATCCACGAGGACGCAGGGGGCACCCCTCTCCCGGGCCTGGGTCACGAAGGCATGACCGTCGCGGCCGGCCCTGAGGGCGACGAACAGGGCGCCGGGGCCCGCGGAGCGGCCGTCGGTCACCACGGTAGCGATCCGCCCGCGGGTGCGGCGCGGCTCGAGTCGGCCGCCCGCCATGCGGGCCACCGCCTCCAGACTCAGCGGGTCCATGGCCGCGCCTCGGCCAGGGCCGCCGCCCCTGCCGCCGTCGGAAGCCCCAGGGCCGCGCGGGCCTCCTCCCGGTCGTCGAAGGGGAGGCGCCGGTGACCCACGATCTGGTAGTCCTCGTGACCCTTGCCCGCGATGAGTACCGTGTCCCCGGGCCGGGCCCCGGCGAGGGCCAGCCGGATGGCGGCCCTCCGGTCCGGCTCCACGGCATGGGGTCGGCCGCGCCGGAAGCCCGCCAGGACGTCTCCCAGGATGGTGGTGGGGTCCTCGGTCCGAGGGTTGTCGCTGGTCAGGACCACCTGGTCCGCCCCCTCCTCCGCCACCCTGGCCATCCGGGGCCGCTTGGTCCGGTCCCGGTCGCCGCCGCAGCCGAAGAGGCAGATGACCCTGCCGCGGGTGAGGGGGCGGACGGCCGCCAGGACCCGCGCCAGGGCGTCGTCCGTGTGGGCGTAGTCCACCAGGACCTGCACCGGGGACCCGGGGGCCACGTCTTCCAGGCGGCCGGGAACCCGGGCGAGGTCGGAGAGACCCCTGACGATGACCTCCAGCCCGAGGCCCAGGCCCCACGCGGCGGCCGAGGCCGCCAGGGCGTTCTCCACGTTGTGTCGGCCCAGCAGTCGCAGGCGGACGATGGTCTCCCCGTCGGGGGTGACCAGGCGGAACCGGCTTCCCTCGGGGCCGCTGACGAGCCCCTCGCCGCTTACGTCCAGGGCCGAGGGGTGGCCGGAGTCTTCTAGCCCCCAGCGCACGACCCTGGCCCGGGTGCGCCGGGCCATGACTCGGGAGGCCGGGTCCGCCGCGTTCAGGGAGGCCACGGCCTCGCTGTCGAGGGAGGCGAAGAGGCGGGCCTTGGCGTTGCGGTAGCGGGCCATGGAGCCGTGATAGTCCAGGTGGTCGCCGGTGAGGTTCGTGAAGACCCCCGCCGCGAACCGAACCCCGGCCGTGCGGTGCTGGTCCAGGGCGTGGGAGGAGGCCTCCATGGCCACGGCCCGATCGCCACCATGGACCGCCTCTGCCAGCAGGGCCGCGAGGTCCTCGGGGGAGGGAGTGGTGGTGGGCGCCGGCCGCGAGCGACCCGCCACGGTGATCCCGGTCGTGCCGATGAGGCCGCAGGGGAGGCCGGCAGCCTGGAACATCGAGCGGAGAAGCCAGGTGGTCGTCGTCTTGCCGTTGGTCCCGGTGACCCCCACGACCTGCAGGCGCCTGGAGGGGGCGCCGTGGAAGGCCGCCGCGGCTAGGGCCAGGGCCTGCCGCACGTCCCGGGCCACGGCATGTCCCACCCCCGCCGGCAGGCTCACTCGGCGCTCGGCCAGGACCGCCGTCGCCCCCTGCCCCAGGGCCTCTTCGAGGTAGGCCAGGCCGTCGGCCGTGTTGCCGCTGACGGCGCAGAAGAGGGAGCCCGGGACCACGCGGCGGGAGTCGGCCGTGACCCGTCGCACCGTGAGGTCGGCCCCCGTCAGCAACCGTACACCGGGTACCCCGCGGAGGATCTCGTCCAGGCGCATGCTCAGCAACCCTCTCCGTTTCCGTTCCGGCCCTCGTCGGGGCTGCCTGTGGTGGTGCAGCGAGGAATGTGCGGGAGGACGGCCTCCAGGATGGAGCGCACGGCCGGGGCGGCCACGGTGCCGCCGTAGTAGGCGCCCCGCGGCTCGTCCACCAGGACCAGGACCACGGCCCTGGGGGCCTCCGCCGGGGCGTAGGCGACGAAGGTGGAGACGAAGCGGCTGTGGCTGTAGCGCCCCCCGGGCTCGCGCTTCTGGGCCGTCCCGGTCTTCCCCGCCACGGCGACCCCCTCCAGCCGGGCCCGCTGTCCCGTGCCCTCCTCCACCACGCGAACCAGGATCTCGGTCATGGCGCGGGCCGTGGCCTCCTCCAGGACCCGGCGGCCCGGGGGCGCCCCGCGCCGGCCCTCCGGGGGCAGGAATAGGTAGGGGCGGTGCCACACCCCGCCCGAGGCCAGCGCGGCGTATCCCGCCGCCAGGGCCAGGGGGGTGAGGGCGACCTCGTGACCCATGGGGACGGAGGTGGTGGTGTAGGTGCTCCAGCGGGCCGCGGGGGTCACCTGGGGCTCCACCTCCCCCGGGAGGCCGAGGCCCGTGCGTCCCTCCAGGCCATAGGCCAGGACGGCATCCCGGAGCCTCTCGTCCCCGAGGGCCAGGCCCACCTTGGCCATGCCGATGTTGCTGCTCTTGATGATCACCTCGGGGAAGCTCAGCAGGCCGTAGGGGTGGTGATCGTGGAGGACGCGGCGGGTGCCCGGCACACGGAATATGCCATCCTCGCAGTCGATGACCTCGTCCAGCCGGACCGCCCCCGCCTCCAGCGCGGCAGCGGCGACCAGGGGCTTGAACGTGGAGCCGGGCTCGTAGCGCGCCGCGATGCAGAGGTCCTTGGTGGCTGCCGGGTCCAGGGTGACCCGGGCGTTGGGGTCGAAGGCGGGCCGGCTGGCCATGGCCAGGATGGCCCCGTCCGCCGGGGAGAGGATCACGGCGCAGGCCCCGCGCGGCTGCCAGCGCCCCACGGCCTCGTCCAGCACCCGCTCGCAAGCGGCCTGCACCTCGGGGTGGATGCTGAGCCGCACGGTCTCTCCATCTCGAGGGGCGCGCCCCGTCGCGCCGAGGGCGTGATCCAGGAATATGGGGCGGCCCAGGGCGTCCACGTTTTCCACCCGATGGCCGGGCTCTCCCCGCAGGATGCCATCGCGGGCGGCCTCCACGCCGGCCATGCCCCGGAGCTCCTGGTCCTCGTAGCGGACGAGCCCCAGGACGTGGGCGGCGAGGGTACCCCTGGGATATAGCCGGAGCGGCGTCTCCCGGGAGTAGATGGCCAGGGGGCGCTCCGCCGCGTCGAGGTGCATCTCCGGGACGTCCACGGCGCGCATGGCCATGCAGTCTGCCGCCTGGAGGCGGCGGGCGATGGGGCGTTCGCGCCTGGAGCGGCTGCGGTGGACGTCCGCGGCCAGCCGGGCGGCCCAGGCGGGGTCCCGGCCCAGGGCCGCGGCCACCGCCGAGGCCAGTCGAGCCGGGTCCCGTACGCGCGAGGGGTCCACGTAGTAGTCGCGGACCATCACCGAGCGGGCGGCCAGGGACCCGTCGAGGAAGAGGATGTCGCCGCGGAGGGAGACCAGCGTGCGCGTGCGGGACCGCTGCCTGGCCCCCGCCGCGGCCATGTCCTCGTGGCGCAGGACCTGCAGGCCGAAGAGACGCCCGGCGAGGGCCACCAGGAGCCCCAGGAGGAGGAACAGGGAGGCCTGGGCGCGCATGCGCACCGCCGGGGCGGGCCTCGCCGACGGGCCGGCCGCGCTAGTGTCCACAGGTGGTCTCGGCCGGCGACGACTGCGGCGCGAGGTGCGAGCGGGAGAGCAGCTCGTCGCGTCGGCGCAGGTGGTCCACGGCCAACTCGAGCTGGCGGCGGCGCTCCTCGAGCTGGCGAATCCACTCGCGCTTCTGGGGAATCCGGTAGGCGTGACGGGCGGCCGTCTGGTGCTCGCGAACCGTGGCTACGCCCAGGGCTGCGAGGATCGCGATGACAAGGATCCGCAGGAGGGGAGTCGTCACTCGCTCGCAACCTCCGGTGGCTCTCTCATTGCTCGCTCGGCTGGCCGCGTCTGGGCGGGCGAAGGTCCGCGCCTTCCGGCGTGGCGGCTCCTAACCCTATGTCGGACGTTTCGGGCCCCACGTTCAGGACTGCCCTCAGGCGGGCGCTCCGGGCACGGCGATTGGCGTCCACCTCGTCGGGTCCCGCCCTCATGGGCCTGGGGGTGAGGAGGCGCACTCGGCCCGAGCGCGCCGACCGTCGAAACGTCTGCTTCGTGATGCGGTCCTCCAGGGAGTGGAAGGCGAGGACCGCGAGCCGACCGCCGGGTGCGAGGCGGGCCAGGGCGTCTGGCAAGGCGCGTTCGAGCTGTCCTAGCTCGTCGTTGACGGCGATGCGCAGCGCCTGGAACGTGCGGGTCGCCGGGTGGATACGGCCCCGGTCGGCCCTCGAGCCGAGGCCCGCGGAGCGCGCCACGAGTTCCGCGAGCTGCGAGGTTCCGCGGATGGGTGCGCGGCGACGGGCCTCCACCAGGGCGCGGGCAATGCGCCGGGAGCGTCGTTCCTGCCCCAGGCCGTAAATCAGATCCGCCAGTTCTCGCTCCGGAAGTCGATTCACCAGGTCCGCAGCGGTGGTCGGTCCATCCGGGTCCATGCGCATGTCCAGGGGCGCGTCCAATCGAAAGGAAAAACCCCGTCCGGGGTCGTCGAGCTGCATGGACGAGGCGCCCAGGTCGAACAAGATGCCGTCCAGGGTGGCAACCCCGGCTCCGTCCAGGGCTCGCGCTAACCCGTCGAAGGTCGCCCGGCACAGGCGAACACGCGAACCGCTGGGGGCCAGCATCGAGGCGGCGAGCCCCAGGGCCACCGGGTCCCGATCGATCCCCACCAGCAGGCCATCCGGCGCCGTGCGGCCCAGGATCTCGACCGCGTGGCCACCCGCCCCGACCGTCGCGTCCAGGAAGGTTTCGCCGGGACGAGGGGCCAGGAGCCCCAGGACCTCTTCCACCATCACGGGCCGATGGTGCGTCTCCATCGGGTTCGGGGCGCACGGCGACGAAGGGGGCGTCCCGCGGGGGGGGCCCCCTCCCCGCTAGGCGGAGACCTTCTGGATCCGGCCCGAGGCCTTCCGGGTGTCCCTGAGGCGCTTCACCCGGTCGCTGACATTCGACCCGACGACCACGTCGGGCCTGCGATACTCAAGCTTGCTGCTCATGAACAGCCGAACGATGCCACGGAGGACCTCCTCCATGGACGGCGCACAAGCAGGATTCTCGACGCTGAGCGGTTGCATGGCTCCCCTCGTTGCGACAAATGCGCCCACACGCGGACCTCGCATGGGGCTCCTCCCTACTCGCTCGCAACCTCCGGTTGCTCGCTCACGGGACGCCCCGGCGGCGTCACGTGGACATTCCCTCCGCCATCCGGGTGAAAGACTCCCGGTGGGACTCCTGGAAATCGCGCCAACGGCCGGGCTCCCAGACCTCCACTCGGTCGTAGACGCCCACGAAGACCACCTCTCGGTCTATGCCGGCGAGGACC
>JACQVX010000208.1 GCA_016209495.1 Planctomycetota bacterium
CCGAGCTGGCCCGCTACCTCCCCAACGTCCGCTCCATCCGCGTCCTCGAGCGCGAGGAGCTCTCCGCGGGGCCGCGGCTGCACAACCTCTGGGAGGCCGAGGCCAGGATCCCCCGGGTGGCCGCCGCGTTCATCAAGCCCAACCGCGCCCACGGCCGCGCCCACGCCGTTGCCGATCCGGGCGGCCGCAAGGGGGGGACCACGGCCGCGGACGCGCGAGTGGCCTGAAGAGACCGGCGGGGCGGGTATACTCCTCGCGGGAGGTGCCGCCCTGACGCCCCACGCCGACATCGCCGGCCGGATCGCACAGGTGGTGGCGGGGCACCCCGAGATCCGCGTGGCCTACCTCTTCGGCTCCGCGGCCGCCGGGCGCGCCGGTCCCCTCTCGGACGTCGACGTCGGCCTGGTCCTCGGCGCGACCGGGCGCGACCTGGGATTCCGGGTGGCGGACGCGGTCCGGATCGACCTCGCTCGTGCCCTGGGGACGGATGCCCTCGATGTCGTGGCGCTGGATGGCGCCTCGCCGCTCTTGCGTCACGAGGTGGTGTGCCGCGGTCGTCCGGTGTTCATCCGTGACGAGGAGGCTCGGGTCGAATTTCACGCGCGGGCGCTGCGCGACTATTTCGACACGGCGCCGCTGCGCGCCGCGCGCCACGCGGCACTCCGCGAGCGGCTGGCGAGCGGCACCTTCGGTCGCCCGCGGGAGGCGACGTGACACGCGAGGTCATCGGTCGGAAACTGGCGGACCTGGACCAGACGCTCGCGCGGTTGCGGGGACTCCGGATCGCCTCGGCCGAGGCGCTCGCCCGCGACCCGATCCTGCTCTGGGCCGTCGAGCACGGGCTGCAGATCGCCATCCAGACCTGCCTCGATGCCGGCAATCGCCTGGTGGCTGCGTCGGGGGGACCTCCCGCCGAGACCTACGCCGACGTCCTCGCCTCGCTGGTGCGGATGGGCGCCATCCCGGAGGCCCTGGGCCGGCGCCTCGAGCCTGTCCCGGGCTTCAGGAACGTCCTCGTCCATGAATACGGCTCGGTGGACCCGTTGCGCGTCTACGAGGTCTGGGCGACCCGGCTCGATGATCTCGGCGAGTTCGCCCGGGCGATGGCGGCCTACCTGGCCCCGCAGTCGGGAGGCGGGAGGGGTTGAGCGGGACACCGCGCGGCGAAGGCCGAAGAGGACGACACGTCGCGGGCCGTCCCGGCGCTTCCCGGCGTAGCGATGCCCGACCCGGGTCCTCGCGCCGCGGGCGGAAGCATCGCAGCTGGGTGCAGACCAGAGCCGCCATCGACCGATGGGTCACCCGTTACATCGCCGCCGCGCGGACCGAGGCCGCGTTCGACCGGTGGGCCACGCGCTACCTTGCCGATGCGCGGACCGACCGCTACCGAAAGCTTGGCGAGCGGCTGGAAATGGTCGGCTGGGCCACCCCGCTTCGGAGCGCCCGGAGGGTGCTCAGGCACAGCATCATGGCCGTCGCTCTCGTGCTCCGCTTCCGGCGCATAGACGGTCGCGAAGACGCCGGCGGCGAGGTGTTTCTGGCGAAGCAGGTCTACGACCCCTCCCGGGCCGCCGCCCGATGGCTCCTGACCTTCAGGGTCGGGGTCCTGGAGTACTTCGAGATCCTGGTCGATCGCCTCGATGAAGTGGACCGGGTGGACCTGCACAACGCCCTTGGATACAGGCACCTCTACGTGACGCGGCCCGACAATCGATCTCCCGAGCGCCGCGACATGCGCTCCATCGAGGCGGCCATCCTGCGAGACTTCACCCATGACTACGACGTCCTGCGGAGGTTTCAGCGGCGGAAGCCCCTGCCGGTCGAACGGATGGTCCACCTGCGCGACCGCTGTGATGATGACGAGGTGGTCCTGGGCTTTGACCGATGCGGGTGCATCTTGCTCACCATCTACAGCCCGGACGAACCGCTCGACGTGGAAGGCCGGTGGACATCGGTCCCAGGGATATGAAGATGCCTTAGTGGGCCGACAAGGGACGATGACCGCACCTGGATCATCCGGTGCTGAGGATGGAGCGGCTGCCCCGGCGCAGCCGCCGCAGGACCCGCTTCAGGGAGCGGTTTCGGACGTGCCGCTGCTCGAGGTATACGATCGCGCCCTCACCCGGGACCGAGCCTCGAATACGTCGAACCAGGATCACCCGGGCGGGGTGGCTTACGTAGGTGCCATTGCTCTTCGTGAAGCACTGGCCGACCGTCTCGCCGCGCTCTAGGCGTCGGGTGAAGTCGTTCCAGTGATAGGCGAAGGCGTCGAGGCGGTTCGTTCGCGGGTGTTCCATCTTCCGCTTCGCCCGGGGTCGCGCGCGTCGGTCGGCCGCGATGGTGCGGTCGGACCACCTACGAGTGAAAACCAGCGGGACGACCCAGCCGGGTTCCTCGCGCACGACCTGGGCGCCGCCCACGCGGCGACGGCGAGCGCGCCGCGCACTGCCATAGATCCGCACGAGCTGGCGCAGGCGGTCGGCGGTCATGGGCTCGTCCCGCAGGTCCTCCACCAGCCGCGCGGCGGCCCTGACGAGCCGAGGCACCCTGGTTTCCAGTGCCGCCTCCGCGAGCGTGTCCCGTGAGTCGTGCGAGGCGTTCATGGAGCCGACCAGTGCGACCTGACCGAGCACGCAGATCTTGGCGTGGAGCCTGGGGTTAGAGTGGACCTCTACCCCGCGCTTCAGGAACCAGAGCGCCTCGCGCGGGTCACTCGATGCCGCCCGGACGACATCCTCGTCCATGTTGACCACCAGCAGATGTTCGCCACCCCTGCTATTACTCCTAACCGGGAGCAGTCGCCGCGAGCCCTGGCCGAGGTAGGCCACGGCGACGCGCGTCCGGCGCGCTGATCGGGCAAGGCGGGTGAGGCGTGGCCAGGGACGGCGGACGAGCTCCATGGTCACACGGAGCCCTCCCGGCGGTGCGCCCGGACGAAGTCCTCGGGGGTCAGGCCCGCGCGCCGGACGAGGGTGCGCGGCGTGCCGCGGGCCATCTCGGCTCCAGGGGAGCGGATCGGGACCCGTGCAAGAATGGATGTGGGCATAGGGCATTCAAACGCGGTTTCCGCCCCTCCCCCCCGTGGCCTCGGGTCGCCTGGGTCGCCCGATGCGGTGGCCCTCGTACCGGGTGTCCGAGAACGTACCTCATGTGGTGGAGGGGCGCGCTCGGAAGTGGGTCGCGGGGGACTCGTGGGATGACGCCGGGTGGTGTAACGGCGCACTGCCCCCTGGCGCCAGGGGGCACGCGGCTCAGGCGGTACAGTCGAAGGCTTCCTGGAGGGGCCCCTGGGGGGCGAGGGGTGGTGGCTCGCTCGGGAGCTCGAGGTGGCAGAGGATGCGCCGCACGACGGGTCGGTCGGTGATGTAGGCGATGACCTCTAGCGCCCCGCCGCAGCGCTCGCACTCCAGGACGTCCAGGGCGAAGACGCGCTTGAGGAGCGAGGCCCAGTCCAGACGGCGGGGCCGCGGTCGCACAGTGGGGCCGGGGACCGGGCCCCCGGGCGGCGGTTCCGGCTCCGGCTCGCCCCAGGCCCCGGAGACCACCTGCCGCCTCAGCCGGGCATTGGGGGCGTAGACCCCGTGGTAGCGCACCGTGTGGAAGCGGGGGGGCGGCACCAGGGCCGAGAGACGCCCGAGGAGGTCCTCCGCCGTGAGGACGAGGACGCGGCGGCCGTCGGCCAGGGGGCGGCGGCGGCGGTAGTGCAAAGGGACGTTCCGGTTGAGGGAGCCGCCGAAGCGCTGCACGAAGCTCACGGCCCCAGGGGAGGGGCGCTCGACCTCGTGGCGGCGGGCCGCTCGGCGCTGAACTCCTCCGCGCCGGGGAGCCGCTCCTGGCCCTGCTGGCCGCGCACCTGGCCGCGCTCGCCCCGGCGGCGCGCCTGGTGCCCCCCGCCGGCGATGCCCTGGACGGCGCCGCGAGCCTGACCCGGGGGATCGCTCCCCCCACGCCCGGCCGGTAGGGTCCCTAGAGCGATGCGCTCATTCCTGGTCCTCGTCGAGCGCCGGCGCCGCGGCGCGCAGCGGCAGCTCGACCCGGTCCAGCCTGCGCGGGTAGCGCGCGATCACCTGTCTCTGTTCCGGGTTGAGGTCGTAGAGCCGCTCGACGAGTTCGTCCAGTTCCGTCCATAGCGCGGCCAGCACACCCCGAACGGCCGCACGCGGCCCCTCCCCCTTGGCCTTCGCGAGCTGCGTCTGTTGGCGCTCGATGCGCGACCCGACCTGTGCGAGGCGCTCTGCCAGCGGGCCGGTCTTGATGGCCGCGAGCGGGAACGGGACCAGCTCGGCGAACTGCCGGTTGAACTGTCGCCAACCCGCATCACTGAGGCCCGCCTTGGCTCGCGCCAACGCGTTGAAGAGCGTCGAGTTCATCACCGCGGCAACGACAGCCAGGTCCAGTCCGGCACTGCGAGCGTAGATGGAATTGATCCGCACGTTGTCCTGATAGACCTCTCCCTGACGATCAACTGCCGCCACGGTGTCCTCGATGGTCGATGGAAACAGGACCTTCGGTCGCGCCTGCACGACGAGGTTCTGCGGGCGTGTGTAGAGGTGCCACCGGTCACGGCCCTCGGGCACCTCGACCGCCTCCTTCAGCACGTCCCGGTGGTGTTCCAGGTAGGCCGCAGCCCTGGGGAAGCGCCCCTGGAACTCCGGCCAGCGGATCTCACGCGCCGCGTCGCCATCCAGGTCGTAGGGGAAGATCACCCAGGCGTCGGCGTTGTCGCGCCGGAAGGGGTAGAAGCCACGGTTCCGGCAGAGCGGCCGTAGCGCCTTGCGTTCGAGGCCCACCTCCGTTCCCAGGCCGTTCACGCCGCGCACCAGGCGCGAGGTCACCGCGGTGGCCTGAAGCTGATAGAGCTTGCCGTAGAGGGTCTGGAGGCCGACGCTGATCTCCAGGTCGCGGTGCTGGCCGATGGTCCCGTGGCGCCTGGCCAGGTCGGCGTGCACCTCCAGCAAGTCGGGCTGGTCGAGGGACCAAGGGCCATCGTCGAGCCGGGCCGTCGGCGTGCGCACCTTCAGGCTGGCGACGTCGGCCTGGGCCGCCGCGAGATCGTCGTAGGTCCGGTACTCGAAGGTGGACGTGCCGGCCTGGAGCACGAGGATGGTGGTGTAGGTCGTCCGCCCGGGAAAGACTTGCAGGTCGCGGAAGTCCTCCACGAACTCCAGTAGCCGCCCCTTGCGGAGCCAGCCCCGCGTGGACGCGCCGTACTCGGTCTTGAAGAATCGATTCTGGATGATGAAGCCCATGCGCCCGCCGGGCCGGAGCAGCCGGACCGACTGTTCCATGAAGGGCATGGCGATATCCGTCTTGCCGTGGTCGGCCGTGACATACCGGCCGGGCTCCTTGAGGTAGCGGTACATCTCGGGCATCCACTCTCGGTAGCGCTTCACCTCGATGTAAGGTGGATTGCCCACCACGGCGTGGAAGCCCCCCTCGGCCAGCACCTCGCCGAAGCCGTAGCGTCGGTCGTGCCACGCGAACGGCATGGTGGCACCCACGCGCCCGGGATCGAGGCCGAGTTCGGCGATGTCCGGACCGACCAGCGAGTTGCCCTGGCGGATGTTCCGGCCAATGCCCGCCAGGATGTCGCTCGGTTCGTCGGGCAGGTCGCCGACGGCGCGCTCCAGGTGCCGCAGGGCGAGCGACATGCGCGCCACCTCGACGGCGTTGGGGTCGATGTCCACGCCGTAGAGACAGTCCTCGATGATGCGGCGGGAGGTCTCCAACGACAGGCGCTCCCCGCCCTCGTCCTGCACCACGAGTCCCGCGCGGCGCGGGTGGCGGGGATGGGCCCGCGCCCACGCGAGGATCGCCTCCTCCAGCCGGTCGTAGGCCCCCAGCAGGAAGCCACCCGATCCGCAGGCGGGGTCGAGGATCCGCAGGGCGAGCAGCGCCTCCGGCTCGGCGTCCCTCGCCAGCGGGTCCAGCGTGCGGCCGACCACCCGCCGCACCACCCACGGCGGCGTGTAGATGGCACCCTTGGTCCGCTGATACTCGGGCTTGAACTCGTCCCGGATGCCGCTGCCGACCACGCGCAACCGCTTGCCCAGGAAACGCTCGTAGATGCCGCCCAGAAGTTCCAGCGGCACGCTGTCAAAGCAGTAGGGTTGGGGGTGGTAGAGCCCGCGGACGAAGTGCTCGAAGACCCGGCCCTTCAGCCACCACTGCCGCAGGTGGTGTTCGACCCGCGTCGGGTCGTCGTCCTCAGTGCTGGGGAACAGGAGCCCGTCGTAGACCCTCCGGTAGCGTTTCTCGTGCGCCTCGACGAAGAGCGGCCAGAAGCCGTCCTCGTGGCTGACCATCGCGTTCAGGGCCCCGTACTCCTCTAGCCCCAGCTCCTCGCAGAGCCGCAGGAACACGATGCGATCGAGGATGCGCTGTGCCGCGCCCGAGATGACTTCGGGGTCGCGCGTCCCTCCGTAGCGCACGATGGTCTTGGCCAGCTCGACGCGCCACTCGGAGAGCTGGGCCTCGAAGGCGACGTCCAGCGGCTCGGCCCCGCGCGGCCGCTCGCCATCGGGGTGCCGTCGCTGGAGCGACCCGCCCTCGATGGCCTCGCGCGACAGGTAGTCCCAGAGGAGATCGAAATGCTCGAGATAGTCGCTGTAGCGAAAATAGTGCAGCCGCGCTACCCGGGCATCGTCGGCGGTCTCCGGCTTGACGCGGCAGTCCCAGATGGCCAGCTCCTGGAAGTCGCAGGCATAGCTCACTCGGAAGCCTGCCGACCACCCGTAGCAGCGCACCTGGTAGGAGACGTTCTCGTCGTCCTCGATGGAGACGCCGAAGCGCTTGACGTCGAGGTAGAGGATGCGCTCCCCGCCGACCTTCAGGGCGTAGTCCGGACGCAGGTGGCGCGTCCCCTCGCGGCGCAGCCGGCGCACCTCTTGACCGCGGATGGTGTACTCCTGCTGCACCTGGCGCGGATCCCCCGCGTTCCAGCCGAAGACGGCCAGCAGCCGCTCCACCCATGAACGCGCCGTCGCCTCCGAGGCCTCGGTGGCCCGGGTGTCGCGCTCGATCGCCCCGAACTCCTTGATGACCGCGGCAAGCTCGCGCTTCGTACGCTCTCTGGTCTCGGACATGCCCGCGGAGATTACCACAGGGGGGCGACATCCACATGGGACCGCGCACGACTATCTGTGCGTCGCTGCTGCATGTCCGCCGGATCGTGGACGCCTGGAATGGCCCGGCCGAAGCGCCCCGAAGGTCGCGCTTGACCCCCCGCCGCGGGCCCGCGATCCTCTCGGCCCATGCCCGGCGGCCTGCCACGAATCCCCGGCTACACGATCCACGCCCCGGTGGCAAGCGGGGGCACGGCGGAGGTCTTCCGGGCCAGCGACCGCGACGGGCGGGAGGTGGCCCTCAAGGTCCTGGGCATAGGACATTCAAACGCGGTTTTCGCCCCTCCCCCCCGTGGCCTCGGGTCGCCTGGGTCGCCCGATGCGGTGGCCCCCGCACCGAGGGTCCGGGAACGACCCTGATGGGGTGGCGGGCCGCGCTCGGAGGCGGGTCGCGGGGGACTCGTGGGATGACGCCGGGTGGTGTAACGGCGCACTGCCCCCTGGCGCCAGGGGGCACGCGGCTCAGGCGGTACAGTCGAAGGCTTCCTGGAGG
>JACQVX010000206.1 GCA_016209495.1 Planctomycetota bacterium
CATCGGGGGGGGGCCGCCCAGGCCGCCCCCCCGAGGATCGGAGCCCACCCCCCCCGCCGAGGGGGGGGACATCGGGGGGGGGCCGCCCAGGCCGCCCCCCCGAGGATCGGAGCCCTCAGTCCCCATGGATGGCCACCAGGTCCTGCACGTCCAGCATCCCCACCGGGCGCCCCTGCTCGTCCACCACCGGCAGCTCGTCGATCTGGTGCTCGTGGAGCACCCGTTGGGCCTCGGCCAGGAGGCGGCCCGGGGCGATGGTCTTGGGGGAGCGGGTCATGCTCTCGCCCACCCTGCGGCCCTCCAGGGAGCCCTCGTGGGCCAGGAGCCTCCGGAGGTCGCCGTCGGTGAAGATCCCGGCGAGCCGCCCGGCACCGTCCACCACGCTCACCGCACCGGCCCGGGCGCGGGTGATGGCCAGCAGGGCCTCCTTCACCGTGTCCCCCAGGCGCACCACCGGGTTTCGCTCGCCGGTGCGCATGACCTCCCCCACGGTCATGAGCCGGCGCCCCAGGGCCCCGGCGGGGTGGAACCGGGCGAAGTCCTCGGGACCGAACCCGCGCCGCCGCTGGACCGCCAGGGCCAGGGCGTCGCCCAGGGCCAGCATGGCGGTGGTGCTGGCGCTGGGGGCGAGCCCCAGGGGGCAGGCCTCATGGATGGGCCCCAGGTCCAGGACGATGTCCGCGTGCCTCGCCAGGCTGGAGTCCCCGCGCCCGGTCAAGGCGATGGTCCTCGTCCCGGTCGCCTTGAGGTGCGGGACGAGGCGGACCACCTCCTCGGTCTCGCCGCTGTTGGAGAGGACCAGGACCACGTCCTCGCCCCGCAGACGGCCCAGGTCGCCGTGGAGGGCCTCCACCGGGTGCAGCACGATGGACGGGGTCCCGGTGGAGGCCAGGGTGGCCGAGAGCTTGGCCCCGACGAGCCCCGCCTTCCCCATCCCCGACACCACCACGCGCCCGGTGCAGCCCAGGACCGCCTCCACAGCCTCCTCGAAGCCAGGACCCAGGCGGTCCGCGAGGCCCGCCACGGCGCGCGATTCCACCTGGAGGACCTCCCGCGCGAAGCCCAGCACCGATTCCTTGGGGGGTGTCCCTTCCATGGACGCGCGCCGGATTGTAACGGACGCCCACCGCAGCGTCCACGCTCCCCCCCCGGGGGGTGCGACAGGACCCTCGTGTTCGCTCAGGCCCGGTGAGGGCCTGAGCGGTCTCGGGCGCGTTTGACCTTCCGAGGGACGGCCCATAGAATGCGACCGCCGGGGCGCCCGGGAGGTCGCATGTCCTCGCTCCAGATCGTCATCTCCATGACGGTCCTCGTCATCTCGCTCTCGCTCCACGAATACGCCCACGCGGCCGTGGCCACGTGGGCGGGCGACGACCTGGCCCGCCTCCAGGGCCGTCTCACCGTGAACCCCCTGGCCCATATCGACCCGGTGGGGACGCTGATCCTGCCCCTCCTCGGGATGGTCTACGGCGGGGCCTTCATCGCGTGGGCCCGGCCGGTCCCCTTCGTCCCCTGGAACCTCCGCCACCCGCGCCGGGACACCGTCCTCATCGCCGCCGCCGGGCCCGCCACGAACCTCCTCCTGGCCGCGGCCTTCGCGGCCCTCTGGCACCTGGGTCTTCAAGGGAACCAGGCCGTCTGGGCCTTCATCTCCGCGAACGTCATGCTTTGCGTCTTCAACCTCCTGCCCGTCTACCCCCTGGACGGATCCAAGGTGGTGGAGGGACTCCTCCCGCGCGACCTGGCCCGGGTCTTCGCCGCCACGGCCCCCTACGGGGTCATGATCCTCGTGGCCCTGGTCGTGGCCGCCCCGGCGGTGATCCGCCGCCCGGTGGGCGTGCTCCTGGAGCTGCTGCTATGAGGCGGCTCTTCAGCGGCATCCAGCCCACCGGGGACATCCACCTGGGCAACTACCTCGGGGCCATCGCCAACTGGGTGGAGCTCGCCAGGACCCACGAGGCCTTCTTTTGCATCGTGGACTACCACGCCATCACCATCGACTACGAGCCCCCGGAGATGGCCACCCGGGTGGGCCGCTCCGCCGCCATGCTCATGGCGGCGGGCCTGGGGCCCGGCAACTGCCGGCTCTTCGTCCAGTCCGCGGTCCCGGAGCACACGGAGCTGGCCTGGGTCCTGGCCTCCTGCACCGCCTACGGCGCCCTGGGCCGCATGACCCAGTTCAAGGACAAGAGCGCGCAGCACCAGGACAATGTCAACGCGGGCCTGTTCACCTACCCGGTGCTCCAGACGGCGGACATCGCCCTCTACAAGGCCCAGGTGGTCCCGGTGGGGGAGGACCAGGAGCAGCACCTCGAGCTCGCCCGCGAGGTCCTGCGCCGCTTCAACGCCCGGTTCGGCGAGACCTTCCCCGAGCCCCTCTCGGCGCGCACCCCGGCAGCCCGCGTCCTGGGGCTGGACGGACACGCCAAGATGTCCAAGAGCCTGGACAACCACATCGCCCTGGCCCACGAGCCGGAGGAGGTCCGCCGCCGGCTGCGTGGGGCCTACACGGACCCGGCGCGCCTCACCCGCAAGGACCCGGGCAACCCGGACATCTGCAACATCTACAGCTTCCACGGCTTCTTCAGCCCCCCCGAGGTGCGCCAGCGCATCGCCCGGGAGTGCCGCGACGCGACGATCGGCTGCGCCGACTGCAAGCTCCTGGTCGCCGACGCCATGGAGGCGAGGCTCGGCCCCATCCGCGCGCGCTACCACGAGCTGGTGGGCCCGCGCTCGGCCGAGGTCGGGGAGTTCCTGCGCGCGAGCGCGGAGGAGGCCCGCTCCATCGCGCGCGCCACCATGGACGAGGTGCGCTCCCGGCTGGGACTTTTCCGGTGAGCCCCGAGCCCGCGAGCCCCGCCCCCCCGCCGGAGGGCTACCAGGTGGAGGTGGAGGCCTTCCATGGCCCCATGGACCTGCTCCTATACCTGGTTCGCAAGCACGAGGTGGAGGTGGGGGAGCTTCCCCTGGCGCGGGTGGCGGACCAGTTCGTCCGCCACCTGGAGCGCATGGACCGGATCGACGTGGGGCAGGCCGGCGAGTTCCTGGTCATGGCCAGCACCCTCATGGAGATCAAGAGCCGCGCCCTCCTGCCGCGAGAGCCGGAGCTGGACGAGGACCCGGGGGAGGACCCCCGGCTCGCCCTGGTGGAGGAGCTGCTCGAATACCGGCGGGTGCGCTCCGCGGCCCGCGCCCTGGACGGCCAGTTCGAACGGGCCTCCCGCATGTTCGATCGGCCCCGGGCCGAGCCCGGCGGCCGGCGGGAGTTCGTCCTGGCGGACGCGCCGGACCTCTGGGCCCTGGTCACGGCCTTCCAGCGCGTCGCGCGCTCCATCCTCGACGGACCTCCCACCATCGTCCAGGACGAGACGCCGGTGGAGGTGCACATGGAGCGCATCCTGGCGGACCTCCGGGCCGTCGGGGCCGTGGACTTCGAGGACCTCTTCCCCGCCGCCGCCGAGCGCCCCTGGGTCGTGGGCGTCTTCCTGGCCCTCCTGGAGCTGGTGCGCCAGGCCCGCGTGTGCGTCGTCCAGGAGCGCCCCTTCGCCCCCATCGCCATCACACTGCGAGACGGAGCCACCCCCCATGAACCAGCCCCCGGAGCGTGACCTCATCCGCTACGACCAGTCGCTGGAGAGCCTCTCGGGGCGCATCCGCGAGACGGTCCATGGCGCCGAGGCCGACCGTTTCCACCTGAGGACCCACCTCCTGGACGACGGCACCCACCTGGTCGTGGTGGGGGGATTCCTGGACTCCTACTCCTTCGTAGTCCTGGAGCAGGAGCTGGAGCGCCTCATCGCTCGCTCTGCAACCTCCGATGGCTCGCCCGCCGCCTGCCAGGAGACGCGGGTCATCGTGGACCTGACGGAGCTGGAATACATCAGCTCCAGCGGCGTGGGGGTCCTCATGTCCGGGGCCGCGCGATTGAAGGAACAGGGCGGCGCCCTAACGCTGGCCAACCCGACGGATACCGTCCGCGACGTCTTCGACGTCCTGGGGATGCTGTAGACAAGGGGACCCCGTGGACCTGGCCTTCCTGGGGACCTCCGAGTTCGCCCTCCCTACCCTGGAGGCCCTGGCGGCCGCGGGCCACCGACTCCGGGCCGTCGTGCCGCGGCCCGACCGGCCCCGTGGGCGGAGCGGCTCGCCCAGGGCCTCCCCGGTCGCCGCCTGGGCCACCGCGCGCGGTCTCGAGTGCCTGAGGCCCCAGGACGCCGGCGCCCCGCCGGTCCTCGAGCGGCTCGCGGGGCTGGGGGTCGAGCTGGCCGTGGTGGCCGCCTTCGGCCAGCGGCTCTCCGCCGCCTTCCTGGGGCTCCCGGCGCGGGGGGCCATCAACGTCCACGCCTCGCTGCTCCCCCGCCACCGGGGCGCCTCCCCGGTATCGGCCGCCATCCTCGCCGGCGACCCGGTCACGGGGGTCACGGTGCAGGAGGTCGTGGAGCGCATGGACGCGGGGCCCGTGCTGGCGACGCGCACCACGGAGGTCGGCGCCGAGGAGACCTGCGGCGAGCTCACCCGGCGCCTGGCGGCCCTGGGCGCCGAGCTGGCCGTCTCCGTCTTGGCGCGGTTCGACCAACACCGCGCCCGGGCCGAGCCCCAGGACGAATCGCGCGCCACCTGGGCCCGGCGGCTCACGAAGGAAGACGGCCGGATCGACTGGTCCCAGGACGCCCCCCGGATCGCGCGCACGGTGCGGGCCTACAACCCCTGGCCCGGGGCCCGGACCCCGTCACCAGGAGGGGAGCTCACGGTGCTCGCGGCCCGGGCCCTGGACGACGCCGACGGGTCGGGGGGCGCTCCGGCGCCGGGGACCGTGGTCGCGACCCACGACGGAGGCCTCCGGGTGGCCACGGGGCGGGGGGTCCTGGAGGTCCTGCGGGTGCACCCGGCGGGTCGGCGACCCATGGAGGCGCGGGCCTTCCTCCGGGGCGCCCCCCTGCGGGCCGGAGATCTGCTGGGGGCGATGGGCCTCCCCGGACGGGGGGCCTCGTGAACCCCCCCGCCCCGGAGGCCTTGGCCCGCGAGCTGGCCGTGGAGGTCCTCCTGGACCTACGGCGCGACCGCCACGCCCGCGAGCTCCTGGCCGAACGCACCGCGGAACGTCCCCGCCGGGAGGCGGCCCTGGCCTCGGAGCTGGTCTACGGCAGCCTGCGCCACCGGGGGACCCTGGACCACCTCCTCGGGGCGCACTACCGCCACCACAGGCCCGAGCGGGCCATCGAGGAGGTCCTGCGGGTGGGGGCCTACCAGCTCCTCTTCCTGGACCGCGTCCCGGCGCACGCCGCCGTGGACGAGGCGGTCGAGGCGGCCCGGCGCCGCTCGCCCCGCGCCGCGGGCTTCGTCAACGCCACGTTGCGCTCGCTCCAGCGCGCCCTCCGGGGACGCACGGATACGCCGTGCGGGCCCCTGGCCGGGCGCTCCCGCCGCTCGCTTCCCCTGCCCGGGGGGGGCGAGTGCCTCTTCCGGGAGGACCTCCTCCCGGACCCGGCGGCGGACGCGGTGGCCTACCTGGCGGCGGCCTACAGCCACCCGCGCTGGCTGGTGAGCCGCTGGGCCCAGCGCCTCGACGAGGAGACCCTGCTTGCCGTCCTGGACGCGGACAACCAGGTCCCCCTGGTGTCGCTGCGCGCGAACCGGAGGCGCGCCTCGCCGGCAGAGCTCGTGGCCGCCCTGGCGGCAGAGGGGGTGGAGGCGGGGCCCGGGGCCGAGCCGGACACGGTCCTTTCGGCCGCGGGCGGCCGCCCCGACCTCTGGCGCGCCCACCGGGACGGGCTCTGCACCGTGCAGGATGCGAGCCAGGCGCGGGTGGCCCTGGCCCTGGGGGCCGCCCCCGGCGAACGCGTCCTGGACCTGTGCGCCGCCCCCGGGGGCAAGGCCACCCACCTCGCGGAGCTGGCCGACGATCGCGCCCTCGTGGTGGCCTCGGACCTCTCCCCTGAGCGGCTCTCGCGCGTCCGCGAGGGCGCCCGGCGGCTCGGCCTCTCGCGCGTGGCCCTGGTGGCCTCGGATGCCCTGCGGCCCGCCTTCCCCCCCGCGGCCTTCCACCGGGTGCTCCTGGACGCCCCCTGCACCAACACCGGCGTCCTCGCCCGCCGGCCGGAGGCCCGCTGGCGGGTGGTGGAGCGGGACGTCTGGGCCCTCTCCGACCTGCAGCTCCGGCTCCTGGCCGCGGCGGCACCCCTGGTGGCCCAGGCCGGACGCCTCGTCTATTCGGTCTGCTCCATCGAGGACGAGGAGGGCCCCCATGCCGTGCGCGCCTTCGTGGGCGACCACCCGGGATTCGCCCTGGAGGCCGAGGAGGCGACCCTCCCGGGTCCGGAGGCCGGCGGGGGCTACCTGGCGGTCCTCTTGCGGACCCCTCGCGGATGACCTAGCATCCCGGCCCCTCTTCGAGCGAGGACCCCATGACGACCCTGGCGGAGGCCCGGGCCTGGTGCGAGCGGCGAACGCGCACCCATTACGAGAACTTCACCGTCGGCTCCTGGCTCCTGCCGGCCGCCGAGCGTGCCCACCTCTACGCCATCTACGCCTACGCCCGCGGGGTGGACGACCTGGGGGACGAGTTCCCGGGCGACCGCCTCGCCGCCCTGGACGCGTGGGAGCGCGAGCTGGACCTCCTCTACCAGGGGCGTGCCCGTGACCCCGTCTTCGTGGCCCTCCAGGAGACGGTGGGGCGCTTCCAGATCCCCGATGGCCCGTTCCGGCGGCTCATCCAGGCGAACCGGATGGACCAGGTCCAGGCCCGCTGGCCCACCTGGGAGGCCCTGCGCGGCTACACGGCCCACAGCGCCGACCCGGTGGGCCACCTGGTGCTCTACTGCTTCGGCTACCGCGACGCCGAGCGGCAGCGGCTCTCGGACTCCACCTGCACGGCGCTCCAGCTCGCCAACTTCTGGCAGGACGTGGCGGTCGACTGGGCCCGGGGGCGGGTCTACATCCCCGAGGAGGACCTGGAGCGTTTCGGCGTGCCGGAGGGCGTCCTGGCCTCGGGGCGCCCCACGGAGGCCTTCCGCCGCCTCATGGCCTTCGAGGTGGAGCGCGCCCGCGCCCTCTTCCGGGAGGGCCTCGCCCTCGTGGAACGGGTCGAGGGGAAGCTGCGGCTGGACCTGGCCCTCTACTCCCGCGGCGGCCTTCGCGTCCTGGACAAGATCGAGCGCCAGGGATTCGACGTCCTCTCGCGCCGAACGACCCTCTCCCGCCTCGACAAGCTGGAGGTCGTCCTCCGTGAGACGGTGCGGCACGCCCTGGGCCCGCGCCGAGTCGCGCCGGAGGCGGGCCCCTGAGGGCCACCCTCGCCGAGGAGCGGCTCGCCGCCTCCTACGCGGCCTGCCGGGAGCGCACCCGCGCCGCCTCCAGCTCCTTCGCCGCCGGGATCCGCCTCCTCCCGCGAGACCGGCGCGGGGCCCTCGAGGCCCTCTATGCCTTCTTCCGCCTGGCCGACGACATCGCCGACGGGGACGCGCCCGGCCGCCGCCTCGAGGAGTGCCGCGCCCTGGCCGAGGGTCGGCTCCCCGACGACCCCCTGGCCCCGGCCCTCCAGGACGTGCGCGAGCGCTTCGCGGTGCGTCTCGAGGACCTCCTCGCCGTGGTGGAGGGCTGCGAGCAGGACGCCCGGCAGACGCGCTACGCCACCTGGGGCGAGCTGGAGGCCTACTGCCACCGGGTGGCCTCCTCCGTGGGCCTTGCCTGCCTGGAGGTCTTCGGCTACAGCGCCCCGCGTGCGCGCGACCACGCGGCGGAGCTGGGGCTCGGGATGCAGCTCGTCAACATCGTCCGCGACGTGGGCGAGGACGCCCGCCGCGGGCGCATCTACCTCCCGGCGGCCGAGCTCGAGCGCCACGGGGCCCGCGAGGCCGACTGCCTCGCGGGCCGCACCTCCGGCGAGCTCGCGGCCTGCCTGGCCTCCGTGGCCCGCCGGGCCCGCGGCCACCTGGGGGCGGCTGGACCCCTCCTGGAGTGCATCGAGCCCGAGTCCGCGGCGTGCCCGGCGGCCCTCCAGGCCGCCTACCGGCGGCTGCTCCGGCGAATGGCCGGGGACGGCTTCCGCGTCCTGGAGAGGCGCTACCGCCTCTCGGCGGCCGACCGCCTCTCGGTCCTGGCCCGGGCCCTCCGGGCTCGCCGCCGCGCCCGAGCGCGGTGAGCCGCGTGGTCGTGGTCGGCGCGGGGCTCGCGGGCCTCGCCTGCGCCACGGAGCTGGCCGAGGCCGGCCACGTCCCCCTGGTGCTGGAGGCGGCCCCGCGCGCCGGGGGCCGGGTCCACTCCTTCCTCGACCGCGCGAACGGCCTGGAGCTGGACAACGGGCAGCACGTGCTCCTGGCGGCCTGCACCGCCCTCCGGGCCTGGCTCGCACGGCTGGGCGGGCGCGGCCACTACCGGCTGGAGCGCCTCGCGCGGGTCCCGGTGTTGCTCCCGGGCCAGGGCGTCTCCTGGCTCGGAGGCTCCCCCCTGGCCTATCGCCACCTGAGCCTCGGGGAACGCGTGCGCGCGGCGGCTGCCCTGGCCGCCGCGGCCCTCCTGGACGAGGGGGAGAGGCGGCGCCTCGACGCGGTGAGCTTCGGCGAGTGGCTCTCGGCCCATGGCCAGTCCGAACGCGCCGTGCGGCGGCTCTGGGACCCGCTCGTCGTCGCCACGCTCAACCTCCCCTCGTCCCGGGCCAGCGCCGCCCTCGCGCTCTTCGTGGTGCGCTCGGGTCTCCTCCGCCCCGGGGCGGCCCGCCTGGGCCTCCCCCGGGTGGGCCTCTCGCGGCTGGCCCCGGAGGCCGCCCAGGCCTTCCTCGGCCGCCACGGGGGCGAGGTCCGGCTGCGCTCGCGCGTCGTGGGCCTGGAACTGGCTGGCCACCGCGTGCGCGCCCTCCTGCTGGCCGGGGGCGAGGTCCTGGCGAGCGAGGCCTGCGTCCTCGCCTTGCCCCACCACCGACTCTCCCGGGTCCTCCCCCCGCCGCTCGTGGGGCTCGCCCCCTTCCGCCAGGCGGCCCAGCTCGAGACGAGCCCCATCGTCAACGTCCACCTGGTCTACGACCGGCCCGTCCTGGAGGCACGTTACCTCGCGGTCCTGGAGAGCCCGCTCCAGTGGGTCTTCGCGCGGGGACCCAACGCCGGCGGCCCCCCGGGTCTGGTCACGGTCTCGCTCAGCGCCGCCGACCGCTGGGTGCGCCTACCGGCGTCCGAGGTCCAGGAGGCCATCGCCCGGGAGGCGGCCCGGGTCCTTCCGGGCGCCGCGCGGGCCCGACTCCTGAACGCCCTGGTGGTGAAGGAACCCCACGCCACCTATGCCCCCGCGCCCGGGGCGGAGCGCCTGCGGAGCGGCCCGCGGACGGGCGTGGGCGGGCTCTACCTGGCCGGCGCCTGGACGGCGACCGGCTGGCCCGCCACCATGGAGGGGGCGGTCCGTAGCGGCCTGGCCGCCGCCCGGGAGGTCCTGCGGGACCTGGGGTCCGTGCCCCGCGCCCCGGGGAGGCCGTGACCTCCCCCGCCCGGGGTCTGGAGCACCAGGACATCGCCCGGGACCAACCGCACGACGGTCTTCCCCGGTAGCCGCCGCATGCGGCCGCCCCGCCGGAGC
>JACQVX010000207.1 GCA_016209495.1 Planctomycetota bacterium
CCCCAGGAGGCCTTCATGGCCGTGTTGACGGAGCGCTAGCGTGGGCGAGCCCACCGGCGACGCCGCGGACGTCGGCCGCGCGTGGTCCCGGCGGTTGGCCGGGAGCTGCACCTTCCTGGGCCTGGTCCTCATCCTGGCCCCGATCTACCAGGTCTGGGAGCGTCACGAGGAGGCGGGCGGACCGCTCCGGCTCGCGGACCTCGGCGCCGCGACCCGGACGGCCCTGGCCCTGGGGGCCCTGGCCCTGGCCCTGGGGGCGGGCTACCTGACGGCGGGCTACGCCCTGGCGGCCCGACGTCGCTGGGGGATGCGCCTGGCCGTGGCCCTGGCCGCCGTGGCCGTGCCGGTGGGCGTCCACGCGGTGGTCGCCCTCGGCTACCGCGTGGTGGGGACCCTGGCGGCGGCCCACGGGGCGTGGCTGCTCCTGGTCCTCTCCCGCGGGCGGGTGCGGGAGGCCCTGCGGGAGCCGCGCCAGGCCGCGGGCGACCCCGTCGCTGGCGAGGACGCCGGCGACGGGACGTCCCCTGGCTGGTTCCGGGACAACCTGGAGGGCATCGTGGTGGCGGTGGCCCTGGCCATCATCATCCGCCATTTCGCCATGGAGGCCTTCGTCATCCCCACCGGGTCCATGGCCCCCACCCTCTCGGGGGAGCACCTGGAGGCCGAGTGCCCCCACTGCGAGTTCCGCTTCCACGTGGGCTACGACGCCGACCGCGGCGGCTTCGGCCGGGACGGGCGCGGGACGCTCCACTCCCAGTTCCTCTGCACCAACTGCAACCGGCTCTTCGATGTCTCCTATACATTGCGCTCCCTCCAGGGGGGGCACAAGATCCTCGTCAACAAGTTCATCTACCACCTGGAGGAGCCGCGGCGCTGGGACGTGGTGGTCTTCAAGTACCCCGAGGACACCCGCCGCAACTTCATCAAGAGGCTGGTGGGCCTGCCGGGGGAGACGCTCAGCATCCGCAACGGCGACATCTACATCCGCGACGGGACCGGCTATGGCATCGCCCGCAAGCCGGCCGAGGTCCAGCGGGCCACCTGGCTCGCCGTCTTCGACGCCGCGCGGGTCCGGGACCCGGAGCTGGTCCGGCAGTCCTGGGAGCCGCCGCCGGGACGCTGGACCGTCGAGGGGAACCGTCTCCGGGCGGCCCCGGGGGACGGGGCGACGACGCTGCGCCTCCACCGCCCCCTCAAGGACGCCTACGGCTACAACCTCCTGGGCGCCCCCTCGGGCAACGGCGTCCACACGGTGGCCGACCTGAGGGTCGGGGCCCTCCTCACCCCGGCCGGCGAGCAGGGCGCGATACGGCTGGCCATCGAGGAGGAGATCGGCGACCGCACGGGGGAGGCCCGATTCCCGCACCGCCACGAGGCCCGACTGCGGGTGGGCCCCGGCGATCCCCCCACCGCGCTGCTGAGGGACGGGGTGGCGGTCGTCCAGGACGAGGGGCTACGCCTGGAGCCCGGTCGCGCGCGACGCGTGGAGCTCTCCAACGCCGACAACCGGCTGTCGCTGGCCGTGGACGGCCGCGAGGCCCTGTGGCTGGAGTACGAGGACGAATCGGACCGGGACGTGTCCTACCACACCCGCCGCTCGGCGGTGGAGCTGACCTTCAACTGGGTCGGGGGGCTCGTGGAGGACCTGCGGGTCGAGCGGGACATCCACTACACCCTGGACAGCTTCCGCGACGACCGCTGGGAGGTCCCGGCGGACTCCTACCTGGTGCTCGGGGACAACAGTCCCCACTCCCAGGACTCGCGCCGCTGGGGGACCTTCCGCCGGGAGAACCTGGTGGGCCGGGCCTTCCTGGTCTTCTGGCCCGCCATCCCGTTCTACGACTGGCAGGTCCAGCGGATCCGCTGATGCCGGACGCCGCCGCGCTCCCCGAGGGCGCCCTCCTCCGGGTGGAGGGACTGGAGAAGCGCTTCCGCCGGCGAAAGGTGGTCAAGGGGGTGAGCCTCCACGTCCACGCCGGGGAGATCGTCGGCCTCCTGGGGAAGAACGGCGCCGGGAAGACCACCACCTTCCGGATGGTGGTGGGCCTCATCCCCCCGGACGCGGGCCGGGTCACCCTCGCCCCCGCGGGACCCGACGGCGGCCCCGCGCGGGACCTGGCGCGGATGCCCATGTACCGGCGCGCCCGCGCGGGCCTGGGGTACCTGCCCCAGGAGGCCTCCGTGTTCCGCGCCCTCTCGGTGCGGCAGAACATCCTGGCCATCCTCGAGGCCCGGGGCGTGGGCCGCCGGGAGCGCCGGGAGCGGACGGCGGCCCTGGTGGAGGAATTCGGCCTGGCGCGGGTGGCCGACAGCCGGGCGGAGACCCTGTCGGGCGGGGAGCGGCGCCGGCTGGAGATCGCCCGCGCCCTCTCCCTGGAACCGCGGGTCCTCATGCTCGATGAGCCCTTCAGCGGCGTGGACCCCATCGCCGTGGCCGACATCCAGGAGATCATCGCCGAGCTGGCGGAGCGCGACATCGGCATCCTGTTGACCGACCACAACGTGCACGATACCCTCCGGATCACCGACCGGGCCTACATCATGGATGACGGTCGGATCATGACCCAGGGGACCCCCGCCCAGATCGTCCAAGACCCCACGGCCCGGGAGCATTACCTGGGCGAGCGCTTCCACATGGACATCGAGGGGGCGGAAGGGACGGCGCCGGGGGCGGCCCCGGGGGCGGCCCCGGACGGCGCGGCAGATGACGAGGACGAGGACGGCGATGACGACGATGAGCAGGTCCCCGTGGTCCTCACGGACTGATCGCTCGGGGGGGTCAGGGGGTGCGTAGTCGATCCCGGATCCCGGAGCTGGCCCTGGTCCTGGCCTG
Source organism: Planctomycetota bacterium (assembly GCA_016209495.1). Lineage (GTDB taxonomy): Bacteria > Planctomycetota > JACQVX01 > JACQVX01 > JACQVX01 > JACQVX01. Next base: position 2,834 of record JACQVX010000207.1, read on the forward strand.
GCTCGTCCCGGGCCTGGGCCACGTCTACGCCGGGCGCCGGAC
>JACQVX010000204.1 GCA_016209495.1 Planctomycetota bacterium
GGGGGGGGGACATCGGGGGGGGCCGCCGAGGCCGCCCCCCCGAGCTATTAGACCACCGGCCGGGCCGATTGCCAGACGCCCAGCAGGTTCGCCCCGGCGATCCCCGCTCGCTCGTCTTCCCGGAAGCCTCGCCGGGCCAGCTCCTCGAAGAGCCTGGGCAGGGAGGCCACGTCACCCAGGTCCACGGGCGTGCGCTCGATGCCGTCGTAGTCCGTCCCCAGGCAGAGGACCCGGGGGCCCGCCAGGTTCGCCGCGTGATAGGCGTGCAGGGCGAGGTCGGCCACCGTGGCCTCGGACGCGGCCGAGAGGAAGGGCGGGTAGAAGTTCAGGCCCATCACCCCGCCCCGCTGGGCCAGCTCGCGGATCTGGGCGTCGTCCAGGTTGCGCGGGTGGTCGCGCACCGTGCGGCAATTGGAGTGGCTGGCGAGGACCGGCCCCTGGGCCGCCTCCAGGGCGTCGTGGAAACTATGCCGGCTCGCGTGGGAGACGTCCACCATCACGCCCAGGCGGCCGCACTCCGCCACCACGCGCCGGCCCAGGTCCGTGAGCCCCCCGTCCACGCCCTCGCGCTCGGCGGTGATGGCGCCCACCCCCAGGTCGTTGCGGCCGTTCCATACCGGCTGGAACGCCACGACCCCCAGGTGGGCCAGGACCCGCAGGACCTCCAGGGAGCCCGCCAGGCAGTTCCCGTTCTCCACCGTGAGGGCCAGGGCCCTCTGGCCCGTGGCGCGCGCCGATTCCAGCTCCGTGGGCGAGCGCACCAGGGCGAGGGCCGACCGGTGGAGGGCCACGAGGCCGCGGGCCAGGTCCACCTCCTTCAGGGCCCGGAGCAGGGGCGAGTCCGGACCCGGCTCGTCGCGGCAGAAGAGCGTGGCGAAGACGCAGTCCACGCCCCCGGCCTCGAGGCGAGCCAGGTCCACATGGCCCTCGCCGGGGACCAGGTCGCGCCGTCCCGACTCCAGGAGCCGGGAGAGCAGGTCCTGGTGAGCGTCGATGACGGGGGCGGCCACCGGCGTCATGCCCCGGCCCTTGGCGGCCGCGTCCCGCCGTCCCGGGCGCGGTGCTTGGCCCGCAACAGCCGCGCGGTGGTGGACTCGTCGTCCGGCGCGGGCTCCGTGGGCGCGGGCTCCGTGGGCGCGGGCTCCGTGGGCGCGGGCGTGGGCGCGGGCGTGGGCGTGGGCGTGGGCGGGAACGCGGGCGTGACCGTCGTCGCGGGCGTGGCGGTGGCCTCGCCCCGCAGCCGCTCCTTCGCCTCCCGCAGCCGCCCCAGGACCGGCGAGGAGACCGGGGCCGCACGCCGGCCGCGCTGGCGCTCCATGGCGCGGGACAGGGCCTCGGGCATGACCACCCGCCGCGCCGCCACGTCCAGCAAGAGCAGGAACGCGGCGAGGGCCGCCAGGGGCATCCAGGCCTCGCGGCGGGAGGTGGTGGTCCGCCCGTCCCGGCGGAACGCCTCCCCCGGGTGCGCCAGGGAGCGCCCCCCGGCCAGCTCGGCCACCCGGGCGAGGAGGTAGGGGTTGGGCTCCAGGACGCGGTATTCCGGCGGATACGAGCGGGCCCCGGTGGCGCTCCCCACCGGCGCCGCCTCCGGGTCGCCCGCGGCCACCACGTAGACCGCGTAGGTCCCGGCCGCCGTGGCCCGGAAGCGCCCCTGGTAGCGCCCCGGCCCCGTCTGCTCCAGGGGGAGCCGCTCGGGACGGCCGTCGGGCCGGGAGACCACCGCCTCCAGGGAGAGCAGGTTCTCGTAGGCCCCGGCCTCGTCCAGGGCGTCCACGGTGACCACCCCCTCGCCCCCGTCGAAGGAGAGGGCGGTAGGGTAGCGCAGCTCCCCTTCGTCCCGGAGGACCCAGCGGGCGAGCCGGGTCCAGAGCCGGTCGTAGCCCGGCCAGGAGAGCCACTCGGCCGCCCAGCGCCGCTCCGTGTCGGAGGTGAAGGCGGCGGCCTTCCCCAGCCCGTAGCGCCACACGGCCAGGAGGGGCTCGACCGACTCCGCGGGGGAACGGAGCAGCACCTCCGCGCGGGGCCGGGCCATGGTCTGGACGAAGCCCCCCAGCCGGGGCCACCCGTCCGGCGCCACCCCGTCGGTGACCTCGTGGGGACGGCCGGGGACCGGGACCAGGCCGCCCTCCGGCTCCTCGATGAACTTGCGATAGGAGAGGAAGACGTCCTGGGCGAAGATCCGCGGCACGAAGCTGACGTCCGGGGTCCAGAAGAACTCCCCCTCGCCCCAGCGGGCCATGTCCTGGAGGAAACCCTGGTCCGCCTGCTCCCCCACCGCCACGGTGGTGACGGTGATCCCGTCGGCGTGCATCCGCCCCACCAGGGTCTCGTAGGGCCCCTCCACGGTCTCCCCGTCGGTCATGACGATGACGTGCTTGAGGACGGCCTCCTCGGCCTGCAGGGCGGCGTATGCGTCCTCCAGGGCCGGGTAGATGTTCGTCCCCCCGCCCGCGCGCAGGCTGCGTAGCTGGTCCATGACCGCCCCCACGTCCGTGACGTTCTGCATGGGCACCACCCACTTGGAGGCCGAGTCGAAGCCGATGGCCCCGAATCGGTCCCAGGGCGAGAGGGTGCTCGCCACCTCCGCGGCCGCCTCCCGGGCGATGGCGATCTTCTCCGTCCCCCGGGTGTCGGAGCCCATGCTCCCCGACTTGTCCACCGCCACCACGTAGGCCAGGCTGGGCATCTTCTTCTCGTGGCGGATGTCCATCTCCACCGGGAGGGCCTCCTCCACGGGGGTCCGGTCGTAGCCCCCCACGGCGAAGGAGTCGGGGCCGCCCACCATGACCAGGCCGCCGCCCCGGTCGTGGACGAAGCGGCGGGTGGCCTCCATCTGCGGCTCCGTCCAGAGCCGGGCCGGGACGTCCACCAGGAAGAAGGCCCGGTAACGGTCCAGTTCGTCCAGGGAGAGGGGGAGCCCGGACGGGTCCTTCAGGTCCACCGCGAGGCCCGCGCGCCGCAGGGCCTCCACCAGGGGAGGCCGACCGCCGGACCGCTCCAGGGCGTCCCGCTGGAAGACCGCCAGGACCCGCGGCTCCCCGGAGACCCGGGTGAAGGCGTACGAGCGGTTGTTGTTCGGGTTGTCGTCCTGGGGGCTGGAGAGGACCACCTCGTAGGTGACGAGCGAGCCCGCGTCCTCGCCGGGGGGGTCGTCCAGGACGCGCCATACCGACTGGCCCTCCCGGTAGGCGATGGCCTGGTCCGCCACCACCCGCGGCGGGTCCCCGGAGCGGACGATGCGCAGGTGGCCCTCCCCGGCGGAGGTCGCCTCGACCACCACCCGCACGCCCACCGGCTCGCCGCGGGCCGAGCGCGGCGGCACCTGCACCCGCTCCACCAGGACCTCGGTGGCACTCCCCCTCCCCTCCGTCACCAGGTGGGTGTCGAGGACGACGTCACCGGCCTGGAGGGCCATGGCCTCCCGGATGGCGTCGCCCAGGTTCTCGTTGCCGTCGGAGACCAGGACCGCCCGCCGGACCGCGTCCTCCGGGAAGGTGGCCGTGGCCAGCCGCAGGGCCCGCGAGATATCCGTGAAGGAGGTGGCCAGGACCGTCTCGGGCTCCCCGGGCAAGGGCTGCTCGGTGGGAGGCCACTCCACGTAGGCGTCCTCGCCGAAGACGATGAGCCCCGCGCGGTCCCGTTCCCCCAGGCCCTTGAGGGCCTCCTGGACCCAGGCCAGGCCCGCCTCGCGGCCCCGCGGACGCATGCTGTCGGACCAGTCCAGGACGAAGAGGACGCAGAGCCGGTCGCTGGTGCGCACCAGGCGAGGCGAGGCCATGGCGGCGGCCAGCCCCGCCAGGAGCGCGAGCCGGAGCCCCAGGGATCCCCAGGCCCGCCAGTGGGGGAGCGGCATGAGGGAGGCCCGCCAGAGGGCCACCGCCGGCAGCGCCAGGAGGAGGAGCAGCAGCCAGGCGGGTTCGGCGAACTCCACGGGTCCCGCACGCATGAGGCCTCAGGCCCGCCGGCCCAGGTGCCGGTCCGAGCCCCCCCACACGAGGCGTAGCAGCAGGACCTGGGCCAGGGTGGGGAGCCCCAGCAGGGGCAGGCACGCGACCCAGGTCCAGCCCGCAGTGGCGACCATCCTGGACGCGACCTCCAGCGGGATGAGGAACGTCGAATAGCCCACCGGGGCCACGGGGAGGCATAGGATCCCCTCCAGGACCACGGTCACCAGGGCCCAGACCATGGCGTTCGCGGCCCCCTCCGCGCGGAGCCCCACGCAGACCCCGAGGAGCGGGTAGAGCCCGAGCCCCAGGACGACGGCCAGGGACTGGGCCACCGCCAGCCCCGGATCGAGATGGCCCGCGGAGGCGAGGGCCAGGACATGGACGGCGCAGAGGGCCGCCAGGGGCCAGGTATCGAGGACCGTCTGGCGGACCTCGCGCCACACCAGGTCACGGGCCGGCATGAGGGACAGGGCCACCAGGGCCATGGTCCCCGACCGGCGGTCCTCGACCACCCGTCCGGCACCCCGCACCACGACCGCCGCCGTCGAGAGGAGGGCGAGGGCCGACATGAGGGCGGCCTGGGCGCCCCGGTCGGCGGCGAGCCGCGGCGCCCCCCAGGCCATGGCCACCAGGGCGAGGCCCGCCACGAGCGCGACCCGCGCCAGGGGGCGAGCCGCCCCTCGCGCGGTCCTCGCGCGGCCCACGGCGTCCCTCGCCGCCACGCGCCGGAGGAGCGCCGCCGACGCGACCAGACAGGCCAGCCCCAGGCCCGCCACGGCCACGGGGCCCACCCATGCGGCCTCGGGCCGGGGGAGGACCTGGTAGTCCCGGGGCGCGAGGAGGTAGTTCACCGCGTCGTAGGGGTCCAGGCGGTGGACCGGCAGGTCCAGGGCTCGCACCAGGACACGGAGCGCGGCCAGGAGCCCGTAGGCCACGAGAGCCGCGGCGGCGGTCCCGCGCGCCAGGACCCCTCCCAGGACCCCGGCGCCCAGGGCCAGCACGACCCCGGCGAGGACCGCCATGCCCACCGCGAGGACGTCCCGGGGCCCCACCCCGCCCAGGACGCACACGGCGCAAGCCACCGGCGCCGCCGTCAGGACCAGGACCAGGGCCTCGGCTGCCCTGGCCGCGAACTTGGCCAGGACCACCTCCACGGCCCCCAGGTCCGTGAGCAGGAGCAGGCCCAGGGTCCCCTGGGAGCGTTCCCGGGCCACGGCGTCCGCCGCAACCAGGGGCGCCACGAGGTAGGCCATGAGGAAGACGAGCCGCACCAGGGTCGCGAAGACCTCGCGGCCGGTCATGGCGGCGTCGCCCACGCGCGGCCATGTGAGGAAGAGCGCCACGGACGCCGCCAGGGCCACCGCCAGGCGCAGGGACAAGGCGCGGCGCGCGCGGCCGGCCGCCGCGAGCTCCCGCGCCACCAGGGCCCCCGCGTACACGGCTATCCCTCGCCGCCGGCCCCTTCGACCCCGGCGGTGAGCCGGAGGAAGGCCTGCTCCAGGTCGGGGGCATCGTCCACGAGGCGGACGAGCCCGAGGCCGGCCTGCACCAGCGTCCGCGCGACGCGAGCGGTCCCCGCCCCGTCCGAGAGCTCCACCCGCAGCTCGGCGCCCTGGACCGAGACGGCCCGCACCCATGGGTCCCTCTCCAGGAGCGCCGCGGCGGCGGACGGCTCCCCCTCGACGCGGACCCTCAGGGCCGGTCCGCCGCCCGCGCGGGCCAGGGCCTCGGCCAGGGTGCCGCTGAAGACCAGGCGGCCGGACACCAGGAGCGCCAATCGGTCGCAGACCTCGGCCAGCTCCAGGAGGACGTGGCTGGAGACCAGGACGGTCTTCCCCATCCTCCGGAGCTCTTCCAGGATCGCCCGGAGCTGTATGCGGGCCGCCGGGTCCAGCCCCCCGGCGGGCTCGTCCAGGAGCAGGACCTCCGGGTCGTGGACCAGGACCCGGGCGAGGCCCAGCCGCTGGCGCATCCCCAGCGACAGGGCCGCCACCGGCTCCGCGCGCACCGGGCCCAGGTCGGTCAGCTCCAGGACGTCCCCCACGACGCGGCGACCCCGCTCCCCCTCGATGCGATAGGCCGCGGCGAAGAAGGCCAGGTAGGACTCGACGGTGGCGTCCTCGTAGGCCGCGAACCGATCCGGGAGGTAGCCGATGCGCCTGCGCACCTCGGCCGTCTGGCCCGGGATGGCGAAGCCGCACACGAAGGCCTCCCCGGAGGTGGGGGCCAGGAGGGTGCTGAGCATGGCCAGGGTCGTGGTCTTGCCCGCCCCGTTGGGCCCCACGAGGCCCGTGACGCTCCCCTGGGGCACGAGGAGGTCCAGGCCCTGCACGGCGGTCTTCCTGCCGAAGCGGCGCGTGAGGCCCTGGGTCTGGATCATGGGAGGGGCCGGGACCTCAGTAGGCCCTCCGGGGCGCCGGCTCGCCCCCCCCCCCGCCCGGGACGGTCGCCCCGCCCAGGTGGGGCGCCACGGCCGCGCGCAGGGACTCCAGGTCCCGCGCCCCCTCCAGGCGCTCGCGCACGACGCCCGTGGCGTCGATGATGAAGGTCGTGGGGACGGCCTCCACCCCGCCGAAGAGAGCCGACCAGGCGCCGTCCGGGTCCGACACCACCGGGTAGGGGAGTGGAGAGCGTGCGAGGAAGGCCCGGAGGGTCTCCGCCGGTTCCCCGCTCACGCCGAGGACCGCCAGCCCGCGGGGCCCCTCCGCCTGCGCCAGCCGCGCCAGGTCCGGCAGCTCGCGGCGGCACGGGGGACACCAGGTGGCCCAGAAATTCAAGAGGACCACACGGCCCTCCAGGGCGGCCTGGGACCAGGCCCGGCCGTCCAGGTCCAGTCCCTCGAAGCGCGGGGAGGGCTCGCCCACGCGCCCGCCTCCCCGGGCCCGCCCGCGCGCCTCCCCCAGCTCGGGGGTCCAGACCCGGTCCTGCCCCGGGTTCTGCAGGAGCCAGAGGTCCGGGTCCACCTCGATGCGCCCTGCGCGGAACGGGAGCCGCGCCTCCAGGCGCGAACGCCCCCCCTCGAAGCGCGCCAGGAGGTCCTGGGACTCGCCCCCCTCCCCTCCCCCCTCCGCATGGACCCGCACCGTCACGGGGGTCCGGAAGGGCCGGGAACGTTGTTCCACCGCGAAGGAGAGGCCCCAGAGCCCCTCCCGCGCGACCTCCTCGCGCTCCACCCCCACCACCGCGTAGTGCGGGAAGCCGGGCCCCGCCAGCCAGTCCTCGAAGAACTCGCCCAGGTCCTTCCCCCCCAGCTCTTCGCAGATGCCGCGGAAGTCCGCGACGGTGCTCGGTCGATCGGCGAAGCGGTTCCCGTAGGCGGCCAGGGCCTCGAAGAAGCGCCCGCTCCCCAGGAGCCCGCGCAGGGAGTGGAGGACCAGGGCGCCCTTCTCGTAGACCACGGCGCGGTAGAGCGGGTCGGCCGGGCCGCAGCCCTGGATGGCGACGTCGCCGGCGGGACACTCGAGGACCCGCCCCAGGTAGAGGTGGGCAAAGCGAGTCAGGTGGGTCCGCAGGCGTTCCGGGCCGCGGGTCTCCTCCAGGAAGAGGGCGTCCGAGTAGGTGGCGAAGCCCTCGCTGAGCCAGGGGGAGTAGCCCTCCGCGACGGAGACCGGGACCAGGTCCCCCCACCACTGGTGGGCCAGCTCGTGGGCCAGGAGGTTCTCCGGGACCTGTCCCCCCGCCAGGGTGGAGGCGTTGAGAAGGACCACGGACGGCGGCGCCACCCCCCCGAAGGCCTCCGGGAGCGGGGCCTCCACCAGGTCCAGCTTGGCGTAGGGGTAGTCGCCGAAGCGCCCGCTGTAGACGTCCAGGACCCTGCCCGCCAGGTCCAGGAGCGAGCGGGCCTGGGCCTCCTCCAGGTGCTCCCCGTGGACGGCCAGCGGCCGGCCGCGCCACTGGCCCTGGAAGCTGCGGTAGCGCCCGTAAGCCAGGTAGAGGCCGAACACGGGCCGATCCGTGCGTCGGCGCACGGTGGTCCCGGCCGCCTCCGCCTCCGCCGAGCCGCCCTCCACCGGGACGCCGGTCCCCACGACCTGGAAGCCTCCCGGCGGCAGGGTCACGGCCAGCTCCGAATCGAAGACGTCCCCGTAGGCCCCGAAGGGGTACCAGCCACCCGGCCCCAGGAGATAGCCCGAATCCCCCAGCTTCCACTGCAAGTCCCCGCCTCCGGGCTCCAGCTTGCCGCCGTAGACCAGTTCCAGGGAGAGCGGCCGGCCCGCGGCCAGGGGCTCGCTCAGGCGCAGGGAGAGGAGGTTCGCGGACCGGTCCTGGGTGTAGGGTACCTCGACCCCATCCGCCAGCGCCTTCCGCACCGCGAGGTCTCCTCGCAGGACCAGGAGGAGGTCCCGCCGGGCCTCGCCGCCGTGGGTGAGGCGCAGCCGAGCCGTGGCCTCCAGGGTGGAGCCGCCCGGGTCTATGCGAAGCTCCACGTCCACGCGCCCCACGTCCAGCTTCTGTGCCAGCACGTCGCGGAAGGCCTCGTGGGGGGCCCTGGAGCGGGCATGGACCTGGGCCGCGTCCGCCCCGGGCCGACCGTAGTGTTCCTTGAAGTAGTCGTCTTCCTCGGTCCGGCGCGCCTCCGAGCGCGTCTCGTCGCGCCGCGCCCCCGCCCCGGCCCCCGCCGGGGTGTCGCCGTAGGCCTGCTCCAGCCGGTCGTAGGCCCGGGCCGCCTCCTCGGGCCGGTTCAACCGCCGGGCGTAGAGGTCCCCGACCTGGCGCTGGGCCTGGGCGGCGTGGGGACCCTCGGGAAAGCGTTCCACGAGGGTCTGGTACTCCTGGATCGCCGCCGCCTCCTCCCCCAGCTCTTCCAGGAGCCTCCCCCGCTCCCAGAGGGCCGCCTCGGCCTGGAGGCGATGCGGGTGCCGCTCCACCACCTGGGCGTACCCCTCCAGGACCTCGGCCGGAACCACCCCCGGGACCTTCCCCGAGGCCAGGATGCGGGCCGCCCGGAGCAGCGCCTCAGGGGCCAGGTCGTGCGTGGCACGCCCCTCGGCAAAGCGGCGGTAGCGCGCCAGGGCCTCCGGGTGATCGCCCAGGGGGTCCTCGCAGAGCTCGGCGGCCCGGAACTCCGCCTCCGCCGCCTCGGGCCGGTCAGGAGAGGCCGCCGCCAGCTCGTCCAAGCCGCGCACCGCGCCGCGGGGGTCCGCCCCCGCGCCGGCCAGGAAATCGGCGGCTCGGCGCCGGGCCTGGATCGTCTGTTCCGGGGTGGCCTCGAACTCCTCGTGGACCCGGCGCCAGGCTGCCAGGACGCGTTCCACGGCGGCGGGCTCCACGGGGGCCTCCCGGCGCTCCCTCGCCTCCAGGGCGGCCGCCACTGCCAGCGCCGCCGCCGCGTCATGGGGGACGGTGAACCACCACCCCAGGCCCGCCGCCAGGCCGAGGGCCAGGGCGGCCGCGGCGGCGAGGCCCAGGCGCCGCACGGTCATCGGAGCCGCTGGGGCGCCCCTATCGTTCGCGGCAGGGCCACGGAGAAGGGGGGGGCAGGTGGCAGATGCAGGGGCGGCAGTTCCACCAGTCCGGCACCCAGGTCCGGACGTGCACCCAGGCGTGGCGGGCCGGAACCTCGCGCACCTGCCAGATCACCTCCTCGGAGCCGCTCCAAGTGAGCTGGACGCCGTCCCTCACCCACCTCCCGGTGCGCACCGTGACGGGGTAGCACTCCCAGCGGCCCGGCTCCACGCACACGCGCTCCCAGCGCCATTCCCAGTGGCCCGGCCGGCAAAGGCAGCAACGCTCGCAGTGGTCGTGAGAGACCACGACGGGCCTGCACCCCTCCGGCGACTGGGCCCGCGCCGTGGGCGCCGAGGCCCCCAGGGCCAGGACCAGCACCAGGGCGAATACGAGGCGATTCATGGATACACCCCCTTCCGCGAACGAGGACCGCCCGACGATTCTATGCGCTCCGGGCCACCACGGCCACCTCTACCCCCCGCGCCCCGGCGGTGCGCAGGGCCCGGGCACAGGCCGAGGCCGTGGCCCCCGTGGTGAGCACGTCGTCCACGAGGAGTACCCGCGACCCCTTCACCCGGTCGGGGCGTACGACGCGGAAGCAGGCCCGCAGGTTCCGCAGCCGCTCCCGCGCCCCCAGGCTGGCCTGGGGCGGCGTGTCCCGCCGCCGCACCAGTACCCGGACTCCCAGGGGCAGACCCCGGTGCCGCGCGAGGGCGCGGCCCAGGACCTCGGCCTGGTCAAAGCCGCGCCACCTCCTCCTTCGCGCCGAGAGGGGTACCGGCACCACCAGATCGGCCTCCATCCCCCGGGTCTGGCGCTCCACGCCCTCCACGAGCATGGCCGCCAGGGGACGGAAGGCCAGGGGGTCCCTCCCGAACTTGCCCCTCCGGACCAGCCGGGCCACGGTCCCCATGTATATCGTGGCCGCCATGGCCCGCTCGAAGGGGGGATCACGCCCAAGGCGGCAGGGACCGCATGGCGCCCCTCCAGGGGAGGGCAGCGCGCAGCGTGGACAGGCGGACCCCGGCGCCACCTGCACCACGTCGCGGGCGCAGTCCGCGCACAATCCCTCCCAGGGGACCTCCACCTCCACCTCCAGGCCGCAGGCCAGGCAGCGCAGGGGCCAGAGGACGTCCCGGAGGCCGTCCAGGAGCCCCGCTAGCCCGTGTCCGAGCCCCTCGAGCAGCGTGGCGGCCCTTGCCACACCCGTGGTTCCCATGCTATAGATCCCTCGCGCCCTGGCGGGGTAGCTCAGTTGGTTAGAGCAGGGGATTCATAAGCCTCAGGTCGCCGGTTCGAGTCCGGCCCCCGCTACCAGCCCAAGGCAACTCCGCGCCCACCCCTTCGCCTCGACGATCGCCATGGCGGCCGATACTACCTCGGGTCCCGGACACGGGGACCCGAGAATCGCGCGGCGGCCCCCGAGGCCCGATTTGACTGGCTCCAGGGGCGGATGCTATACTTCGCCGGACGCGGGGGGGGAGTCGTGCCATGGCGCTCCTGGACACCATTACATCTCTGGTGGGGCAGGGTTTCTTCGCCAACCCGCGGTCGACGCCCCATCTGGAACGCTTCGGGACGCCCGTGACGAACCCCTCGGACCCTGGCGCCCTCGAGTCCTTCGGCCGTCCACCGGGCCTCGACCTCCAGGGCGTGAAGCCCAGGAACTTCCCGGGGAAGAAGGTCCTGAACCCCTTGCCGCAACCGCGCCTGGAACGCCAGGCCACGGGCGTCGTGAACAGCCGGGGCCACGGCCCCTTGCAGACGCCCCAATCGGAGCTGCTCGGCGACCTGGGCATCGGCCAGAAGGTGAACGTCGTCGCCTGATCGCCACCTTTCCTCGAGTCTCCCCCCCCTCCTGGCGCCGTTGACACCCCGCGGTCCCGCTCCTATACTGCCCACCCGCCCAGGGGGAATGGCCCACAGACCGGGGGAAGGCCCATGCACCGGATCGCCTGCCGCCTGATCGCGCTCTCGCTCCAGGCCCTCGCCGTGACGGGCTGCGGCGTCAGCCCCGAGGTGATGAACCAGGAGCTGGGGAAGACGCGCACCGAGCTGAACACGACCATCGCCGCCGCGCGCACGGAGGCCACGGAGCGGGACACGGCGCTGGGGACCCGCCTGGACGAGGCCTCCGCGGGGCTTTCGGGAAGGCTGGACGCGGCGGGCGCCAGCCACGCGGGGCTGGCCTCCGAGGTGGACACCCTGCGTGCGCGGCTCGCCACGGAACGCGTGGAGGCCGATTCCCGCATCGCCGCCCTCGAGGCCCGTATGGGCGAAGCCACTGCCGCCGCGGAGGGGCGTCTCTCGACGGCCCTGACCGCCCAGAAGACCTCCACCGAGGCCGCCCTCGCGGCCCTGCGGGAGACCCAGGGTTCCCTCAAGGCCGAGGTCACGGCCCTCACGGGCAAGTTGGACGAGATCACGCGCCAGGTCCGCACCCTGGACAGCGTGCAGGCCAAGAACACCGAGGCGCTGGTCCAGTACAGCAACGAGATCAACGCGATGCGCCGCCGCGTCGGGACGGCCCTGGACCACTACAAGCGGAACCTGGTGGCGGACCGGGAGGGCCTCCTGGAACGCCTGAAGGGCGTCGAGCAGACCATCACCGCCATCGAGGGCGCCGACTCGGAGACACCGCCCGAGGGCGGCGGCTCCACCGAGACCCCGCCGCGCGGGGGCGGCGGCGGCGGCCGGTAGACACCGGTCCCACGCCCCCCGCGTCCACGTCCACGACCCGGTCCACATGACATCGGACGACTCCCGCACCAAGGCGGCCGCGCGGACGGCCCCACCCTGGTGAAGGCCGTCCCCGTGCGCTAGTCTCTCGCCGTGGCTCGCGTCCTGGTCGCCATGTCCGGCGGGGTGGACTCCAGCGTCGCGGCCCTCCTCCTCCGGGAGGCGGGCCACGACGTGGTCGGCGTGTTTCTGCGCGTCGGGGACCCGGCGGGGGTCGTGGGCGCCGAGACGTCCCGCGATCGCTCCTGCTGCTCGGCCGAGGACGCCATGGACGCGCGGCGCGTGGCCGGGGTCCTGGGGATCCCGATCTACGCCATGGACGCCTCGGCGGACTTCCGGCACCTGGTGCAGGCCTTCTGCGACGACTATCTGGGGGGCCGCACCCCGATCCCCTGCGTGGCCTGCAACCGGGACATCAAGTTCGGCCGGCTCCTGGCGGTGGCGCGGGACCTGGGCGCCGAGCGCGTGGCCACGGGGCACTACGCGCGGGTGGCCCGGCTTGCCGACGGCCCCGCCCTGCTCCGGGCGGCGGACGCCGCCAAGGACCAGACCTATTTCCTGGCCTCGGTGGACCGGGACGCCCTGGGGCAGGCCCTCTTCCCCGTGGGCCACCTGACCAAGACCCAGGTGCGCGAGCGGGCCCGCCAGGCCGCGCTCCCGGTCCCGGTCATAGACAAGCCCGAAAGCGCGGGGATCTGCTTCGTCCCGGACGGGAACTATCGGCATGTCCTGGAGCGCCTGCGGCCGGGAGCCGGGCTCGCCGGGGACATCATCGATGATGAGGACGGCTCGGTGGTGGGACGCCACGCCGGGGTCCACGGCTACACCGTGGGCCAGCGCCGGGGCCTGGGGGTGGCGCGGGGATCCCCCCGCTACGTGACCGAGGTGGACCCGGCGACGGCGACGGTGCATATCGGGGCCGAGGCGCGTCTGGGTTGCCGCTCCCTGGTCGCTCGAGGCGTGAACTGGCTCGCCCAGCCCGGCTCTCCGCGAGAGGTCCGCTGCCAGGTGCGCCACCGCCAGGAGGGCGCGCGGGCGATCCTCAGCCCGCTGGCCGGCGACGCCGCGCGCGTGGACTTCCACGAGGGCGTGCGCGCCGTGGCCCGCGGGCAGCAGGCGGTCTTCTACGAGGGCGAGCGCTGCCTGGGCGGGGGGGTGATCGCAGAGACCGGCGAATAGAGGACTTCGTATCTGCCCAGGCCCTCATCGGGCCTGAGCGGACGTGGGCGTGGCTCGTGCCTCGTGGTCCGTGCCCCGTCGCTCGTGGGCGTGGTGCGTGTCCGTGGCTCGTGGTCGTGCGCGTGGCTCGTGGTCGTGCGCGTGGCTCGTGATCGTGCGCGAGAGGTTCCAGTCCACCCACAGCGATGCCGCAACGCGCAGCCCCTTGCCATGGGCCCGGCGCCGTGGACAATGCCCCTCCCTTGGAGTCGTGACGGAACTACTGCGTGAAACACCGAGGCCGAGCGAGCGAGCCGATGGCTAGGAGCGACGACGACGCGTGTCAATGGAATGACACGCGGAGGAGGAGCAACGACGCCAGCGGCTCGCGCAGCCGGCCGAATGTAGCAGTTGTTTCGTCACGGCGACTTTGAGCCCCAGGGAGGCCACCATGCGTATTGGAACCCCCCGCCTGGCCCCGGCCCTCGCCGTCCTCGTCGTCCTCGCCGGCTGCGAACCCTTCGGGGGGGAAGGCGACAAGAACACCATCATCCAGAGGGTGGAGGGCGAGTTGCCCGCCCCCACCTCGGTGGCGCCCGCCTCGGCGTCCAACGACCAGGCGGCCAGCGTGACCATCACCGGGACGCGCTTCACCGGCGCCACGGCCGTCAACGTGGGTTCGACCGCCCTCACGGGCCTGGCGGTGGCGTCCGACACCCAGATCACGGCCAGCGTCCCGGCGGGGCTGGCGGCGGGGAGCTACCCCCTGACCGTGACCACCCCGAAGGGGACCGGCGTCGCGGGCTTCGTCTTCACCGTCCTGGACGCCCAGCCCGCCGTCGGGTCCGTCTCCCCGTCCTCGGGCCGGAACTTCGGCACCACCGCCCTCACCGTCCAGGGGACGCGGCTCACCGGGGCCAGCGCGGCCCGGCTGGGTTCCACGGACCTGACCGGCCTCGCGGTCGCCTCCGCCACGCGGCTCACGGCCACGGTCCCCTCGGGGATGGCCCCCGGGACCTACGCCCTGGAGGTGACCACCCCGGCGGGGACGAGCCGGACCCCGGCCAGCTTCACCGTCCTGGACGGCACCCCGACGCTCACCGGCGTCACGCCCGGCACCGTCACGGCCGGCACCGCCACGGCCCTGGCCCTCACCGGGACGAACCTGGACGCCCCCGCCGCCTCGCTCTCCGCCACCCTGACGCCCGTGGGGGGCGGGTCCACCGTGGGCCTCACCGCCGGGACCCTGGCCGCCGGCCCAGGCGGGACCACGCTCTCCGGCTTCAGCGTCCCGGCCACCGCCACGCGCGGGACCTACAACCTCCAGGTCACGGTGTCGGTCACCGGGGGCTCCCTCACCAGCGCGGCCTCCCCCGCGGTCCAGGTCCGGTTGGACGAGGCGGCCCACCTGCTCATCACCGAGGCGCTGCCCCTGGGGACCGAGGAATTCGTCGAGATCTACAACCCCACCGGGGCCAGCGTTTCTCTGGACGGCTACTACCTCACCGACGCCCTGGACGACGCCGTGGCTGGGAACGGCCGGACCTACTGGAAGGTCACCGACCCCACGACCCGCGCGAACGCCTCGAGCGGGGTCAGCTCCGACTTCCACGTGGGATTCCCCTCGGGCTCCACCCTCGCCGCCGGGGCCTACGCCGTCATCGCCGTCAAGGACCAGGAGCCCTTCACCGGCGCCTTCTTCAAGAGGATGGGCGCGAACCCCGACTACGAGATCGCCCTGGACGGGGACACCATCCCCAACATGGTGGCGGCCCCCGGCCAGCCGCTGAACACCAACGCGGGTCTGGACAATGCCACCGAGGCGGTGGTCCTCTACTCCTGGGACGGGTCCTCGATCCTGGTGAAGGACGTGGACTTCTTCCTCTACGGGAGCGGGGCCGCCCTGGACGCGGTCCACCTGCGGAAGAACAACCCGCCCCAGGGCGGCGCCGGGACCCACCCCCTGGACCCGCCCTTCGGCGGCTCCACGGTCTATCGCACGGACACGGCCATCGCCGATCAGGACGTCTTCATCATCACCAAGGGCGGCGGGGCCCTGCCCGTGACCCATGGCTCGGATCACGACCAGAGCTTCCAGCGGCGGAGCCTCGCAGGCAGCTCCTATGCCGAGGACGGCGAGCGGGCCTCGGGCGGGAACGGCGCCACGGGCCACGACGAGTCCTCGGAGCGCTGGACCATCGCCTGGTCCTCGGACGAGCTGGCCTCCCCGGGCCGTCGTAGCGCCTTCTCCCCCGTCCCCGGCGCCACGGGCGTCTCCACGGGGACCAACGTCACAGCCTACCTCCCCCGCGACTTCGTGAACGCGGCCACCGTCACGGGGACGAGCTTCACTCTCACCGACCTCTACACCGGCGCGGCCGTCGCGGCCACCGTCTCCTGGGCCCCGACCACCGAGACGGCGACCCTTGACCCGACCGCGGCACTGACGGCCGACCACCTCTATCGGGCCACCCTCACCAACGCCATCACCTACACCGACGGCGCCACCACCGGCCCCTACCTCACGGCGGCCACGAGCTACTCCTGGGAATTCTACACAGGGGCCGTGGCGAGCACCGTGGCCCAGGGCGGTATCCTCATCGACGAGGTCCTGGGCCAGCCCGACGGGGCCGCCGACGACCCGAACGGCGACGCGGCCTTCAGCACCACCAACGACGAGTTCGTGGAGCTAGTGAACACCACCTCCACCGCCATCGACCTCGGCGGCTTCACCCTCTGGGACAACACCACCACCCAGCCCCGGCACATCTTCGCCCCCGCCACCGTGATCCCCCCCGGGGGCGTGGTAGTCGTCTTCGGCGGCGGGACCGTGGCGAACTTCCCCACGACGGGGGCCAACGGGCGCTCGGCGAACGTCCTGGGCCTCGCAGCCTCCTCGGGCGCCCTGGGCATGGATAACACGGGCGAGACGGTGGTGCTGCAGGACCGGGGCGGCCGGGAGGTGGACCGGTTCGTCACCGGGGCCTTCAGCGCGAGCAAGTCGCGGAACCGGGCGGGCGACGGCCTGGTGGCCGCGCGCTCCCTGCTCCACGACACCGTGGTGGGCCACGAGGCCGCCGGGGGCGCGGCGGGCCGCGAGTGGTCCGCCGGCCGGCTGGCCAACCAGGGCTTCCCCCGCCGGGTCGTCATCAATGAGGTCCTGGCCCAGCCCGCGGCGACCGACGACCCCAACGGCGACGGGGCGCCCAGCCTGACGGCCGACGAGTTCGTGGAGCTGGTGAACACCACCGGCTCCGCCCTCGGCCTCTCGGGCTTCACCCTCACGAACGGGGCGGCGGTGATCCACACCTTCGGCGCGACGGCGAGCATCCCTGCCCTGGGCTCCATGGTCGTCTTCGGCGGCGGGAACCCGACGGGCTTCACCACGGCCCAGGTGGCCAGCACGTGGCCGGCGCTCCCGGGCCTGGTGGACGGTGGCGACACCATCACGCTCAAGGACGCGGGCGGGGTCATCGTGGACTCCTTCACCTACCCGGCCACGACCCAGGGCGAGTCCTTCAACCGGACCACCGACTGCCTCTCCTCGGGCGGCGTGGGGCTGCACACGGCCGTCACCGGGGCCGGGACCTCGAAGTGGTCGCCCTCGAAGCGCGTGACCCAGGACGCCCTGCCCTACGTGGTGATCAACGAGGTATTCCCCGACCCGGACGGGGCCGCCGACGACACGAACGGGGACGGGGCCTTCAGCGTGGACGCCGACGAGTTCATCGAGGTCCTGAACCGCACGGGCTCCCCGGTGGGCCTCGGTGGCTACACCCTGAGGGACCTGGCCGGCGCGACCCTCTACACCGTCCCCGCCGGGACCACGATCCCCGCCTACGGCTCCCTGGTGATCTTCGGGGGCGGCACGCCCACGGGTTTCCCCCCCGCGGGCCAGAGCGGGGCGGCCCTGGTCAAGACAGCACCTGCGGGCTTCGCCCTGGTCAACGCCGCGGCGGTCACCGCGGTAGCCGTCGGCGTGAGCCTGCACGACGCCGGCGGGACGCGGGTGAGCCTCTTCCAGTACGACAACGGGACGAACTTCACGGCCCCGGTGCAGCGCAAGTCGCTCAACCGGTTCAAGGACGGGGCGAACACCGGGACCGCGGTCGGGACGAAGCTCGTCCTCCACGACGCCGCCGAGGGCCAGGCGGCGCCTGGGACGGGCGGCCAGTACTCCCCCGGCAGGCGCACCGACCAGACGCGGTTCCCGTAGGGACCCGTTGGGAGTCGCAAGACAATCACTGCGTGAAACACCGAGGCCGAGCGAGGCGGCGCGAGGCGAGGAGCGAGGAGGAGCAATAGCAACGGAGCGCTATTGCGA
>JACQVX010000205.1 GCA_016209495.1 Planctomycetota bacterium
GAGGACTACTGGGGCAACGTGAACCCCATCGGGCCCCGGGGCGTGTACGACGAGGCCAAGCGCTTCGCCGAGGCCATGACCATGGCCTACCACCGGACCCACGGGGTCGAGACCCGCATCGCGCGGATCTTCAACACCTACGGCCCCCGGATGCGCCTCGAGGACGGCCGGGCCCTGCCGGCCTTCATGTCCCAGGCCCTCCGGGGCGAGGACCTGACCGTCTTCGGGGACGGGCGCCAGACCCGGTCCTTCTGCTACGTGGATGACCTCGTGGAGGGCATCGTGCGGCTCCTGGCCAGCGACGAGGCGCAGCCGGTGAACCTGGGGAACCCGGAGGAGGTGAGCATCCTGGACTTCGCCCGGGAGGTGGTGGAGCTGACGGGGTCGCGCTCGCGCATCGTCCACCGACCGCTCCCGGAGGACGACCCCAGGGTTCGCCAGCCGGACATCTCGCGGGCCCGCCGTATCCTCGGGTGGGAGCCTCGCGTGGACCGCCGTGAGGGCCTGCGCCGCACCCTGGACCATTTCCGGCGGCGCCTGGGGCTCGAGGGGTCGTGACCATCCTGGTCACGGGGGGTGCGGGCTTCATCGGGAGCCACCTCACGCGCCACCTCCTGGCCCTCGGGCGTGGCCACCGCGTGGTGGTGGTGGACGCCCTGACCTACGCCGGCAACCTGGAGAACCTGGAGGGGCTGGAGGGCCGGGCCGACTACCGCTTCGTCCGCGCGGACATCGCCGAGCGGCCGGCCATGGAGCGGGTCTTCGCCGAGGAGCGGCCCGAGGGGGTGGTGCACCTTGCCGCCGAGAGCCACGTCGACCGCTCCAGCCTGGACTCGGGGCCCTTCGTGCGGACCCACGTCCTGGGGACCCAGGTCCTGCTGGACGTGGCCCGCGGCGCCGGGGTGTCGCGGTTCCTCCAGGTCTCCACCGACGAGGTCTACGGGAGCCTGGGCCCCACCGGGTCGTTCACCGAGGAGAGCCCGCTCGCCCCCAGCTCGCCCTACAGCGCCAGCAAGGCCGCCGCGGACCTCCTGGCCCTCTCCTACTGGGAGACCTTCCGCCTCCCGGTCCTGGTCACCCGCTCATCGAACAACTACGGGCCCCGCCAGTTCCCGGAGAAGCTGATCCCCCTCATGATCGTCAACGCCCTGGAGGGGCGACCGCTCCCGGTCTATGGCGACGGCCGGAACGTCCGGGACTGGATCCACGTGGAGGACCACTCCCGGGCGATCCTCGAGGTCCTGGAGCGGGGGAGGCCCGGCGAGGTCTACAACGTCGGGGCGTCCAGCGAGCGCGCCAACATCGAGATCGTGCGGTTCCTGTTGCGGGTCCTGGACCGGGACGAGTCGTCCATCCAGTTCGTGAAGGACCGGCCCGGACACGACCGCCGCTACGCCATCGACGCCGGGAAGCTCCGGAGGGAGCTGGGCTGGGAGCCCGTCCGGCGATTCGAGGAGGCCCTCCGGGACACGGTCCGGTGGTACCTGGAGAACCGGGGCTGGTGGGAGGGGGTGCGGAGCGGGGACTACCTCCTCTACTACCAACGCCAGTACGGGGAGCGGTGAGGTGTGGGGGAGGTCCGCGTCCTCCGCGTCCTGCGCGTCATCACCCGGCTGAACGTCGGGGGGCCCGCCCGCCAGGCCCTGGCCCTCTCGCGGCTCCTGAACCGCGACGGCTTCCGGACCGTCCTGACGGTGGGGTCGTGTCCGGTCGGGGAGGGCGACCTATGGGCGGAGGCGGACGCCCCCGGTCTGCGCATCGCGAGCCTGCCGTCCCTGGGGCGGGAGGTACGCCCGCGGGACGACGCCCGGACCCTGGCGGCCCTGGTGGGGCTCATGCGTCGCGAGAGGCCCCACGTGGTCCACACCCACATGGCCAAGGCCGGCGGCCTGGGCCGCGTGGCCGCGCGGCTGGCCGGCGTCCCGGCCGTGGTCCACACGTATCACGGCCACGTCTTCCGGGGCTATTTCGGGCCCAGGGCCACGAGGGCCATCCTGGCGGCGGAACGCTCCCTCGCGCGTCTCACGGACGCGCTGGTGGTACTCTCCCCCTCCCAGCGGGAGGAGGTGGCCGTTCGCTACCGTGTGGCGGGCAGGGGCCGGGTGCGGGTGCTGGCCCCGGGCCTTGACCTCCCGGCGCCGGCCGCCCCCGGGGCCTTCCGCGCCCGGCTCGGCCTGGGGGAGGGCGTCCCCCTGGCCGGGATCGTCGCCCGGGTGGCGCCGGTGAAGCGGCAGCGGGAGCTGGTCCTCGCGTGGAGAGCGGTGGAGGGGGCGCACCTGGCCGTGGTGGGAGACGGGCCGGGGCGGGGAGGGCTGGAGGCCCTAGCCCGGGACCTCGGCCTGGACGGTCGGGTCCACTTCCCCGGATTCGTGGAGGCGATGGGCCCGGTCTACGCGGACCTGGACCTGGTGGTCTCGTGCTCCGCCGCCGAGGGGACGCCCCTGGCCCTCATCGAGGCGCGCGCGGCCGGGGTCCCGGCGGTGGCCATGGACGTGGGGGGGGTGCGCGAGGTCTGCCCTGGCGCGACGCTGGTCCCGGCCGGCGCGTGGTCCGAGCTGGCCCGGGCCGTGGCGGCCTCCCTCGCCTCCGCGGGCCCGGAGGCGCGGCGCGCCAGGCGGCCCGACGAGGAGGTGCGCCGCGCCTACGGGGCCGAGCGGAACGCGGCCGACCATGCGGCGCTCTACCGGGAGATCCTGGGCCGGCGGCCCGGCCAGCCCGTGCGCCGCCCGGGGGGGTAGACATGCAGGACTGGCTGGAGGAGTTCAAGGTCTACGTCCGGGCCCGCTACCCCATCCTGTGGCTCATCACCTGGGAAGAGGAGCGCGCGCGCCGGATCCTCGCCGACCTCGCCCGCGAGACGAAGAAGCGGCTCTACCTCTGGACGGCGACGGAGGGCTTCCGCGAGGAGCGCACGGAGACGCCGGCGCTGGTCGCCGAACCGCTCGACTTCGGCGCCGCGGCCGGCGCCGCGGACGACAGGTCCCCCCTGGCCGCCCTCGATGCGGTCGCGCACTCCAGCGAGCGGGCGGTCTTCGTCCTGCACGACTTCCATGCCTGGCTTGACGACCCCAAGGTCGTCCGGCGAGTCCGGGACCTGGTGGCCACGGTCACGAAGAGCTACAAGACCCTGGTCTTCCTCTCGCCCGTCCTGAAGCTGCCCGCCGAGCTGGAGAAGGACGTCACCGTCATCGACATGCCGCTCCCGGGGCTCCCGGAGCTCACCGGCCAGCTCCACCGATTCCTGGAGAACCTCCAGCGCGACCGCTGTTTCTCCATCGACCTGGACCCGGACCTGATCGAGCGCGTCGCCAGGGCGGCCCTCGGCCTGACCGAGGCCCAGGCGAACCACGTGTTCGGGAAGGCGGTGGTCATCGACCGGAAGTTCTCGGAGGAGGACCTGGCGGTCATCAACGCCGAGAAGAGGCAGGAGATCCGCAAGAGCGGGATCCTCGAGTTCTTCGACCAGGACGAGTCCCTCGCCCAGGTCGGTGGCCTCGAGCTCCTGAAGCGCTGGTTCCTGGACCGCCAGGGCGCGTTCTCGGAGCGCGCCCGAGTCTACGGCCTCCCGGAGCCCAAGGGGCTCCTGCTCCTGGGCGTGCAGGGCTGCGGGAAGAGCCTCTCCGCGAAGGCCATCGCCACATCGTGGAGGCTCCCCCTGCTGCGGCTGGACGTGGGGCGGATCTTCGGCTCCTACATCGGTTCCTCGGAGGAGAACATGCGGCGGGCGCTCAAGACGGCCGAATCCGTCGCGCCCGTGGTCCTGTGGCTGGACGAGATCGAGAAGGGCTTCGGCGGCGTGAAGTCGGGCGCCAGCGCCGATGCGGGGGCCTCCACGCGCGTGTTCGCCACCTTCCTGACCTGGTTGCAGGAGAAGACCCGGCCGGTCTTCTTCGTGGCCACCGCCAACCGGATCGTCGACCTCCCGCCCGAGCTGCTCCGCAAGGGCCGCTTCGACGAGATCTTCTTCATCGACCTGCCAGGCCTGGCCGAGCGGCGCGAGGTCTTCCGCATCCACCTGGCGAGGCGCCGCCGCGACCCTGCGCGGTACGACCTGGAGGGCCTGGCCCAGGCGGCCGACGGCTGCAGCGGCGCGGAGGTCGAGCAGGCGATCGTCTCGGCCATGTACTTCGCTTAGGAGTCGTAAAACAATAACTGCGTGAAACACCGAGGCCGAGCGAGGCGGCGCGAGGCTAGGAGCGAGGAGGAGCAATAGCAATGGAGA